>NZ_DATMRL010000609.1:0-5629 GCF_035566355.1 Pedobacter sp.
CCCGGTTAGCACCCTCCCTAGCCAATATGCTAAGGAATTTTTAGGATACCTGCTGGAAGGCCTTAGAGATCTGCGGCTTCTTCAGCCGCCTGATATCGCGCAGCCTGGAAGCAGGTGTCCTAAAAATTCCAATGATATCCCCCCCCTCAAAAACGAAGGAAAGGAAATTAATCCAGACAGATAAAACTAAACATCCAGTTTCATGGAGAACAGATCCGCAATATGGCCTCTTAGAATAGCCTTAACTTCTTCCATATCCAGTTCACGCCCAAGTTCACGCTTCAGCGAAGTCACATCCTTATCATCTATTCCACAAGGAACAATGTTTTTAAAATAGTCCAGATCCGTGTTCACATTAAAAGCAAAACCATGCATAGTCACCCAGCGGCTGCACCTTACCCCCAAAGCACAGATCTTTCTGGCCTTTTCATTATCCGCATCCAGCCAAACCCCCGTATAACCGGGATATCGCCCCGCTTCAACACCATAATCATTTAAAGTTAGGATCACCGCCTCTTCGAGAGTACGCAGATATAAATGAATATCAGTAAAGAAATTATCCAGGTCAAGAATAGGATACCCCACAATCTGGCCCGGACCATGATAAGTAATATCACCGCCCCTGTTTATTTTATAATAAGTAGCCCGTTTTTCCTCCAAACCCTTTTCATCCAACAGTAAATTCTCCGGCAAACCACTTTTTCCTAATGTATATACATGAGGATGCTCACAAAAGATCAGCACATTTGGGGTTTCTATTTCCGTATGATTGGTTCGGTTCGCCGTTTTAAGAGCTACCGTCTGATTAAAAATCTCCTCCTGCTGGTCCCAGGCCTGTTGATAATCAATTAGGCCCCAGTCTATATATCTTACATTTTTATTCATAACAGAAATGATTAAGCCATTACATAACCTAACATATAACTATCCTCTACCTTAAAATAATGAGCAGTTAACTCCTTTCGCTCATCAGCTAAACTAACAAAAGCCCTCAGCTGCCCTTCTTCCTGTAAAGGAAAAGATTCAATATACATGTCCTTTTTTAGCTCCAGACCTTTTCTTCCATTCCATTTATAAATAGCCTCCTTTACACACCAGCAAACATATAAGCCCTCGGTACTCCGGTTCAGATCATTTTGCTCCAGTTCTTCCACAGAAAGGAATTTCTGCTCAATCTTATGGATCTTATCTTTGATCAGCTCAATATCCACACCCACTTTCTTATTTCTGCTGATCATTACTGCAGCATAATCAAAAGAATGACTCAGGGAAATTTCATAGTCTATATTAACCAGATAAGGTTTACCATGATCATCCATTCTGCAATCTATATATTCGGTAGTTTGCAACATGGTTCTCAGCAATAAACGTGTACTCAACCAATGCAGCAAACGTTTACCATTGCTCAGAGAAGAAATAAAATCAAGTTCATGCTGTTTCAGCTGTAAACCCGCAATGAGTTGTTCTTCAGACTCTTCTATCTTCCACACAGAAAGCATGGTTTGATCATCAATATTCTTATTAAAAACGATTGGCATCTCTATTTTAGGAAATCAATGGTAAAAGTATCTTAAATTAATCATAATTTAGCCCAAATACTTAATAAATGATACTTTCCGACAAACGTATTCTAGAAGAAATAGATAAGGGCACCATTATTATCGAGCCTTTTAAACCCGAATGCTTAGGCACAAACTCATATGATGTGCATTTAGGCAAATATCTGGCCACCTATAAAGACAGAGTACTCGATGCAAAAAAACACAATACCATAGAGCATTTTGAAATTCCTAAAGATGGCTATGTTTTACAACCTGGCACACTCTATCTTGGTGTAACGCTGGAATACACAGAAACACACGCACATGTTCCCTTTTTAGAAGGCAAGTCAAGCACCGGACGCCTGGGTATCGACATCCATGCTACTGCAGGCAAAGGCGATGTCGGCTTTTGCAATACCTGGACCCTGGAAATTTCCTGCGCACAGCCCGTAAGAATTTACGCAGGTATGCCAATTGGCCAGCTGATTTATTTTGTTGTAGAAGGCGATATTAAAACCATGTACAATACAAAAGACAACGCCAAATACAGCAACAAGACAACCAAACCAGTAGAAAGTATGATGTGGCAGAACAAGTTCTGATCCATTTTTAACCTTCCTTTCATATTTTGCAATAAAGCCTCAATACTCGTATATTGAGGCTTTATTTTTATTACTCTTAATTTATGCAGCCGCCAAGCAAATACGATTTAAGCCCGTTTAAGAGCAATTAAAAACAGAAAAACCTCGAAAAAAACTTTACTAATTACATTCTAATGAAACCCTCATGTGCAGAAATACACAAACCGATATGAATAGAATCTGGTAACACATGATAGCTTCATCACCATTAAAATAAAATTATATTCTGATGAAAAAAAAATTAGTTCTAACGCTCTTTGTACTTTTCGGCCTCTTTTGTTTTGTGGCTTTTAAAATCGATGACGATCCGTTTTCGGCCCTGATTAAAAAACTGGAAGTCTATAACCAGGATAATCCCCAGGAAAAAGTCCACCTTCACCTGGATAAACCCTATTATGCCATTGGCGACGATATTTGGTTCAAGGCCTATATCATTAATGCCACGACATCTCAACCCAGCGAAATCAGCAATATATTATATGTTGAGCTGATCAATGAAGCAGACTCTGTCAAAAAACAGATTAAGCTTCCTGTGATTGGCGGTTTTACCTGGGGAGATTTTAAACTGACCGATTCTCTTCCCGAAGGCAACTATAGGATAAGAGCCTATACGCAATGGATGCGGAACGCTGGTCCGGAATTCTTTTTCGATAAAACCCTGAAAATTGGAAATTCCTGGGCAAATAAAGTTTTTACCCGTACAAAATATTCCTTCTCAGAAGAAAAAAATGCAGAGAAGGTCAATACACAGCTCACATTTACAGATAAAACTGGAAAAGCTTATAGTGGTAATGAGGTAAACTACGTGGTACAGATAGACAATAAGAACATTAGTAAAGGAAAAGCACTTACCAATAGCAATGGAGAAATCAACTTCGATTTTCTGAACAACAAACCAGAACTGAAATCTTCCGGCAAAATCACCGCTACAATTGAATTGCCAGGAAAAAAGAAAGTAGTAAAACTTATTCCTATTACAGCAACTTCCAATGCCATAGATGTACAATTCTTTCCGGAAGGTGGAAATCTTGTAGAAAATATTCCTTCCAAACTAGGTATCAAAGCGATAAACAACGCTGGTCTGGGTAAAGACATTACCGGAAGCATTGTTGATAATGAAGGTACTGAAATCACCAAATTTAACACCACACACCTGGGTATGGGTAATGTCATCCTCAATCCGCAACCAGGAAAGACCTACACCGCGATCGTTAAGTTCGAAGATGGTTCTGATCAGAAGATCAAATTGCCCCAAGCCCTACCCGATGGATATGTATTGTCAGTAAACAATCTGGATACCTCCAAAATTAGTGTCAAAATCTATCTGAGCAGTAATGTGCTGGGCAAAGGCGAACTAAAATTGCTCGCGCAGAACAACGGCAATGTATTTTCTGTCTTTACCACAAAAACAGAGAAACAGCTGGTCATCATTAACATTCCTAAAAAAGATCTCCCTATGGGAATTCTTCAGCTCACACTATTTGGCCCGGATAACAAACCTGTTTGCGAAAGGTTAACATTTGTACAGAACCAGGCCGATCTGACTAACCTTCAGGTACAGAGCGACCGGAAAACCTACAATAAAAGAGATTCTGTACAGCTTACCCTGACTTCTACCACAGATAACAAGCCTGTACAAGGCATTTTTTCGATGTCTGTAACCAATACATCCATTGTTCAACCAGACGAGGATAACGAAAGCAATATTTTCACTACTTTTCTACTAACCTCCGATCTGGCGGGCTATGTAGAGAAACCAAATTATTACTTCCTCCATAAAGATCCTGTTGCACAAAGTGATCTGGATAATTTAATGCTCACACAAGGATGGCGGAGATTTTCATGGAAAACCTTCACAGGCAATACCAATCCTCCGGTAACTTATAAAGCAGAAAAGTCCCTTGCCATTAGTGGTACACTCACCACCCTGGGAGGCAAACCCATAGAAAAGGGGAAAGTTTCTTTGTTTTCTTCTTCAGGGGGACTATTTATGATCGATACCTTAACAGATGCCAATGGCCGATTCAATTTTGACAAACTCCTGTTCAGTGACAGCACAAAGTTTGTTGTTCAGGGCAGAAACGCAAAAAACAAAAAGAATGTAGAGATCAAACTGGATCTTGTGCCAAGACAAGTAGTCACCAAAAACAAAAATACCGGAGATATAGAGGTGAACATCAACGAGGCTATTTCCTCTTATATCACTAAAAGCGAGAACTATTTTGATGAACTGACCAAACGGGGACTTTTACAGCGCACCATCATGCTGAACGAGGTCAATATCGTAGAAAAAAAGAACAAAGCTCCAAACTCCGCCAATCTAAATGGAGCCGGTCATGCAGATGCCATCATCACCGCAGATCAATTAGGCACTTGCACAACCCTGTCTCAATGTCTACAGGGTCGGGTAGCCGGTCTGATGATACGCGATGGAAAGGCCTATCTGATGAGAAACGGAAACACCCCTATGCGGATCGTCCTTGACGGAATGAATATGGATGCAGATTTTCTGGATAATATTGTGCCTCAGGAAGTAGAAACCATAGAAGTACTCAAAAGTATTGGAAATACAGCCATCTACGGAATGAATGGTGGTGGAGGTATCTTGGTGATCACGACTAAACGTGGCGGTGGAAATTACGGTTCTGTTTACACCCCGGGCATTATGGTTTACACGCAAAAGGGATATTACACACCAAGACAATTTTATTCTCCACGATATACTCCGGAATCCGGCGGCCAGCCTGACCTGAGAACAACAGTATACTGGAATCCGCAAATTATTACCAGTACCTCAGGAACAGCCAAGGTTGGTTATTTCAATACCGATCAGAGCGGCACCTACCGGGTGGTTACCGAAGGCATGAACCGTGTAGGCCAACTGGCAAGAACTGTATATACTTATGAAGTAAATTAATCTGTTTAACCCCTCATATTTATGAGAAAAAAATTGATTTTTCACATATTGGTTCTAATAAGCTGTTGTTGCTTTGCTGGCTTTAAGAACGATGATGATTCATTTTCCATACTTCTGAAAAAATTGGAGGATTACCATCAAAAACATCCCCAGGAAAAGGTACATCTTCATTTGGATAAGCCTTATTACGCTATTGGTGACGATATTTGGTTCAAAGCCTATGTGATTAATTCTTTAAACTCTTCCCCCACAAACATCAGCAATATTTTATATGTAGAACTGATCAATGAAGATGATTCTATAAAGAAACAAATTCAACTTCCTATTATTAATGGTTTTACCTGGGGAGATTTTAAACTAACAGATTCTTTAACGGAAGGAAATTACAGGATCCGGGCTTATACGCAATGGATGCGAAATGCAGGTCCGGCATTCTTTTTTGATAAAACCATCAAAATTGGAAATTCATGGGCAAACCAAGTTTTTATACGTACAAAATATACCTTTTCAGAAGGTAAAGACGAGCAAAA
>NZ_DATMRL010000610.1:0-7119 GCF_035566355.1 Pedobacter sp.
AGAATGGTTATCTGATGTGACTTCTGGTGACTACGTAAAATATTATGACAATCAATATCAATCATAAACATCTTACCTATTAATTTATGTGTGGAATCGTCGGATACATCGGTCACAGAGAAGCCTGGCCAATTGTAGTTAAAGGACTAAAAAGACTAGAATACCGTGGTTATGACAGTGCGGGTATTGCGCTGATCAATAATGCCGGTTTAAATATTTTCAAAAAGGCCGGAAAGGTTGTGGAGCTGGAAAATTTTGCCGAAGGTAAAAATTTGACAGGAACCATCGGTATAGGCCATACGCGTTGGGCAACACATGGAGAGCCATGCGACCGTAACTCTCACCCCCATACCTCTAATGCGGGCGATTTAACCATTATCCATAATGGTATCATAGAAAACTACGCTACGCTTAAGGAAATGCTCCAAAGCAAAGGTCACGAGTTTAACAGTGATACCGATACAGAAGTATTGATCCACCTTATTGAAGAGATCTATAAAGTTGAAAATGTAGACCTTTTGGAGGCAGTAAGATTGGCGTTGCATAAAGTGAATGGTGCTTATGCTATTGTGGTGATGGATGAGGCGCAGCCTGATCAATTGATTGCTGCAAGAAAAGGTAGCCCAATGGTGATTGGAGTTGGAGAAGGAGAGTATTTTATTGCTTCTGATGCAACACCGATCGTGGAGTACACGAAAAATGTGATTTATCTGAATGATAATGAAATTGCACTTTTAAAGCGGGACGAATTAGTGATTAAACGTTTGGACAATGTGATCCAGACTCCATATATCCAGGAACTGGAACTGAAACTGGAAATGCTGGAAAAGGGCGGCTATGATGATTTCATGTTAAAAGAGATCTATGAGCAGCCAAGATCTGTAAGAGACTGTTTAAGGGGCCGTATTTATCCTTCAGAAGGAAGAGTTCAACTGGGGGGGATCAATGAATATGCGGATAAGCTTAAAAATGTAAAGCGCATTATTATTGTAGCCTGCGGAACTTCATGGCATGCAGGTTTGGTTGCAGAGTATTTAATTGAAGAATATGCACGTATTCCTGTCGAAGTGGAATATGCTTCTGAATTTAGATACAGAAACCCGATCATTCATGAAAGCGATGTGATCATTGCCATTTCTCAATCTGGTGAAACTGCAGATACGATGGCGGCTATAGAGATGGCTAAAGAAAAGGGGGCAACCATTTTTGGTGTATGTAATGTGGTTGGTGCTTCTATTCCAAGAATTACGCATGCGGGCGCTTATACACACGCAGGTCCTGAGATTGGCGTGGCCAGTACCAAGGCGTTTACCGCTCAGGTAACTGTATTGACCCTAATTGCTTTTAATCTGGCACAGCAGAGAGGAACGGTAACCAATTCTAAAATGGTTGAGCTCTTAACTGAACTGGAGAATATTCCTGAAAAAATTGAACTGGCTTTGCAGTCTGATGCGCTGATTAGGGAAATCGCAGAAAAGTTTAAAGATTCCAGAAATTGTCTTTTCCTTGGAAGAGGAAGCGGCTTCCCGGTTGCCCTGGAAGGCGCTTTAAAATTAAAAGAGATCTCTTATATCCATGCTGAGGGATACCCGGCTGCTGAAATGAAACACGGTCCGATTGCTTTAATTGATGAGGAAATGCCGGTTGTAGTGATTGCAACAAAGAATTCTTCTTATGAAAAAGTGATCAGCAACATACAGGAAGTAAAAGCCAGAAAAGGACAGGTTATTGCTATTGTTACTGAAGGCGATACTGAAGTTAAAAAGATGGCAGATTATTGTATCGAGATTCCGGATGCGAGTGAGGCATTTTTACCACTACTGGCAACTATACCATTGCAGTTGTTGTCTTATCATATCGCTGTTTTGAGAGGCTGTAATGTCGATCAGCCAAGAAATCTGGCCAAATCGGTTACGGTTGAATAAGTCATCGGTAAGAAATAAAAAAAAGGCCATTTGGATTATCCAAATGGCCTTTTTTTTATTTCTTCTCAAGTATATGAATCTTTGCCTGGCAATTGCTGCACCTATACCTTTTATAAGGCATCCAAAAGAGAAAATGTTTAAATAGTGGACCTCTTGGAATTCTAGTGTCCAGTTCTCCCTGACGGCATTTTGGACATTCCCTATATGTGCGTTCCTTGTTGATCCAGTCCATTTTTATATTCTTATTTAATATATTTTCCATTTCAGTGTAAATTTATCACCTTATTTCTACTGTAACTAATCTATTACGATATTATGTAGTCTCAAATTCAAATTCTGGACTCTTTCCCGCAGTTCTAACAAACTCGCCGGGAGTGATTCCGGTTTGTTTCTTGAATTCTGAAAAGAACACGCTTCTGGATTTGAACCCTGCATCTATACCAACGGCTTCGATGGTGAGGTGTTTCCATTCATCTTCTTTGGCTAATTTTTCCTTTACGTAATTAACTCTCAAACTATTAACGTATTTTGTAAAGCTTTTGTTGTAATTATTCTTTAAAAGAAAGTTAAGTTGAGCAATAGGAATATTTGATTCTTTAGCCAATTGTGCGAGGGTAAGGTTTTTTTGACGGAAGCTCAGGTGCTCGTCAATATGAGCGTTTAATTTGGAGCAAGTATCTGCCCATTGTGATTCATCTTGTTCTGATTGTAGTTCTTTTTTAATCCTGATCAATGTTTCGGGTCTGATGTCCAGATAGCTTGCCTTATGTGCCAGAGGGATCCGGTGAATATGATCTGGCATATAGGATTGGAGATATAGATATTTTTCTTTCGCTGTATTTAACCGCGTCATGTTAGAGCGTTCGTGAGCGCCCTGAAAATAATTTTCAAAGATTTTGCGCAGGATGATATTCGACTCCGGGAAGCGGTCATACATCTCCTGCATATCATCAGCGTGCAGGGCTAAAAGTAAAGCATCCTCTACGGCATGTACGGTGTCCTCGGAAGGTACATAGCCATACATTCCTGTTACTGAGGTAACGAAATTGCCATCGGTGACAATAAAAGTAGTCAGCTCTTTATGGTTTCTGTTGGTTGTAGCTACCAATATGCCATTGACCAGGAAGTAGAAATAATAACAATGTTCACCCTGTTTCATTAAGAACTCATCCTTCTCCAGCTTCACGGTTTGGACTCTGGTGGCGATCTGATTTTTGAGCCCCTCACTTAGTGGATGGAAGGAAGACAGGGCTGCAATTAATTGTTCAATTGCTACAGGGTCATTTGCGGTTTGAAAGGTTGGTGTAGGTGGCATGAATTTTTAAATTCAATGGTGTTTTGTAATAAAATTGTTATGCAATATAACGTTAATATTAATTAAAAAGATATTATTCATGTTAAAATTGGATTAAAATTTTGGAAATGTAAATATTGTTAATTTCTATGACTGTACGGATTGAGGTGGCTGGTGAAACTATCATGTGCAGTACTGCACAAACCGAAGTGAATAAATTTTGGTAGCACATGATCGGTTCATAACCTTTAAAAAAATATATGCTAATGGAAAAATGAACAGATGTACATTGCTGATGTTAAGTAATTTATATAAATTTACAGCATCATTTAATTAAAAATTAATTCATAGAAATTATATAAAAAGAACTATATGTGTGGAATAGTAGGATATATTGGTTACAGGGAAGCCTGGCCAATTGTTATAAAAGGATTAAAAAGACTGGAATACCGGGGCTATGACAGTGCTGGAATTGCACTGATCAATGACGAAGGGATGAATATCTTCAAAAAGGCGGGTAAGGTGATTGAACTGGAGAATTTTGCAGAAGGAAAGAACCTTTCTGGTACTATTGGAATAGGACATACCAGGTGGGCTACACATGGTGCACCATCTGACCGGAATTCACATCCTCATACTTCAAATGATGGTAAACTGAGTATCATCCACAATGGAATTATAGAAAATTACGCCACACTTAAAGAAGAGCTGGAAAGCAGAGGGCATGTATTCAAGAGTGATACGGATACGGAAGTATTGATCCATCTGGTGGAAGATATTTATAAGTCTGAGGATGTAGATCTTCTGGAAGCGGTAAGGCTTGCGCTTAACGAAGTGAGTGGTGCTTATGCCATTGTGATTATGGATGAGGACCAGCCGGATCAACTGATTGCGGCAAGAAAAGGGAGCCCAATGGTGATCGGTGTTGGTGCGGGAGAATATTTTATTGCTTCTGATGCCACACCTATTGTAGAATATACCAAAAATGTAATCTATCTGAATGACAATGAAATTGCGTTTTTAAAACGCGATGAATTGGTGATCAAGCGTTTGGATAATGTTGTTCAGACACCATATGTTCAGGAACTGGAACTGAAACTGGAGATGCTTGAAAAAGGGGGCTATGATCACTTTATGCTAAAAGAGATCTATGAACAACCACGTTCCATCCGGGATTGTATGAGAGGAAGGATCTATCCTTCTGAAGGTAAAGTACAGTTGGGTGGAATTAAGGAATACGCGGAGAAGCTTAAAAATATAGACCGTATCATTATTGTAGCCTGTGGTACTTCCTGGCATGCGGGTTTGGTTGGAGAGTATCTGATTGAGGAATATGCACGTATTCCTGTTGAAGTAGAATATGCTTCTGAATTCCGGTACAGAAATCCGATCATTACGGAGAAAGATGTGGTTATCGCAATTTCACAGTCGGGCGAAACGGCAGATACTATGGCGGCTATTGAAATGGCCAAAGAAAAGGGAGCAACTATATTTGGTGTATGTAATGTGGTGGGCGCCTCTATTCCACGTATTACACATGCAGGTGTGTATACGCATGCAGGCCCGGAGATTGGGGTGGCTTCAACCAAGGCATTTACAGCCCAGGTAACTGTACTGACACTGATGGCATTTTATATGGCTCAGCAAAAAGGTACTGTAACCAACTCCAAACTGGTCGAGTTATTAACCGAGCTGGATAATATTCCACAGAAAATCGAAGCTGCCTTAAAATCAGATACCCTGATCAGGGAAATTGCCGAGAAGTTTAAAGATTCCAGAAATTGCCTGTTCCTGGGTAGAGGAAGCGGCTTCCCTGTGGCACTTGAAGGTGCCTTGAAGCTAAAAGAAATCTCTTATATCCATGCCGAAGGTTATCCGGCTGCGGAGATGAAGCATGGTCCGATTGCTTTAATTGATGAGGAAATGCCGGTTGTTGTAATTGCAACCAAAAATTCCTCGTATGAAAAGGTAATCAGCAACATCCAGGAAGTAAAAGCAAGAAAGGGTGTGGTGGTAGCCATCGTTACTGAGGGTGATACCGAGGTGAAAAAAATGGCCGATTATTGTATTGAAATACCTGATGCGAGCGAAGCATTTCTGCCGCTGCTGGCAACGATTCCTTTGCAGTTACTTTCTTATCACATCGCTGTGCTGAGGGGCTGTAATGTAGATCAGCCAAGAAACCTTGCCAAATCAGTTACCGTAGAATAACGGAATTTTATCTATAAAAAATGGCCGGTCTGAAATAGTCAGACCGGCCATTTTTTATAGATATTGGTTATTATTTGAAGCTGATCCTCAGATCAAGTTCAAAGCTTCCATTGGTGTAATTGGTCAATGCAGAAGTCTGGGTGGTATAGGTACCACTGATCATATATTTATTCTGGTAATCCATGCCGACTCCAAAAGTGGCATTTTTGGTGCTGTGGTATAAGCCTAAAAGAAAAACCTGTTGGTTTGCAAATCCAAGCTGCGCACCGGCATCCACAATATTACTGTGGTTTTTAACACCTCTAAAGGCAACTTTTGGTTCGATCTGCGCTGGTTTTTCATCTGAATTTAAATCGATCTTGTAACTGATTGCACTGTAAAAAGTAGCAACATCGGCCATTTTGATCTCATCCTTTTTGAAGAAGGTTTTTAAATTTGGAATGGACGCCTGAATGTTCAGGTGATTGCTGGTATAGGCCAGACCGAAATCTCCGTCAAGATAGGTTTTGCGGTCATTGTACTGTCCAACAGAAGGGTCGTTAGGGTCACCATTGATGTCGGCGGTTTCGAGCCTCTGGTTTAAAAAGCCAAGGGATACACCGAAATTCAATTGCTGACCATCTCCATTAAGCGGCAAATGGTAAGCATAACTGCCTACAACCCTAGTTTGCCTCAGAAGACCTGCCTTTTCGTTGTAAACATTCAGACCAATACCCACCTTTTGGAAACCATAATCTGCGGTCACGTTTTGTGTAAGTGGTGCTCCGGGAACATTATTCCAGAGTTTACGATAGGCTGCATTTATTTTTACACCTGGTGTATAACCGGCGAAGGCTGGGTTGATCAGGTATTGGTTGGTAAAGTATTGGGCACTTAAGGGGTTCAGCTGCGCTTTTGCAGCTGTTCCCATAATTGTGATTAGAACCAGGTTAATTAATATCTTTTTGATCGTGTTCATAATGTCTAAATCTTTGTATTAGTTAATTGTTTCTAACTACGGTGATGAATCCTTTTTGCTTTAACTGGCCGGTGCCAAAATCAATAATGTAATAATAAGTGCCTTCCTGTAAGGGTACGCCATTATAGGTCCCATCCCAGGTATTGTTATACCCTTTCTGTCCAAAAACGATCCGTCCTGCACGGTCAAATACTTTAACCTCATTGTTTGGATAAAGGTCTATGTTCCTTACTACCCAAAGATCATTCTTGCCGTCTCCGTTAGGGCTTAAGATGTTCGTCGCATCGACAGCCTGGTAGTCAGAACGAACTTCAAGAGTAAAGCTCTCTGTCGTACTGCATCCGCTGGCATTAGTAGCGGTTACGGTATAAGTAGTCGTTACGCTTGGTCTTACACTAAGTTTGGCTGTATTCTGGCCGCCCAGGATGCCAGATGCTGTTGCCCAGCTGTAGCTGGTTCCACCTGTAGCTGTTAACTGGACGGTTACACCTTTGGAAATACTCTTACCCTGATCGCTGCTAATGGCCACTACCGGAAGTGGGTTAACCGTGATGGTGAATGTTGTACTATAACTGTCAGCACCACCGTTGGCCTGCCCGCCATTGTCTTTAACGATAACGGTTAGGGTTGCTGTTCCACTTGCGCCGTTTTTAACCTTATAAGTCAGCGTTCCGGCATTGCTGCCATTTTTGACAATATTCAGGCTTTCGAAAAGTGCAGTATTTGTACTG
>NZ_DATMRL010000611.1:0-2767 GCF_035566355.1 Pedobacter sp.
CATGGGTTTATTAAAAGCCATATACCCCGCATACTTTGGCTTCTTCTCCGGACGCAACTCCACCTGACGGTCATAACCACGGCCTGTCTTTCCTCTTGGCCTTACCCATGGCTTTTGCTCCTGGAAGGTAAAATAATTACGGATGCCTTCCTGCTCTACCACGATCACATTGGGCTTGATGTCCTTTTTGGACACATACAGACCCGCCTTCTGATCATATTTTACCTTTTTATTTTTTCCAATCCTGACCTCTGCATTGCTGATCTGCGTACCTTTCAGATCCGTAATCCGGAACTGAAAATCCCTCAGGTTATTTACAAACTGAAGGTTAACATTCCCTACCTGCTCCAAACTGTACACCAAATTATTGGCCACCGGAGTAACGTACAGGTAATGGCCAAAAGGCATTTTCTTAAGGTAAGTTTTTTTGGTATCCACCCGGAAAGAATCCACCAGGCTGTGCATGAAAGCATCGTTTACCGCAGCAGCAGATCCTGCTGCAACTGCATAAGCTTCTTTATCAGTTAATTTGTAGATATAGGTGTAGTGTCCGGATTGTCTGCTCGCCGATAATTTATTTTGTGCATTTGAGCCATTTACCAGTATACCAGCAAACAGTAATGAGAGGAAAAGGTGCTTCATGTATAATTTTTTGTGGATGATGCAACTGTATCGTTAATTTCATAAATCAATTAAAAAAATCTTTTAATGATCCGGAGCTGGTGGGTGTATTTATTTAATTCCTTATTAAAAATACCCTGATCATCAATCGGATCTATCCTTACTTTTCCTGAAGCATGTATAACCTGCTGATTGTCCAGCAAAATACCCACATGAATAATACGTCCTTCTGCATTGTCAAAAAAAGCAACGTCTCCTTTCCTTGCTTCAGGAAGAAAATCAACGGTAACGCCTTCTTCTGCTTGCTGGGAAGCATCTCTTTTTATCCGGATACCTGCCATTTTAAACACTATTTGTGTAAAACCGGAACAGTCTATTCCAAACCAGGTCCGTCCGCCCCAGAGATAAGGCGCATTTAGAAAAAAAAGCCCCATTGCGGCCAGATCCCCTGTTAAGACCCCATAATTAACCTGCAAAGGCTGAAAGTTCAGTTTAAATTTTAAGTTTCCAAAACTGCAATAGCCATTGCTAAAGCCTGGAAGACTACTTCCTGCAGCCAGGTAATAGCTGCTCCCATCTTCGGCGATGAGCGCATTTTCCAAGGCCAGCGGAGTAATAAAATCTGAAACTGCATCAGCCTCTTCCCTGGGCACAATCTCCAGCTGTTTCATATCCATCCAGCCTTCATATTGGTCATAAATATTCCGGATCTTACGCCAATTGTCCTTTTGCGCTGTAATTTCTACGCCATCGCCAAACAAGAGCTGCGATACAATTTCTGACCGGTCACTGGGTTCAGCCCTAAGCGGAGCTATAGAAACCCGGCATAGGCCAAACTGTTGTTCTGTTATCATATAATAGGATTAATGTCCTGTATTGATGGCTTCAAATCTTTTGCTGATGACGCCCAATTGCTGCTCTGTTAAACGGGAAGTATTTTTTAACACTTTATTAAAGGCAGCAATTTCTTCTTTTTTAGAAGGGCAGCCAATATTTTCACCTACCACATCCAATCCTGCACCTTGCGGCCTGATCTGAGAATCGGCCAGCAGTTTTCCGTTCTTGTCCAGGATCAGCCAAAAAGGAATCCCTTGTTTATCTCCGTGAAATTTAGCCAGTACTTCCTGTGCACCGGGATTCTCCAGTTTTTTATTTTGAGGAGATTCATTAACCACCAGATGCCGGATCACATACTGATCGTTAAACAAAGATTTACAGCTCGCATCATTCATGGCTTCGTCCATTTTATGGCACCAACCACACCAGGAAGCATGAAAAATAACGAATACATTCTTTTTTTCTTTTGCAGCTTGTTGATAAGCTTCTTTAAGGATAATTTCTGCAGTTGCAGCAGGTTCCTGCGCTTTCACTGTAGTGATCAGGAATACAGCACAAAAGGTCAATAGGAAATATTTCAGGTTCATCTTTTTTTTGTTCTAAATTAATAATTATATCGCAATAATGGAGGCCGGCAATTCGATTATAAAAAATGATCTTGAATTCAATATTCCGTGATTTCGATCATTAGGGCACATTTTTTGATCTTCTATCTTTATATCACTGTGACGAAGGTCTCAGATAAAATTGTTATTTTTATATAAACCAAAATCTCTATAATTATGAACCTTAAGAAAGTATTAATTGCCGTTGACAACAGTACCTGCTCCGAAAAGGCAGCTAAAACCGGTTATGAGATTGCCAAAACTTTCGGTGCTGAGGTCGCTCTGGTCAACATCATTGAGCCTGTACCGGCCAACATTAATCCAGATCTTTCTATGGCACCTGTATTCCTGGAGACTTATGACAACAGTGATGAAAACAGCCATTTACTGCTTAAGGAGATCGAAAATAAATACAGCCATGGGATACCGACAACCTATCTAAGTGTAGTGGACAGTGCCGCACATGGAATTATTCAACAGTCTGATGAATGGGGTTCAGACCTTATCGTGATAGGTACCTATGGCAGAACCGGACTTTATCACTTTCTGATGGGTAGCGTTGCAGAGCATGTAGCCAGAAAGTCGGCCTGTCCGGTACTCATTGTTCCAAATAAAGCAGAAGTATAACAAGATGGATAAAATGAGGAAAAGAGCAGGTGAATCCGCATATACTCCGCATCTAGTCCGCATATAGTCCGCGTTTT
>NZ_DATMRL010000612.1:0-3694 GCF_035566355.1 Pedobacter sp.
AAACGTTGGTCAAGGGTTTTAAAGGCCAGTGCATTGATGTCTTCAGCCTTTTCCAGAGCAATAGCATAATTGCCATTGCTGGCGGTTGCACTGCTATAATATGGTGGCCTGGCTACATACATAGGGTAAGTTACCCTCAAACTCTGCACAGAAGCCTTGTTCACGTTGGCCGGATCGTAATCCCAGAAAGGGATCACAATATTACCGTCGGTAAAGACCATATTTCCATGATCGTCTTTGATCAGGGAAAAGAAAAATTCTTTTTGTTGTTTCACCGGTGCCAGTCCATTTTCCCAGAACAGGATCAATTCTCCGCCTTCAGATAACTTTTCCGGCGTATAAGTCAGGTTAAATAGTTTTTCGTATTTGCTCTGCTCAGACTGGAAACCGTTCAGGTAAGCGGTGCGGATCACATCCTTTTTCAGGCCATCCGGTATTTTCGTTCCGTAATAGGTCGTATCGGGTGCTGTAAGGTAAACATCTGCTGCGTTTCTATAGGCTATAAAAGCATTGTTTACATCCCTGCCGCCTTCATAGATCAGGCCCTGCAGCATCAACGAAAAGGCATCTTTAGAATACCGGTTCTCTTTGTTGTTGAATTTATCTCCTTGCTCCTGGGACTGTAGGGTAATCCTCCTGGCTTCTACAATGGCTTCATCTGTATTGTTCAGATAGAAATAGTTCAGTGCCTTGTAATAATGGATCATGAACTTTTCAAAGTCTTCTCCTTTATAGGTCTGCGACATCGGATTGACCAATACACCAACGGTCCCGTCCATGATTCCTCCAAGTCCCTGTTCCAGCAACTGATCGGCTTCATTAAAATAGCGGTTACTGCCTTCATAATCTCCGGTGAGGTGAGCCATTTTTCCTTCCTCCATCAACAGGAGCAATTTATTTCTTGGTTTCTTCAGCAAGCTGTTTTTATCCAGTTCAGCCTTGGCCTGCGCATAATTTCCGTCTGCAATCTGTTTATAATACAGCGCAGTACGGTCATTATAGCTCGCACAGCTAAAAAGAAAGAGCATCAATCCAAAAAGAGTTGATGCTCTAAAAATATTCATCCGGATCGTTGTCATGCTAAGCGCCCGCCAATAATCCTAGTTTTTAACATATTTAGCGATCTTCTTTTCTCCAATCCAGACCACTTCATTGGTTTGGATATTAGTGAGCTCCAGGTTCACCTGATAATAAACTACTTTTTTACGTTTGTGAGAATCTACGATGGAGTTGATAGAGCCCTGCAGAATATAATCTGCTCCGTTTTCCAGTCCGAATTTCTTCATGCTGGATACAGAAGCATTGGATTGTTGGTCTGCTTTCTCCGCACGCAGTTCTTCCCGTTTTTTTCCACCTTGTACCAAACGTACTCTTTGGGTTTGCAGAAATGCTTGTTCTACGTCTTTTACAAAAGTTTCTGCTTCGATATGCTCATGGCTTTTGTTTTGAACCATCCCTACGATCACCACCGGTTTTTTACCTGCATTTTGCTCCAGGTGATTGCTCAGCCAGGCTGCACCCAATATGTTTTGGGTCAGGTCCTGGGCCACCAGCCTTGAATCGGTATTGTTCCAGTTTCCGCTAACGTCGATGGCTTCATCGGTACTTACACGGGTAACTTGCCTTGAGCATGAAGTAATGATCAGGCCTGAAACTGCAAAAGCAGCTATAGTAATTATTCTTTTCAGTTGCATATGTGTGTTTTAAGAGTTGCTAAAAGCCAAACCAGAAATTCCTTGTCCGGAAACCAAATGACGGGTAAAGATATCTTGAGTACCCTCCGTAATTCCAGTAATTGTTGTAACCCGGATAAGACCAGGAGTTGTCATAATTAGTATATCCGCCATACAGGGAAAGCTGATAATTTCTTTCTCTTCTTAAGCGGCGGCGTTCTTCCCTGGCTTCATACCAGTCATATGCTTTATAGGTTTCCTGAACGGTTGTACCTTGTGCATAGGTCAGCGAATCTGCCATCCTGCTGTATTTATTTACACTTTCTGCGTATCTTGGATTCTGATCAGCAACCAGATCTGTTTGCTGAGCGTAGCCGGCTGAAGCGTAGGTTATTCCTGCAAAAAATCCGGCGATCATTATTAAATTCCTTTTCATATCTATTAAGGTTTTAACGATAGACAAAAATACTTCTTTTCAAACTAATATGTTGTTTTTCAAGTCTCATTTAACACTTTTTTACATCCGGGTTAATTTTCTCATGAAATCCAGGAATTTCTGGTCTGCATAATTGGCGGCACCCTCTCCTTTATAAGAGATCCGGCCTTCCTTGTCAAATACAACTGTAGTGGGCAGTGAGCCTTTAAAAATTTCCTCGGGAACTGAGCTCCCCATGGAATATACAGGCAGGCGGTACTTCTTCCTGTCCATAAATTTTTTAGCCTTTCCAAAATCGCCATCGGCATCTACAAAAAGAAAAACGACCTCTTTATTATTTTTAAATTGTTCGTAAAGCCGGTTCACAGAGGGCATTTCGGCCTGGCAAGGTGGACACCAGGTGGCCCAGAAGTTCAGAAAGATCACTTTTCCTTTCAAATCGCCCAGGTCAATACTATTGCCCTCTGCGTCTTTAAATTTAATTCCGTTAAGGTTTGCAGCTTTTCCCTGCTCCGTTGCTTCTGTATGGGGTTTGAACAGGCCAACCTGCATGAGGCCCTGTATCAGGTAGGCTTTTGCCGATGGAACAAACAGCAGCACCAGCAAAACGCCAAGGAACAAACCATTCCAGAAGTGTTTTTTGAGAAAAGTGATTTTATTCATAAGCTATATAGTATAGACGCAATGCTTTGTGAATTGTTACACACCATACGCCTACCACATCCTTTGAGGGCAGATGACTTTATATACATTGTTCAGCAGGAAACCCAAAACAATTTCATGGCTGCCGTTACTGACCTGGTTCAATTGGGAGGTGGTAAAGTCATAAGCATAAGTCAGGTTCACAAAATGCCCGAGGTTGAATCCAGCCATTGCAGTATAAGAATCGTCTTTTCTAAGGCTGGCACCCAACCAGAACTTATCTTTGAAGGCCGCTTTTACATTAAAATCAAGGGAGGTTGGCAAGGCCTGGATCTGCTTCAGCATCACCGAAGGAATGATACTGATATCCTCATCTACACTCACTTTATATCCTCCTGTGACAAAGAAATGTGGTACTTGTTTTCCTGTATTCTCCCCTGAGGATCTCGTAAAGCTCAATTTTTGGGGCAGAATCTGTTGTACAGAGATTCCGGAAAAGAACCTGGCCCCATAGATCCAGATGCCGGAGGAAAGATCTGGTTTGAGCTGACTGCCAATCGCATTATTCAGTGCGGGATCATTGCCGTTCTCAAACTGGAGCGCATTGACATCAAGATCTATATTGGTTACCCCTGCTGCTACGCCTAAAGACATATTTAACCGATCAGATAAGCGAAGATGATAAGCATAGGTCAGGTTAAAGGTGAGGGTTGACAACTGCCCGGCTTTATCTCTTACGGCTGTAAAGCCAACCCCATGATGTGCTGGTGAGGCCATATAGTTCTGCATATAGCTCCTGCTCATGGGATTATCTCCATTTTCTTCAAAAGACAGGGCATTCGACCATAGATATTCTTTTCCGAGCGCCCAGTTGGCGGTCACAAAACTGGTCTTTGGTGAATTCTCAAGTCCTGCCCATTGGTTTCGATAACCTATTTTTATA
>NZ_DATMRL010000613.1:0-29295 GCF_035566355.1 Pedobacter sp.
GATAAAAACTTCAAAACAGTTTCATGAGATTCGCCCAGATATGGTGGCATCGAAGCCTCCCCATAACCAATGATCCCATCATATTCAATTTCTGTAAGCACGACTGGCGTCGTTGAACGCGAACTGGTGGATAACGTAAACACATGATTCAGGTTCAATGTATAGGGCTTAAAACGGAGTTTTAGCTTTCCCTTTCCGCCAAACTCCTGGCTTGCACTCACCAGCAATGGAGAGGCCCCTAAAACAAGTGTACTTCCGGCCAGCAAACTGGTCGATTTCAAAAAATCTCTTCTATTGTTCATTATTGGTTGGTTGTATATATAATTCGTGTTGATCGATACGTGTAATTTGTGGACTTCCAATCTCATCCAGAATACGGCGTGCACTAACCAGCGTACGCGATTGAAAATCTGCATAATCTGCAGCAGAAGGAATCATACTGTTGATGCGCACCATTCCTGCCGACTGAATAAATTCCCCGTTTCCCATATAAATGGCCGTATGTGTAACCCGGGGATGAGCAGCCCTACCTTTAGCAGCCGCAAAGAAAAGCAGATCTCCCGCTCGCAGGTTTTTCAAACATTTGGACAGACTAACCGTATCTGCCTCATAGATATCAACGGGCTCACCTATGAGTGCCTGCTGAGATGCATCTCTTGGCAAAATGATGCCATTTAAGAAAAAACTGGTCTTGGTAAAGCCACTGCAATCTACCCCCTTCATGGACGTTCCTCCCCAGAGATAAGGTGTTCCAATCAGGGTTTTAGCAGTAGCCAAAATTTGCTGCGCATCCGGATTAGGTCTGGAAATCCACTGTTTGTATTTTTGCGCAGTTTTTAACGGAATAAAGGCGATACGTCCATCTGGATAGGCCACCTTATAAAACTTCTTTTCTTTGCCCAGCAATTTTAGCAAGTTACCCTTGACCAGGTCAGATACCCGTTCTGATGTCACATCTGCCCGGCTGTAAGCAGAGCCATAATCCTCTGTATAAACCAGTTTATCTGCCCTTCGCCATTGTTCAAAACCCGCCGCATCCATCACAGCCAATGCTTCAGTTTCTACCCAGGCTATATACCTGTCCGGTGATCTGACCAGCGAATACCCTTTTTCCTTTTTCAGAATTTGAACAGGTGTCCCAAGAATCATTTGAGTGACCATCTCCGCATAATGGGCAGGATTTTTCCGGTTGTTGGCCACAGAAAGGCGCACCACACCATATACCTGGCCATCCAGCGCAGGAGAAGGAAGAAGATGCTCAACAACATCCACTTGTACCCCTTCTTTTGCAAACGCAGCTCTTAAGTCTTCTGCTGCCTGTGGCAAAGTAGATTCTACTTCTACCCGGGGTCTCTCCGCTCCTGTAACTTCAAGATTAAAAACATCGGTTCTTTGATCCGGAACTTCTTTTCTTCCTACGTTTTCAGCAATGGTTTTAATTTTCTTAAGCAATAAAGTATCTAAAACCGCAGAAGCGTGCAGATTGATGGTTAGAAAAACAAGCAAAAAGAAAGAAACATAGCTTTTCGGCTGCATATTTTGGTGGTTAGGTTTAGGTTAAGGAACTATTTGCAATAACTAAATGTAATTTTTATTAGCAATAATCGCAAATAACCGCAAAACAAATCTACAAACAACGCACAAAAACGCAAATAAAGCATTAAAGGGGAGAGAAGGAGCTTAACACCAACTTCATATTGGATCGTTAATTTCATTGAAAATTAAACACTCCATTTCTAATACAAAAATTATGAATTACAAATCTCTCGCAGTGATTATGCTCCTTTCCTCGGCATTCATTTACCGGTCAAATGCACAGGAAAAAGTTAAAAAATTTTGTACAATATCCTACGGTGGGAATTATGACCTCTGGCGCAATCCGAGAATAGACTATGGTCAAACTAAAAGATACACGCCTTTAAAGGATTCCGTGTTTATACAAAAACTAAACAAGGTTGAGGCTATAGAGAATTTTGTGCAGGCGCTGAATTATATGACCGGACTAGGTTGGAAATACGAAGGTAATATTCCCTTGGCCGATCCAAGTCGCCCGGAATTTAGAATTTTGTTTAGCCGGGATTTCGATCCTGCTGAATTGACGGAAGGTAAATCATAACATCCCTTTTAAGACCCGGTTTCACCGGATGCTTTTAACATAAAAAAGGCGGAGATTTAAAATCTCCGCCTTTTCTGTTTAAACCGTTATTTCTAAACTAGAAGCTATATCTCAAGCCAAATTGCATTTGGAAACGCGATGCAAAGAAGTCTTTAGAATAAGTACTTGTATTTGCTTTATCAAATGTATAGTTAGGATAAGCGGTTGCAGAACCAGTTCCGGCAACAGCTTTCAGACCTACACTAGCCATAGAGTTGTACGTGTTTGGAGAGAAATACTGAACACCCCAGTTTTTATTCAACAAGTTCGTTAAATTCACAATATCATAAGTAAACGTAAGGGTCTGTTTTTTAGCACCGCTACCTACTACTACGAAATCTTGAGAGAAACGGAAGTCAGCTTGTACATTCCATGGTGTACGAGCACCATTTCTTTCCGTAAACTGACCTCTTCTTGTTTTCAGATATTTATCACCATCAATAAAGGCATCAAAAGCAGCTGCCTGAGTTGCATCTAAAATGAATTTAGATGTTTCGCCTACTTTAGGAATATAAACTAAACTTACGTTTTGTCCTGTTCCGTTGATAGTTGCATTCAGGAAGCCATAAGAATATGGTGATCCAGATTGTCCGCTAAAGAACAAAGAGAAATTAGATACATATTTATTTCTTGAATCCCATGCGTGTCTGAAATTAACGGTAGATACGATACGGTTACGGATGTCAAAGTTGGAATAAGCCAGTCCAGGATTATTTGGATTTAAAGACTGATTCAGCTGCCAGTTAGACTCCATAGAGTTACGGATACCATTGGTGAGATCCTTAGACTGTCCATACG
Source organism: Pedobacter sp. (assembly GCF_035566355.1). Lineage (GTDB taxonomy): Bacteria > Bacteroidota > Bacteroidia > Sphingobacteriales > Sphingobacteriaceae > Pedobacter. Next base: position 2,954 of record NZ_DATMRL010000613.1, read on the forward strand.
TATAAGCTGCCATTACATCTAAACCAAAAGGGAAAGACTTGCTGATTTGGCCTGTTAAACTGTAACGATATCCCTGATTGGTATTAGAAAGCAAATAAGCATTGGTATACAAAGGATTGATAGCCTGAGTTCCGTTCACCTTTTGATAGATTGGTTGCTGATGGTTTACATCATAAGGATAATATATAGGCGCATCTACAAGGTTAACCATTTGGAATTTTAAATCGTGGATCACTTTCGTATAGATAGCCTCTACTGTGAATTTCCACTGATCATCAGTTTTATAATCAAAAGCTAAACTGGTTCTCCAGGTTTTAGGCATTTTAAAATTATTGTCAATCAGATCGACTTGTGTAGCACCAGCTGCATCATTAACATTTTTACCCTGTTTAGCTACATAACCAGCCTCGCCATTACCGTTCAATGCATCTCTGATTGGGTCGGTACCTGCAACTTGGTACTTGTCATTTTTAGGGTCAGTATTACGGTATGAATATTTCTGGTCATATGCACCGTAAGTCACACCATTGTTGTAATAAGCATAACCTAACCAGGCAAAAGGAACACGTCCGGTGAATAATCCACTACCTCCACGTAAAATCATTTTCTGATCTCCGTTCACATCGTAATTAAATCCGATACGTGGAGACACCTGTACTTGTCCAAAGAAATCATTTTTAATATCTTTCGGTTTAGTGTAAGTATAGGTTGTACCGTAGTTCGGATCTACTGGAGCACCCGTTGTTTTAACACTTAGAGGTTGTTTGTTTGGCATATCAGCCATATCAAAACGCACACCATATGTTAATTTAAAACGATCTGTAACCTGGAATTCATCTTCGCCATATAAACTGAACATATTCATTTTGAACTGCGCAGGAGGATTGGCGATAATGTTATCTCTGGTATTATTTGCATAATTATAATTGGTACGAACACGACTAGGCATGTTGTTCAGGAAATCATCCACGCTTCCATAAGCCACACGACCATTCCATGCATTTACGAAACCATAGGTGATGTTGTATAACTCATTGTGTGTACCAACAGTGAAAGTGTGTTTTCCCTTAGTAAAAGTATAGTTATCTGTAAATTCAAACGTTTTTTGTTTCATATCAAAGATACTCGCTTCACGGTCAGTACCTAAGAATATGGTTCCTCCTTTTGCTCCGGTAATCTCTATTTGAGGTAATGCCGGATTAGAAGTAGGTGTTCTGTAATCATGGATATTAGAGTACCCAATAACTAAACTGTTAGAAGCATTGTTAGATAACCTGCTTTTCAATTCTGCAACAGTAGAACTTTGATTGTTGTTTTGTACAAAATCGATTCCACCAAATCTGAAGTTAGCCTGATCACGCTCTAAATTCGTCGCCTCTGATCTGATCGTGTTGTTACGGATCGTTAATTGATTGTTGTCGTTGATGTTCCAGTCTAAACGGTTGAAGAACTTGTTAGACTTTGCATAAATATTATAGCTGTCTGTATTTTTGAAAGCACCGGCATCTACGCCGTATACATTTTTCATGCGATCAGAAATCTTTTGAGCCTGATCTAAAGTAATTACCTGCATATCTGGCGAACCTGCACCTAAGATCACAGGATCCTGACGGCGGGTCAACTCTTCGTTGGTAAAGAAGAATAATTTGTTTTTGATGATCGGAAGACCTAATCTGAAACCAGCCTGATAATCATGGAATCCAGAAGGTTCTTTAGAGTTATCGCCGATTTTATTTCTACCGATTAAAGAAGCATTACGTCCGTAACCATAAACAGATCCGGATACATCATTAGTACCAGAACGGGTTACTGCGTTTACACTACCGCCGGTAAAGTTACCAATCTTTACATCGTAAGGGGCTAACAATACAGAAACGTCCTGGATCGCATCTAAAGAAACCGGGCTTGTTCTTGTACTGCTTCCTGGCATACCTGAGCTTCCGCTCTGCCCACCCAGTGAAGGACTGAAACCAATCGCATCATTGTTGATGGCACCATCAATTGTTACGTTATTATATCTAAAGTTGGTTCCGACAAAGGAGTTGTCTTTACTTCCCTGAGGAGTTAAACGGGTTACGTCAGTTAAACTGCGGTTTACGGTAGGCAAAGTTTTGATCTGTTCCTCACCAATACGGGTACCTGTACCCATTTTAGTTCCACCTTTTACACCTGTAACCACCACTTCAGACAGTTGCTGACCTTCGTCCAGCAAGGTAAAGTCTAAACGCTGATCTACTCCTAAACTTAGATTGATGTTGTCTTTCTCTTGTTTGGCATAACCAATATAACTTACTGTTACTTTATATGGACCACCCGGATTTAAGTTATTTACGCGGTAAGTACCATCTGCGTTAGTCATTGCACCATATTTAGTACCAGTAGGAACGTGTACGATCAACACACTTACTCCTGGAATTGCGATGCCTTTAGCATCCCGCACTTTTCCGTTTGCACTTGATGTTGTTACCTGGGCGTTTGCACCTATTCCAAAAAGGAGGAGCAATGCCAGTAGAACATAGGAAACATTATTGGTTAGTAGCTTTGTTTTCATTGTCTGCTTTTATTTTTTTTACAAAGCTAAACAGGCAACATGATCTTAATATTAAGCCTGCATTAATGCACGATACAGTTAATATTAAATTAAAAACGAATTAAAAGAAGAAAAAAAACAGCTTTTTAGGTTCGATCAGGGGCTTTTACAAAGTGGAAAAAGTGGTAAACAGCGTTAAATTAGCACTAAGAAAGCATTAATCTAATGTTATTTTTATGTTAACTGGCAGGAATCTGCTTAATATCTAAGCCCTATCTTCTTGCAGATGAAGTGCAACAGCCAAATAGGCCCGATTAACAGGAATTTAACGTCATCGAGAAAAGAGGGCTTTTTTCCTTCAATTTTATGCCCGATAAACTGCCCTATCCAGGCCAGCACGAAAATGACCGCACACACCAGCCATAAAGCAGGCCCTCCATTGGCTTGTGCCTGCTCTATTTTCACAATGCCCATAGACATGATAAATATAAGGATGAGCATCAGGTAAGACATCACCGGGGAAAGTTTATAATAGTAATAGATAGAAAAAGCGATCAGAAAAGAAGCCCAGTTCAGGTACCCGTTATATTTGCCCAGAAAACCCAGGTGAGGAAAAGGAATGGACCAAACCAGGCCGAGCAAACTAAACACGATCAATGGCACACATACCCAGTGAATGATTTCATTGGAGTGATTCTGATGGCTTTCTGCGTACTTATCAAAAAGAACATCAACCTGGCTTTTCTCTTGTGGCTTCATAAACGTAAAATTAAACATTATTAAGGATGGAGCAAAAATAAAAAAGCGGTGGATTGCTCCACCGCTTCCAACTGCTCTGCAGCTTCTATCTTATTTTGCAAAAGCAACTGAACGGGTTTCCCTGATCACAGTTACTTTGATCTGACCTGGGTAGGTCATCTCTGTTTGTATGCGGTTTGAAATATCAGCCGCCAGTAATTCTGCCTGCTGATCCGTTACACGCTCGCTTTCTACAACCACACGCAGCTCACGTCCGGCCTGTATAGCAAATGTTTTTTCGACACCTGGGTAGGATAAAGCCAGTTCTTCCAGTTCTTTTAAACGTTTGATGTAACTTTCTACCACCTCACGTCTTGCACCTGGACGCGCGCCTGAAATGGCATCACAAGCCTGTACAATCGGAGAGATCATGGAAGTCATCTCGATTTCATCGTGGTGGGCACCAATGGCATTGCAAATTTCCGGATGCTCTTTATATTTTTCTGCAAGCTGCATTCCTAGAATAGCGTGAGGCAATTCCGGATTGTCATCAGGCACTTTTCCTATATCATGCAGTAAACCGGCACGTTTGGCCATTTTTGCATTTAAGCCCAGTTCTGCCGCCATAGTCGCACAGAAATTGGCTACCTCACGGGAGTGATGCAATAAATTTTGTCCATAAGAAGAACGGTAACGCATACGTCCAACCATCCTGATCAGTTCAGGGTGCAGACCATGGATACCCAGGTCAATCACGGTACGTTCTCCGATCTCTACGATCTCTTCTTCAATTTGTTTCTTGGTTTTGGCCACCACCTCTTCAATACGTGCAGGGTGGATACGTCCATCAGTAACCAAACGGTGCAAGGCCAAACGGGCAATTTCCCTTCTTACCGGGTCAAAGCCAGAAAGAATAATAGCTTCGGGAGTATCATCTACGATGATCTCAATACCAGTTGCAGCTTCCAGGGCACGGATATTTCTACCCTCACGGCCAATTACACGACCTTTGATCTCATCACTTTCAATATGAAATATAGATACCGTATTTTCAATAGCCGCTTCCACAGCTGTACGCTGAATGGTTTGGATCACTACTTTTTTCGCTTCTTTACCTGCAGTCAGTTTTGCTTCGTCAACGATATCTTTTACCTGGATCATAGCCTGAGAGCGGGCATCTTCCTTCATGTTTTCGATCAGCTGATTTTTAGCTTCATCGGCACTTAATCCGGCAATCGCTTCTAGTTGTTTAACGTGTTGATTTTTCAACACATCAACTTCTTCCTGTTTCTTAACCGCAATATCGGTTTGTTTTTCCAGGTTCTTTTTCTGGTTGTCCAGGTCCTGTTCCTTACGGGTCGCGTTTTCGATCTTCTGGTTTAAGCTCTGCTCTTTTTGCTTCAACGCATTTTCACGCTGGTTGATCTGGTTGTTCTTTGTGTTGACTTCCTGCTCGTGTTCTGCTTTCAGCTGCAGGAATTTCTCCTTGGCTTCCAGTAAACGGTCTCTTTTTAAGATGTCAGCATTGCTCTCCGCATCTTTAAGGATCTTTTTAACTTTTGTCTGAGCTGCGATTTCCTGTTTCTTCAGCAAGCTTCGAAGCAGGTACCGCCCTATTAATATACCGACGGCGATGCCGGCAAGCAGATATCCTATTATTCCAACTATTTCTATTTCCATTTAATTATATATTAAAACATGCCTAAGCTTAGATTTCCTCTGTAAAGGCCGGCTTAAGCACGCTCTATCTTCAAAATTTTTGTAAAAAAAAACCGCAACTAAACTCTTTCTGTTCCATATGTTGTAAACTTCAACGTAAGCATAATTAGGATTTACGTTATTTTCAGGTGCAAATGCAGATGAAATGTACGCTCTCAACCCTATAAATATTGAAGTGTTAAGTTTAAAAAATAATGAAACTCAAGAGTCTAGCTGCGGCTATACCTTTTTGCTAATGTAACTTATATAAAGAACAATCCTATTTGGAGAAAAAATCGTTTAATAAACTATCCAGCTCTTCCACCTTATCGGCAACGGCAGTATCCTGATCCTGGGCCTTATTTTCTACTCTTAACACAGCTGTTGCGTAATGCAATACCGCCATAGAGAGTAAATCCTGCTTGTCCCTTACCGCATAATTTTCCTGATAGTCCTTTATGCGCTCATTAATTATTTTGGCTGCCCGCCTTACAATTTCCTCTTCTTCCGTATTTACCTTTAAGGGATAGATACGGTCAGAGATAGTTATTTTTATCGAGATTTCTCCCATTTCTTAGCTTTGTTTCACTATTCCTTTTGCCTTATTTCTTCAGCAACACAACACACTTATCTATTTCACGCACAAAATCGTTAATTTTTTGCTTTATATCAAGAGTCTTTTCACTAGTTCCCTCAATACTTTTCGCTAATTTCAATACACGGAGCTTTTCTTCCAGGTCTGTGTTCTTATTTTTAGCGGCGTCCAAAGTAGTCTTTATAGATTGATTTTCAAGCTTTAATAACTCATTTTCTTCTTGTAAAGCACCGCACAGCTCGATTAAACGGGCTGTTTTATGTAGTACTGAATTTAATTGTTCTGCAACCGAAGTCATGGTATTAAAATTTATTTTTATCTGAAATTCTACTCAATAAATTATTTTCTGATCTCTGCTTTTGCTGTTTGTGCTAAGTTAGATATAATCTTTTGCATAACCGCATCTATTTGCTTATCGGTTAGAGTCTGCTCTTCGTCTTGCAAAGTAAAATTCAAGGCGTAAGATTTTTTACCTTCAGGCAATTTATCACCTTTATACACATCAAACACCTGCACGTTTTTAAGCAGTTTTTTTTCTGTCTTGAAAGCAATGGCTTTCAAATCATCAAAAGTGACTGCAGTATCCACCAGCATAGAAAGATCTCTTCGTACGGAAGGATACTTTGGAACTTCTTTGTTGATGATCCTGTTCTTTTTAATCATCTCCAGCAATAAGGCCCAGTCAAAATCAGCATAGAACACCTCTTTATCCACATCTCCTTTTTTTCTGTCTGCAGCGGTAGCAGCACCGAAAGTGACAATAGTTTTGTCTCCGCGGAAATAGCGCACCCCATAAGCAAAGTTCTCATCATTCACTTCCTCCGTTTGGTAGGTATTGATCCCCAAACGACCTATAATGGCATCTACTGCAGCTTTCAAGTGATAAAAACTCACCGGATTGGCTTTATGGTTCCATTGCTCCGCCAGACTTGTACCTGAAATCAGGAGCAGCAAACGTGGGCGTTCCACATACTTTTCATTGATCAGGTGGTATGTCTTTCCAAATTCGTAGAATTTCACATCCTGATTTTTACGGTTCTGGTTATAAGCCACACTCTCCAGGGCCGGCATCAGCAAGCTCTGGCGCATTACATTGAGGTCAGAACTCAGTGGATTGAGCAGGTATACAGCTTCATCAATATTTTTAGAGTAGGTACTTTTGGTTAATGAATTACACCAGATTTCCAGAAAGCCGTTTGCGCTCAGCATATCCGCAATAACGTGCTGGGTCAATTCTCTGTCCGGCTTTGATCCGTACGACAAAGAAGCATTGATCTTGGATGGGATGGCAATATTGTCGTAACCGTAAATCCGAAGAACCTCTTCAGTCACATCGCATTCCCTGGTCACGTCTACCTTGTAATTAGGCACAAGTAAAGACAGCTGACCTTCTTTTTCTTCTGCCACAGCAATTCCTAAAGCGGTAATAATAGCTTTAATTTCTGTATCGGGGATAGAAGCCCCAATCAGATTGTTGATATTTTTATAGGAAACCTCTACTTCAAATGGTTTAACCGGGTTCGGATACAGGTCTAAAATACTGGAAGAAATCGTACCACCAGCGATCTCCTGGATCAGTAAGGCTGCTCTTTTCAGTGCATAGACTGTAACCTCAGGATCAGTTCCTCTTTCGTACCGGAACGAAGCATCTGTTTTTAAGTTGTGCCGTTTGGATGTTTTACGCACAGATACAGAGTTAAAATAAGCACTCTCCAGGAATACCTTAGTGGTTTCTGCAGTTACCCCAGAACTTTTACCCCCAAAAACACCTGCGATACACATAGGCGCTGCCGCATTGCAGATCATCAGGTCTTCTGCCGAAAGTTTACGTTCAACGCCGTCAAGTGTAACAAAAGGTTCGCCTTCAGTCGCTTTTTTGACAAAAACTTTTCCTCCAGTAATCTGACCGGCATCAAAAGCATGCAAAGGTTGCCCTAATTCATGCAGCACATAATTGGTGATGTCTACGATATTGTTGATCGGACGAATGCCAATTACTTTCAGTTTATTCTGCAGCCAGTCTGGTGAATCGGCAACGGTTACACCACTGATGCTGACACTGCTGTATCTCGGACAGGCATCTTCATCTTCAACCTGCACTTTAATATCCAGATCTTCATTGTCCGTTTTAAAAGATGAAACATCCGGCATCGTTATCCCGGTACGGAAATAAGCGGCCAGATCACGGGCGACGCCCAGGTGTGAGGCTGCATCTGCGCGGTTGGGTGTTAAGCCAATTTCATACAAATAGTCGTCCTCCATTTTAAAGTATTCTTTTGCAGGAATACCTACCGGGGTATCTTCAGGCAGGACCATGATACCGGCATGAGAACCGCCAAGACCGATTTCATCTTCTGCGCAGATCATGCCTTCAGAAACTTCTCCCCTTATTTTCGATTTGTTGATTTTGAAAGGCTCTCCTTCATTAGGATACACTGTAGTACCTACAGTAGCCACAACAACTTTTTGTCCTTCAGCTACATTGGGCGCCCCGCAAACCACCTGGATGTGTTCTGCGCCTCCTGCATCTACAGTAGTTACTCTTAAACGGTCTGCATTCGGATGCTGTACGCAAGTCAGCACCTTACCGATCACCAAGCCCTCAAGCCCGCCTGCAATAGGCTGTACTTTTTCCAGACTTTCTACTTCCAGACCTATATTGGTCAAAATCAGTGAAAGTTCCTGTGGTGTTTTATCTGTTTGAATGAATTGTTTAAGCCAGTTATAAGAGATCTTCATGTTATATTATCCGTATAAAATGCAAAGATATAAAATCTCAAACCAATCCTTCATCTGCAAAGCTAAAGAATGAGCGGTCTCCAATGATTATATGATCTAAAATAGGGATATCGAGGATTTTTCCTGCTTCCGAAATTCTTCTGGTCAGCCTAAGGTCTTCCGTACTCGGTTTAGTATTTCCTGACGGATGATTATGAGCCAGGATCAGATAACTGGCATTTCTGTCCAGTGCATTTTTAAAAATGATTTTGGTATCTACCACCGTTCCAGACTGGCCTCCCCTGCTAATGAGCACTTTATCCTTTACATGATTGGCTCTGTTTAAGATAAGCATCCAGAATTCCTCGTGAGAAAGATCGGAAAGAATAGGAGACAAAATATCAAAGGCATCTTTTGCCCCGGTAATTTTCAGAATCTCAGCAGGTTGTGTTTCTTTTCTTCTTCGGCCCAGTTCCAGGGCAGCCACAATCGCAACCGCCTTAGCCTCTCCGATTCCCTTAAATTTACAGAGTTCGGCAATAGATGCTTTCCCCAACTGGTCCAGGTCATTTTTGTAAAAAAGAAGCAGGCGCTTACTGAGGTCAACAGCAGTCTCCTCCCGGTTTCCTGAACCAACCAGAATGGCCAGCAATTCTGCATCAGTTAAGTACCTTCTGCCCTGAAGCACCAATTTTTCTCTCGGGCGGTCTTCTTCCGCCCAGTGCTTTATGCCTATTTTTTGTTCGTATACTGTCATAGGAACAAAAAAAACGGGATAAGCAGTGCCTATCCCGTTCTGAATATTGTAAAGCTATATTTATTTTAAGCCATTAACAAATTTAGTCAATTTTGATTTGTTGTTCGCAGCTTTGTTTTTGTGAATAACGTTTTTCTTAGCTAAACGATCTAACATGGAAACTACTTTAGGTAATAATTCCAATCCAGTTTTTTTATCTTCAGCAGCACGAAGTCTTTTGATAAAGGTACGTGTAGTTTTTGCCTGATATCTGTTACGTAGACGTTTAGTTGCGTTTGCTCTTATTCTTTTTAAAGCTGATTTATGATTTGCCATTGTTCTTTAGCCTTTGTTTTCTATTTTTTTCGGACTGCAAATATAGGACTTATGTTTTTAATTGCAAAATCATTACGTAATTATTTTTCATCTGTTTGTTATTTTTTTTCAATGGTGACGAGGCAACATGCCCTTATCAATCAATTTGTTAAGCCGCAACCAAGATCCTGATGGCTTCATTTAAGCATTTACCTTCAGAAGAAACTGGTTCATATGACGAAAACTCTTTATCTTGGGGCTGCATTTAAAATCCTATAATACCTATGAACAGTAATTTTTTTGACGGTCACGACTATTTTATTGATGAAAAAGTAAATCTATTTAAATTTGAAAACGCTTACAAAATTTTTGATGAAAAAGGAGAAAACATTGGCGCGGTAAAACAAATCCTGACCTTTGGACAGAAAGCACTTCGTTTATTAGTAGACAAACGTATGCTCCCCTTTAAATTGAATATTGTCAATAATGACGATGAATTACAGGCGGTCATCTCCAGAGGTTTTACCTTTTTCATGTCCAAGATCATTATCAATGATGCTTATGAAACCCCGATTGCCATCATTAAACAGAAATTTAAATTTTTCAAACCAACTTTTAAGATCGAGCAACCCGATGGAGAGCTGATTGCAGAGATCACAGGAGATTGGAAGGCCTGGAATTTTGTAATTAAAGACAGCAACCAGATTGAAATGGGCTCTATCAGTAAAAAATGGGCTGGCGCACTCAAGGAGATCTTTACCACTGCAGATAAATATAACGTCCATATTGATCCGCTCTACAGCCAGAACAAACATAAGGTAGCTATTCTTTCTGCGGCCATCACCATCGACATGGTACTCAAAGAAAGTTAAGTAGCTAACATATATGATAATATATAAACAAATGAAAGCGATCTGTTCGAATGCTGCTTAAGCTTAGGCGGCCTGAAAAAGGCCGCAAACCTTAAAAGGCATTCTCACAGACGCAATTCATTTGTTTCAGGGCGCCCAGGATTTCACGCCCTTCTCTGCTCCATACCTGGCCTCCCCCCTCTGCAATTTGCTACAGAAAATTTTCGTACACTGCGGAAAGGCCTCAGAGATCTGCAGCTTTTTCAGCCGCCTGATATCGTTAGCCTTGAAGCAGTCGTGCAAAATTTTCCGACACAATTCACCCTCCCTATCCCTTTTAGTAGTCCTTAATTTTAATCTAAACACTTAAAATGCTATTTTTGGTTCAGAAAACACATACACACAGATGAAAAAACGCGTTGCAATATTCGCCTCAGGCTCGGGTTCTAATGCTCAAAAATTGATGGAACACTTCAAGAACAGTCCAGAAGTTGAAATTGCCCTGGTACTCACCAATAACCCAGATGCCTACGTATTACAGCGCGCCGACAATTTTGAAATCCCAAGCCATATTTTTGATAAAAATGAATTCTACAAAACAGATCATATTGTAGAACTGCTTAAAAATCTGGATATAGACCTTATTGTCCTTGCAGGATTCCTATGGCTTATCCCCAAAAGCCTGATTCACGAATATCCGGGAAGAATTGTAAACATCCACCCGGCCATCCTGCCAAAATTTGGAGGAAAAGGCATGTACGGAGATCATGTCCACCTGGCGGTGATGGATGCCAAAGAACCAGAAGGCGGGATTACAATTCATTATGTGAACGAAAATTATGACGAAGGCGAATACATTTATCAGGCTAAATACCGCATTGATAAAGACGACAATCTGGAGATGATTAAATTCAAAGGTCAGCAGCTGGAACACCTTCATTATCCCCGCGTTGTGGAGTCTATTTTAAAAAAGATCAGAAAGTAATTATTTTTATTAAATTCTCTTAAAAAATTATCGCTTAAAAATCCTAATTTTGCGGCTCAAAATTTTTCTCTGATGAGCCATTCAATAAAGATCAAAAACGCTTTAATTTCAGTTTATTACAAAGACGGTTTAGAACCTTTGGTTCGCCTGCTTGCACAACAAGGTGTTCAATTATTCTCCACCGGAGGCACAGAACAGTTTATAAAAGACTTAAATCTGCCTGTTACCGCAGTAGAAGACCTTACAGGTTATCCTTCCATCCTGGGCGGCCGTGTAAAGACTTTACATCCGAAGGTTTTTGGTGGTATCCTGAACAGGAGAAACCTGAATGACGACAAAGCACAGATTGAGCAATACGAGATTCCGGAAATTGATCTGGTTATTGTAGATCTTTATCCTTTTGAAGAAACCGTTAAAGGCGGTGGTTCTGAAACAGACATCATTGAAAAAATTGACATCGGCGGCATTTCTCTCATCAGGGCCGCAGCTAAAAATTTTAATGATGTTGTTATCTTAGCCTCTAAAGACGATTATGCAACCCTTCAGACACAACTGGAAGAGCAAAACGGAGAAACCACTTTAGCACAGCGCAAAGCCTATGCTAAAAAAGCTTTCCACACCTCTTCTCATTACGATACAGCCATCTTCAATTATTTCAATACGGAAGAACCCCTGAATGTATTTAAACAAAGTATTCAAACTGCTCAAACCCTGCGTTACGGAGAAAACCCCCATCAGCAAGGCGTGTTCTACGGTAACCTGGATGAAATGTTCACCAAACTGAATGGTAAAGAACTTTCTTACAACAACCTGGTAGACGTAGATGCAGCTGTAGCATTAATTGATGAATTCCAGGAGCCTACTGTAGCGATCCTGAAACACACCAATGCTTGCGGCCTGGCTTCAAGACCAAACATCTTAAATGCCTGGATCGATGCACTGGCTTGCGATCCAGTCTCTGCTTTTGGTGGTGTACTGATTGCCAACCGCGAAATTGATCTGGCTACAGCTACAGAAATCAACAAGCTGTTCTTCGAAGTACTGATTGCTCCTTCCTATCAGCCTGAAGCCGTAGAATTGTTTAAAGCGAAAAAGAACCGCGTTATTCTGCAAAGAAACGACGTAGAACTTTCCAAAAAACAATTTAAAACACTTTTAAATGGCGTTATTGAGCAGGACAAAGATTTAGTGATCGAAGGTCCTGAACAAATGACTGCTGTAACAGAAAAAACGGCAACAGCACAGGAATTAAAAGACCTGTTCTTCGCCAATAAAATTGTAAAACACACCAAGTCTAACACCATTGTTTTTGTAAAGAACGATTGCCTGATTGCCAGCGGCGTAGGACAAACCTCCAGAGTTGATGCCCTTAAACAGGCTATTGTTAAAGCAAAAGATTTTGGTTTCAGTTTACAAGGTGCTGTAATGGCATCGGACGCCTTCTTCCCATTCCCTGATTGTGTTGAAATTGCCGCTGATGCCGGGATTACAGCGGTTTTACAACCAGGTGGATCCATTAAAGATGCAGACTCCATAAATAAAGCCAACGAGAAAGGTATTGCAATGGTTACTACGGGTGTAAGACATTTTAAACACTAATTTTTTTATCCCCAAATACAATAAAAAGACGTAGTTTTACATTAGTATAATACACAGATTTTTTTTAAATTATAATTATCACCTATAAATGGGTTTATTTAACTGGTTTACGCAAGAGGTTGCTATCGATTTGGGCACCGCTAATACCCTGATTATACATAACGATAAAGTGGTTGTTGATGAACCTTCTATCGTTGCATTTGACAGACAAACAAACAAAATTATAGCTATAGGAAGGCAAGCCATGCAGATGGAAGGTAAAACCCACGATAACATCCGTACGGTGAGACCTTTAAAAGATGGTGTTATTGCTGATTTTAATGCCGCAGAGGCCATGATCAAAGGTATGATCAGAATGCTGAACGGTGGTAAAGGCTGGATGTTCCCTTCGTTAAGAATGGTGATCTGCATTCCTTCAGGTATTACTGAAGTAGAGAAACGTGCCGTGCGTGACTCTGCTGAAATTGCCGGTGCTAAAGAAGTATACCTGATCCATGAGCCTATGGCTGCTGCTGTAGGTATTGGAATCGATGTAGAAGAGCCTATGGGTAACATGATCATTGATATAGGTGGTGGAACAACTGAAATCGCAGTAATCGCGCTTTCGGGTATTGTCTGCGATCAGTCTATCCGCGTTGCCGGAGATAATTTTGACTCTGATATTGTAAATTACATTCGCCGTCAGCACAACATTATGATTGGTGACCGTACAGCAGAAAAGATCAAAATAGAAGTAGGTGCGGCTTTACCTGAATTACAGGATCCACCTGCAGATTTTGCAGTACAGGGAAGGGACCTGATGACAGGTGTGCCAAAACAGATTACGGTTTCTTATACAGAAATTGCACACTGCTTGGACAAATCTATTTCCAAGATTGAAGAGGCGATCCTTAAAGCTCTGGAGATCACTCCTCCTGAACTTTCGGCCGACATTTATCAGACAGGTATTTATCTGACCGGTGGTGGAGCGTTATTACGCGGGCTGGATAAACGTGTTGCAGCAAAAACCAAACTGCCTGTTCACGTTGCTGAAGATCCGTTAAGAGCAGTAGTGCGCGGAACCGGTATCGCACTTAAAAACATCGGTGGATTTAAATTTTTAATGCAATAAAGATTGATGTAATCACATCGTAGAAAAATATGCGTAACCTTTGGATCTTTATAAACAGATATAACGCATTTTTCTTATTTATCATCTTTTTTACCATAGGCATTGTTCTAACTGTTAAGAACAATGCTTACCAGCGAAGTGTAACCCTGAATTCTACAAATGAAGTGGTTGGACAGGCCTATGAGAAACTGAACGTATTCAAGCGGTATATGAACCTGGGGCAGGTAAATGATAGTTTAGCGAATGAAAACGCCAAACTATATAGCCAGCTCCTGAAGATGAAGAATATAGACAGCGCCAAAAACATCACCGTTAAAGATACGACAACACACCAGCAGTATACTTATCTTGCAGCCAGGGTCATCAAGAATTCGATAACGCTTAGAAATAACGTCATCACCATTAATAAAGGAAGCCTGGATGGCATCAAAAAGGACATGGCTGTTATTTCACCTCAAAAGGGTGTGGTTGGCTTTATCCGCGATGTATCCGATCACCTGGCCACTATACAATCTTTATTACACAAGGATACCAAGATCAGTGTAACAACTAAAAAGAATAATGCACTGGGGTCACTGGTTTGGGGAGAGAAAAACTTCAATTATCAGAAAGCCTATATCAAGGATATTCCTAACCATTTTAAGATAAATCTGGGTGATACAATTGTAACTTCAGGTTTCGCTTCCTTTCCTCCCGGTATTCCTGTTGGCCGGGTAAGCAATGCCGGCATTGCGACAGGAGATAATTTTTTAACAATTGAAATCAATCTTTTTAACGATTTTAGTACCTTACAGTATGTTTACGTTATAAAAGATAAATTTGCCGAAGAGCAAAAAGCTTTAGAATCAAAATTACCAAATGAATAGCAGACTAGTCCTGATCAACATATTGAGGTGGTTTATCCTCCTTTTCATTCAGATTCTTCTGTTAAGAAATTTGAGTTTTTATGACCTCGCTACGCCTTTTGTTTACGTTTTGTTCCTGCTGCTGCTGCCCTTTGGCACTCCGAACCTGATCTTATATCTGATTGCCTTTGGTACCGGACTGACCCTGGATGCTTTTTATGATACATTGGGCGTTCATGCCGCAGCATGCGTAGCACTCACCTTTGTGCGCATCACTTTCATCTCGATCAGTGTGAACAGGGACGGTTTTGATGAACCTGAGCCTAGCTTAGGCAATATGGGATTTAAGTGGTTTTCCCTTTATGCCTTACTGTGTATATTTTCTCATCACCTGGTTCTTTTTGTACTGGAATCTTTCAAACCCGCAGAGCTCTCTTACACTCTGCTGCGCTGTTTGATGAGCGGAGCTTTTACCTGGCTGCTGATTATACTTATCGAATTCTTATTCTATAACAGGAGGCAACGCTAATGGATAATCTGTTTAGCCGTAAATACGTATTACAGGGGATTTTCATCGTCCTTGCCCTGGTCCTGATCGGCAAGCTGTTCTATATGCAGGTTGTCAGTGACAAATATTTCCTTTTATCCAATAACAATGTGCTCAGGAAGATCTATACCTTCCCCGCACGTGGAGTCATCTTTGACCGGAAAGGTAAAGTACTGGTACAAAATGAACCGGTATATGATTTGCTGGTGATCCCTAACCAGGTCAAGGAATTTGACACAGTAGAATTCTGTAACCTGATTGGTATTGATATGCCAGGTTTTAGAAAACGGCTTCATAAAGCCACTGTTCAATCCCGATACCAGCCTTCTACTTTTGAAAAGCAATTGTCTGTTCAAACTTATGCAGCCTTGCAGGAAAAACTTTCCCGCTTTCCCGGATTTTTGGTTCAGGGAAGGACAGTGAGACATTATCCTGATAGTGTTGCGGGACAATTCTTCGGTTATGTAAAGGAGGTAACCCAAAAGGATATTGACGACAACGACGGCTATTACCGGCCCGGCGACTATATTGGAAAAGCTGGCGTTGAAAAACAATACAACGATGCACTGCGCGGGGAGCGTGGAGTCATCAATATGTTATATGATGCCAGAAACGTACCTCAGGGCAGTTACCTGGAAGGCAAATTCGATACCCTGGCCAAGTCAGGAGAAAAGGTCGTTTCGTCCCTTGATATTGAAATCCAGAAACTAGGCGAACAGCTCATGACCAATAAGGTAGGCAGTATTGTGGCTATAGAACCTTCAACCGGTGAAGTCCTTGCTTTTGTGAGCAGTCCTGGTTATGATCCCAACCGTATGGTGGGCCGCCAGCAGGGCAACAATTATATGGATATTTTTGGCCAGGCCAACAGACCTTTCCTGGTCAGGCCAATTTCAGGGTATTATTCACCCGGCTCCTCCTTTAAACCTCTGGATGACCTGATCGCCTTGCAGGAGGGTGTAATTACCCCGGATATGACTTTTAATTGCCCGGGCGTTTATTGGGCAGGTAACCATCCGGTAAAATGCGAACACGTGGATGGCAACATCAGCTTAAGAAGGGGCTTGGCCCGTTCCTGTAACGTGTATGCCTGCCATGTATTTCAGAAACTGATGACCCAAAGCCGATTTAAAAGTACGAAACAAGCTTATGATGAATGGCAAGCTAAGGTGAGGAAATTCGGCTTAGGGCAGAAACTGGACATCGACATGCCATTTGAACGTAAAGGAACCTTGTTTACATCAGATCAATATACCAAAAGGTTTGGCAAATATTGGGGTTTTACCACCGTAATCTCTCTGGCCATTGGGCAGGGTGAAATGAATGCCACACCTTTACAAATGGCGAACATTATGGCTATTATTGCCAACAAAGGTTATTATATAAAACCCCACCTGATTAAATCAATTGGTGATAAACATATCATTAAGAAGGATTATGTGCAGAAGAACTATGTAGATGTAGATGCCGCACATTTTGAACCTGTGATTGATGGGATGCAGGATGCAGTGAACAGTGGTTGGGGAACAGCAGCAGCTTCCCGAATACCAAACATTTTGATGTGTGGAAAAACAGGTACGGTACAAAATCCTCATGGCAAGAACCACTCCGTTTTTATCGGTTTTGCCCCAAGGGATAATCCAAAGATCGCCATTGCGGTCATTGTGGAGAACGCAGGTTATGGAAGTGCGTACGCAGCACCGATTGCCAGTTATCTGACAGAGAAATATTTAACGGGCAACATTTCAGCAGGGAGGCTTGCCCAGGTAGAATGGATGAAGAAACAAAGTGCCTTACCTGAATTGCCAAAGCCAAAGATTAAGGTTCTTCCAAAAAACGCCGACTCTGCGGCAAAACAGCCATCAGTTCCGGTTACTGGACTTCAGAATAAAACAGCACTTAATCCTAAAAATACAGCAGCTACACCATGATCAATCAGCAGCAAAGCAACAGGTTTTTTTTTAATGTAGATTGGGTAACCATCCTGATCTATATTGCACTCTGTGCTGTAGGTTTTGTAAATATTTATGCTTCTATATACAATCCTGAAAAAAGCGATTTATTTAATTTCAGTAGTAATTACGGGAAACAGCTCATCTACATTGGGACTGGTTTAATCCTGGGTTTCTCTATCCTGCTGATGGATGCCAAATTCTTCAGCATATTTGCCCCGGTGATCTATGGAATCACCATGTTCCTGCTCCTGGTGGTACTGGTGGTTGGGCGAAATGTTGGTGGTAACCAGGCCTGGATCCCTCTGGGTAGTTTTCGCATACAACCTTCTGAGTTTGCTAAATTTGGAACAGCCCTGATGCTGGCCAGGTACATCAGCTCTTTTAATCCCAAACTGACCAACTTAAAACCTATACTTATTGCTGCTACCATTATTCTCTTGCCGATGGCATTGATTATGCTTCAGCCGGATGCGGGATCTACACTGGTTTTCCTTTCTTTTATGTTCCCTTTATACAGAGAGGGTTTACCGGGTTATTTGCTGGTCATTTTCTGGGGTGCTGTGGTTTTATTTATCCTGAATCTTTACCTGCAGCCTGTTATTCTAATTTCTTCCATCCTGATATTGGGAGGGCTTTTCGTGTATTTCAACAGAAAGAAAATGCAAAGGATGATTATGATTACAGTGATCACCATTTCTGCCATAGGATATTTGTTTGTGGCCAAGATCTTATTTGAAAAGGTACTGCAGCCTCATCAGCGCACACGTATTGAATTGATACTTGGGCTTAAAACGGATCCAAAAGGTGCGGGATATAACGTGAACCAAAGTAAAATTGCCATAGGCTCTGGACAGGTGCTGGGCAGAGGATTTTTACTAGGTACGCAGACCAAATATGGCTATGTACCGGAGCAGAGCACGGATTTTATTTTCTCTACCATTGGCGAAGAATGGGGCTTCGCAGGATGTTTTGTTGTGATTGGTTTGTACGTTTTCTTACTGGTCAGGGTAGTCAATATTGCCGAACGGCAGCGCTCTGTATTTTCCAGGGTATATGGGTACAGCATGGCTTGTATCATCTTTTTCCACGTATTTATAAACATCGGCATGGCCATCGGCTTAATGCCGGTTATTGGAATTCCACTCCCCCTCATTAGCTATGGGGGTTCTTCCCTGTGGAGTTTTACCGTATTGATTTTTATCTTCCTGAAACTGGATTCTAACCGGATGGGCTTTATTTAACCGGGAAACGCCTGTTCAGCAATTCATAAAAACGATCTACTGTAGCCTGCTTCGATTTCCAGTCATTCTTTACCGCGTAGTTATTTTGCAGAAAAGTATCCGCTGTTTTGAAATCAGGCATTTTATTGACCAGATCGATGACTTCTGCATAGGCAAGGTTATATCCATTAAAAAGATCCTTAATATACAGCAATTTATCATTCAGGCTAATCGCCTGCTTCAGATCTGCAACTTCTGCCTTGTTAGGTTCTGATTTCATTCCACCACCCAGCAATTCGTTCAATGTCGGCTTCACCGGCGCATCAGGAATGGTGTTTTGCACCGGCCGCTGGTCTATCTCTGCTATATCTTCTTTAAACAAATCTTGTTGTTGTACACTTTCCTTAACTGGAGATGCTGGAGTCTCCACAATGTTTTGAGCCGGAATTTCTTCGTCCATCTCCTCCCCATGCTCTACCAGAAAAGGTTCCGGACCCAATTCGTCCTCTTCTTCCGGAGTGACAGTCTCTTCTTCTTTCTTCTCTCTGAGTTTTTGCTTTTGAGCAATGATGCGCTGCTCTTCTTCACTTAAAGGTCTGTCAAAAATATCACCAACCTCCTTCTCCTCGAATTCAAACTTATCAGACACCGGGTGCTCACTTAAAATAAACTCAAAAGTTGCAGGATCTTTATCCAGTTTAAAAATCTCTTCATTCAATACCGCTGCTTTAGGAGGTACGATTACAGGCTCTTCTTCCCGGGGCTGATGAACTATAACAGGTTCTTCTTCTTCCTGAGCAGCAACGGGAATTTCTTCTGCTTCCTCTGTTTTTGCCGGAACAGCTAAGGGCTGTTCTGCAATAACTTCCTCTCGTTGTACCCCAGGTTCCGGCTGTGCTTTAGCTGCTGCAGCATGATTTGCCTTTCTCACAATCTGTACATGGTCAGTTAAGAAATTGGCATTAGCCAGAAACAACTCCAACTCTAATTCATTGAGATTTTGAGGGTTTTGAGCTAAAAACTGGTATTGCTCCTGAAGTTCTGAAAGTATCAGTCCGATTTTTTTAAAAAGATCCTCTTGGTTCATCATAGATTAATAACGGTAAAATGGCTGTTTTATGTTGGTAACTTGACACTCAAAAGTACTACAAAATTTCGATATTAGCCGGCTCTAAAGATTCAACAGACAAGATGTTATTCAGCGAACAAAATTACAGCAGGGGAGCATACCGTGGGAGCATTGAAGTAATTTGCGGCTCTATGTTTTCCGGAAAGACAGAAGAGCTCATCAGAAGGCTTAAAAGGGCAGAAATTGCAAAATTAAAGGTGGAGATCTTTAAACCTAAAACCGATATCCGTTACGATGAAACAGCCGTGGTTTCCCACGATCTGAATTCTGTACAGTCTACCCCTGTTGATAACTCTTCAGCTATTCTTTTTCTCAATGCCGATACCCAGGTGGTTGGAATTGATGAAGCCCAGTTCTTTGATGAAGATCTTCCTGAGGTTTGTAATAAACTAGCTGCCAAAGGCATTCGCGTTATTGTAGCCGGTCTGGATATGGACTTTTTGGGCAAACCTTTCGGACCTATGCCTGCCTTAATGGCGATTGCTGAAATGGTAACCAAAGTGCACGCAGTATGCGTATGCTGTGGAAGCCCGGCGATGTATTCTTACCGAAAAATAGCCAGCGAGGCCAGAGTCTTGCTTGGAGAAAAAGAGAGTTACGAGCCAAAATGCCGTTACTGTTATCATACCAAAGATTAAATTTACCACAAAATTTTACCCAGTTCTTCCAGGAACAGCGTAGCTGCTTTTTTCTTGTATACCCCTTTTTGCCATAAAATGAAAGCTTGTTTATAGCGTTCTTTACCTGCAATAGGAATAGCAATCAGGCTGTCCCAGGTTAAGATGGCCTTTTCGTTCAATATCGTGACCCATGAAGTACTCTCAACCAGTGTAAGCAAAGAGTTGACTTCATTCATCTCAATCCGGATTTTAGGCCTGATGTTCTTCTTACTGAACAATTCGTTCACATAGTCCCTGGAACTGAAGCCTTTTCCCGGAAGAATCAGTTCGAGCGTTGCCAGTTCATTTACGGAGATTTTTTTAAGCGAGGCCAGTGGATTTTTCCTGGAAACCACCATCATGATCCTGGATGAAAAAAGGGGCTGCATTTCGAGCCCTTCATTGTCAGATTCTTCATGAAAGGTTAAAATAATATCCAGTTCCGCAGCTTTCAGTTTTAACTCCAGCAACTCTGGTGTACCATACTCAATAAAAATCTTAATTCCAGGATATTTGGACGAGAAGGGTGAAAGCGCCGGCAGGACCATAGAGCTGAAAGCATAGGTTACGCCGATCTTCAGGTCGCCCGCTTCGAGATGATTAAGTTCGTTGATGGCCTGTTTTGAACGTTTAACATCCTGCAGTATTTTCCTGGCATGCAATAAAAAAACAGACCCCGCTTCCGTAAGCCGGACATGCTTTCCAATCCGGTCAAAGAGCAGCATTCCCAATTCCTCCTCCAGCTGTTTGATCTGCTGTGATAACGTAGACTGGGTAACAAAGCAGGCTGCAGCAGCTTCAGTAAAGTGAAGGTATTCTGCCGCATTTACAAAATAATTCAGTTGTCTGATCTCCATAATTAATCGTTAAAACTAATCAAAATCATTAAAACAATCAATTTTACAACTCAATAGTTTATACCGAAATTTGCAATGTCTTTAAGACACTTATGAAACATGAATATATTTAGATCTTTAAAGTACCGTAATTTCAAACTCTTTTTTTATGGCCAAAGCATTTCCTTAATAGGAACATGGATGCAAAAAACAGCAGTAAGCTGGCTCGTATACCGCTTAACCGGTTCCGCACTTTTACTAGGCCTGGTGGCTTTTGCCAGTCTTATTCCCTCGCTGATCCTCTCCCCTTATGCAGGGAGTTTAATAGACAGACACAACCGTTATAAAATCCTGGTCATTACCCAGGTGGTCTCGATGCTCCAGGCTGGTGCATTGGCTGCAATCATTTTCTTTAAGTTTTACAATATACCATGCATCATCTTTCTAAGTCTGATACAAGGCATTATCAACGCCTTTGACGTAACCTGCAGGCAATCTTTAATGGTTGAAATGGTGGATCAGAAAGAGGACCTTCCAAATGCCATTGCGCTTAATTCGACTATGTCCAATATGGCCCGTATTGTGGGCCCTGCTTTTGCCGGGGTTATCCTCAGTACCTTCGGTGAAGATATTTGTTTTATTGGTAATTTCCTGAGTTATATACCTGTACTGGCTTGTATGTTTATGATGAAATTGAACCTTAGTGTGGTCGAAAGACCGCAAAAAAGCATCTGGGTAGAGCTGGAAGAAGGTTTTAAATATGTATCGGGTGACCGCGAACTGAGCAGCATGATTTTGATGATTGGGGTAAGCAGCTTGTTCGTCATCCCATTCAACACCCTGATGCCGATCTTTGCTAAAGATCTGTTTCATGGAAATGCAGGTACCTTCAGCTGGTTCGAAAGTGCTGCAGGGCTGGGTTCTGTGATCAGTGCCATGTACCTGGCCAATTTAAGATCAGCAAAACCTTTAATGCGGATCATGGTGATTGCCAGTACCGTATTTGGCTTGAGCCTGATTCTCCTGGCTTATTCAGGGATTTTATCCCTGGCCTTGGTTTTTATGACCTTTAGTGGCCTTGGAATGATGGCTCAAACCTCAGCGATCAACACATACATACAAACACATACCATTCCTGCGATGCGGGCAAGGGCGATCAGTTATTACATCATGGCTTACCAGGGGATGATCCCAATAGGAAGTTTGATTATTGGATGGACAGCACAAGCCTTTGGACCAAGACTGGCAGTTTGTCTTGCGGGCCTGATTGGTCTTTGTGCAACCGGACTATTCGTGGTCTATAAAACCAAACGCTCCGGCCGTCAGATATCTATGCAAAATCTACTTCATCTTAGATAACCGCAGGCTCCAAACGTTTAGTTGCGGGCACTGATTTTTTAGATTTTGACTTCTTCATCTTATTCACCCAGATCAGTGTGCCTGTAACAGGCAAACTGGTCGCAATAAGACAAGCAAAAAAATAAATAATCTTCGTAAACATTCCGTACAATTCCCCGGTATGAATCGCTTTGATCGATCCGGAAACCCGCTGGTTAAAAGGCAGATCAGAAAAACGTTCTGTTTTAATCACCTTTGCCGTATACTGATCCATGACGATACGGTCGGCAGCTGCAGGTGCAAAGAAACCGATCTTTGTTTTGCTGATGTTCAGTGCGGCAGCAGAATCGGCAGGGAGGTTAAGTAAATAATCTCCTGGATAGTCCAATACCTGCGACGCAGCATGAAGGTAGTCTGCGATCAGAGGTTTCTCTATTTCCTCCTTAGGCACCACAGACTGTGGACCTTTTTTTTCTTTTTCATCTTTTTCCTGAGCATAGGTTCCAAGCATTTTTCTTAGCCCGGTCCTATACCAGTCAAAGCCCCATTGCGGACCTGTAGAGCCCATACAAAAAAGGAAAATACAAGCATAAAATCCCAGAGTATTGTGTAAGTCGTGATTGGTCCGCTTCCAGCTTCCACTGGTTTTTATCTTAAAGCCCTGTTTCCAGGATTTGATTTTCCTGGGCACCCAAAGTGCGATTCCAGAAAGCACGCCTATGGTAAAAAGAATGGCTGAAACTCCGGTAATATATCCTCCTAATTTACGGTTATCCAGTTCCCCAAAAATTGGCTTCTCAATTTTATCCAGCAACAACCACCTGTGCAGGCTGAAAATAGTGGTCATGAAATTAATGGTTACTGATTTAACTTCTTTTGAATTGCCCAGTATCTGAGCCGTATACGGATTCACATAATAGACAACAGGTTTAGTTTTTCCCTTTTCCCTCCCTTTTTCTTTTCCCTCAGGCTTCTCCGCTCTCTTATGTCCTCCTTTTTTCTTATCTCCCTCTTTTTTTCTTAGCCCGAATTGCCAGGAACGCCCGGCATCAGCAGGTATCCTTACAGAAACAACCTTCCCCTTACTCGCCCTTTCCACAACAGACAGCAACTGTTCAGCAGACAGGACATGCTGACCTGCCTTCTGTTCAACCTTATACAATTCTGGTGTCGCAGCTTCCCGGATCTCATCGTTAAATACATAGATCGTTCCGCAGAAACAAACCACCAATACAATCAAGCCTATAGCCAGCCCAATCCATAAATGGACATCATTCAGAAATTTGCGTGTTTTTGCCCAGTTGGTATCTTTCTTCTTCATTGTATTTAGGTGGTGGGAATTATTTGTGTCCCCAAAAATACTATTTGGAATTAAAATAAATAAGCCTGATCAAAAATAAAATTTAAAAAGGCAGGCTTGGCACAGTTTTATACGTTTTTATATAGTAGAATCTTTTGGTATGCCCTCTTCAGTTGTTGCATCTATGAGTTATATCCCCGAAAGCGCTGTTTTAAGGATTACTTATGTTTCGGGAAGGGTTTATGAATACAAGGATGTGCCCAGACATGTGTATGAAGCAATGAAAGCTGCAGGATCCAAGGGTAGATATTTAAATGAGTTCATTAAAGGACACTACGCTTATAAGCAAGTACTTGACTAGTTAATCCTTCCAAAATGGACACTATAAAAACAACCTCTCCTACAAAGTACTATGTTATTGCCTGGGTTTTCGGGCTCTTATTTTATTTTCTGGACTATGTAGTACGTTCTTCCCCAGCTGTCATGATCCCTCAGCTTTCAGGAGCTTTTGGTGTTTCCACCGTTGGACTCGTTAGTATTGTAGGTACCTATTATTACACTTACTCTACCTGTAGTCTGATTGCAGGTATTGCCCTGGATAGATTTGGTGCTAAATATTCTTTATTTGCAGGGGCTTTGATTCTAGGTCTGGGTTGCCTGCTTTTTATCATCTCCAGCTATTATACCGGGGTAATCGGCCGGTTATTGCAAGGGGCAGGTTGTGCCTTTGCTTTTCCTGGTTGTGTCTATCTGGCTACAAAAGGCTTTTCTCCAAGGTCTTTGGCTACAGCTATAGGTTTTACACAATGCCTTGGGATGCTGGGCGGCTCTGCAGGTCAATTTGTAGTAGGTCCTTTAATGGAGCGCGGAATGGATGAAACTTATTTCTGGACTGTCGCCGGTCTGATCACTATATTCGTCGCAGTGGGGTTACTCCTTATTACACCGCACAATGTACAAGAACATCGTTCATCAAAAGATCTTCATACTCCAGGATTTTTAAGCCCTTACAAAGTCGTATTTTCCAACAAACAGTCTTGGTTTTGCGGTATTATATCTGGGTTACTTTTTGCACCAACCACCATTTTTGCCATGACATGGGGCGTTGCATTTTTTCAAAAGGACCGGAACATGGACTTCCACACCGCAACTCTGGCCAGTGCAATGGTGGCTATGGGTTGGGTATTTGGTTGCCCGCTTTTAGGCTATTTGACCGACAAAATAGGCCGGCGTAAACCTATTTTAATTGGAGGTGCCTTACTAATGATCCTGAGTTTGATCCAATTGCTGTTCCTTCCTGATCTTATGCCCGCATTTGCCAGTACTTTTACTTTGGGTGTAGCTTCCGGAGCAGCGATGATCCCCTATTCTGTGATCAAGGAATCCAATCCTGACCATGTAAAAGGCAGTGCTACGGGCGCCATCAATTTCATTACGTTTGGAGTAACCACATTGCTGAGCCCTTTGTTCAGCAGGTTCTTTGGAAAAACCCTGGAGGCGGCGACAGACAAGACAGGACATTTTCAATCTGCCGGCCTATTCTGGATTGCCGGTATCGGGCTGGCTGTTGTAGTTAGTCTCTTCCTTAAAGAAACAGGACAAGGCGCAAACAAAGCACCAGCTAATCCCGTTACAGTTTAAACAAATCATATTCACTTAAAAATACAGTCATGAGTAAAAAGGTTGCAGATCAAATTGTAGACATGCTGGCTGGCAATGGCATTAAAAGAATATATGCAGTTACCGGTGATAGTTTAAATGAGCTGAATGACGCCGTCAGAAGAGACGGCCGCATTAAGTGGGTACATGTACGAAATGAAGAAGCAGGTGCTTTTGCAGCAGCAGCAGAGGCAGAGCTTAACGGTCTGGCCTGTTGTGCAGGAAGCAGCGGCCCCGGACATGTGCATTTAATCAACGGATTATATGATGCCCATCGTTCCGGTGTGCCGGTTATTGCCATTGCTTCTACTTGTGCGACCCATGAATTTGGCACGGATTATTTCCAGGAAACGAATACCACCCGGCTTTTTGATGATTGCAGTCATTATAACCAGATTGCCAACACCCCTATGCAGGCTACCAGAATGCTCCAGGCAGCCATACAGCATGCCATTCATAAAAAAGGTGTTGCAGTATTTGGACTTCCAGGCGATGTGGCTTCCCTTCCAGCAGAAGAAAGTATTGCTTCTACGCAAAATTACCTGAACACACCAATGATCCGCCCTTCAGATGGAGAATTAAGCCAGTTGGCAGAAATCCTGAACGGCGCCTCCAAAGTGACCATCTTCTGCGGAATTGGTGCCGAAGCAGCACATGATGACGTCGTGGAACTGGCTCGTATTCTGAAAGCGCCCGTTGGTTATTCTTTCAGAGGAAAAATGGGAATACAGTATGACAACCCCTATGAAGTGGGTATGACAGGTTTGCTGGGACTTCCAGCAGCTTATCACAGCATGCACGAAGCTGATGTATTACTCCTTTTAGGCACAGACTTTCCTTATGCACCATTCATTCCTACAGACAAAAAGATCATACAGATAGACGAAAAACCAGAAAAACTTGGCCGCCGGGCGAAACTGGACATGGGTTTATGCGGTAAGATAGAAGATAGTCTTAAAGCTCTTTTTCCTTTACTCC
>NZ_DATMRL010000614.1:0-3677 GCF_035566355.1 Pedobacter sp.
CCTCGAAAAGATCACTTTTAACACCACCTTCTATCTGGTTGGCATGTTCAGGCTTAAAAGTAGTGACTACATTGCTGCCATCAACTTCTACATTTCTAGGAGCTGAATTTTTGAACCCATTCATGTAATTACCAAATACAGAAAGCTGGTCTTTTAGAATTTGATACACCAATCCAAACTTTGGCGATAAAGCAGTCTGTCCATATTTATCGGCCGCTGCTGTACTTAAGCCACCATTCTGGAAACGGTCAATCCGTAAACTGGCCATAGCAGACAGCTCAGGTGTTATATTGATAACATCAGAAACATAGGCACTATAGACCTCCTGGGTGGCTCTTGTACTTCCACCATAACCTGCAGTAGCAATTGCGGCATCAGCACTCTGAGAAGTTAAATTATCGGTATTCTCAACCTTAGGATTAACAGATCCAAAAGGCGCATAATTAGAACTGTTATCAATCGAGGTACTGTTGTAATAATCCAATCCGGCAACAACACGGTTGCGCATCTTCCCAATAAGAAAATCACCAATAAAGTTTTGCTGGATATCCGTAGTTTCTGTTGTAGAATTCTGATTGGTGATGTATCTGGCAAAAATACCGTTGCCTGATACAGCTACCTTGTTGACGGTATTGACACCCTCAAACAAATAAGTGTAATAACCATTAGATTTTGCTGTACCTCTTGAAACAACAGTCTGTGATTTCCACTGATCTGATATCTTATAATTCATCTGAGCTTGTACAGAAGTTACAGGATTTTTCATCGTCAGTTGATTACTTGTATAGGATTTTCTGTTGTTATAACCCAACCCCTCAAGCGTGGTTACGCGAAGCGGTGCACTTCTATTGAAAAACAACATAGTCGGATTGGTTCCCTCTGAACTTAAGAATTGCGCATTCAACAGGAAGGAAACCCTGTCATTTAGCTGATAAGATAAGGAGGGCGCAAAAAATCTTGTTTTCTTAAAGCCTGCGTCCTGGAAACTGCTTTCATCATGATAAGCCGCATTCATCCTGAACAATACCTTGTGATCTGCATCTAATGGCGTATTTACATCCGCTGTAATCCGGTTCAAACCGTAACTACCTGCTGTATAATTTACTTCTACAGCCGTACGATCAAAAGGTTGTTTGGTTACGGTATTGATCAAGCCTCCGTAAGAGATTAAGCTGCTGCCAAATAAGGTTCCCGATGGGCCTTTGACAACTTCGATCCGTTCCACATTGGAAATATCGAGACTTCCGTTAGTTAAACCAGGCAATCCATTGACAAGTGTAGGTTGAACTGCAAACCCCCTTAAAGAGAAATAGCCTGCTCCGTCTCCGGCTCTTCCTGTTGAAGACCACAATTTATCAATACCAGGCGCATTTTTTAGCGCGTCATCAAAATTAGTAACCACTTGATCTGCTAGTAATTCTTTAGGGATGACTGCATAAACCTGGGGATTCTCCAGATTTTTCAAAGGCATTTTTGAAACGTAATCACTTGTCTTGACAGAGAATTTGTTCTTCTTCCCTCCGCTCACCACAACTTCTTTAAGCTGCTGGTTGGATGCTTTTAAGGAAAGATTGAGTGTTGCCGTTATGCCAGCAGCAACAGTTACCTGTCCGGAACTTGGTGTTAGACCAACCAGTCTGGCCGTAACTGTATAGGTTCCTGCCGGGACATTCTTAAGGATATAGGCTCCATTTTTATCAGCTGTCGTGTTGGCGATGCCTTTTATCGAGACCTCCACTGCTTCTGCTGAAATGCCATCAGAAGTTTTAATACTTCCTATAATAGTTCCGGTATTGTTTTGTGCGAAAGAGTTAATGCTGAAAAAAGTCGTCATAAGGGCGACAAGACACAATTTGATTATTTTTGACATGCTTATTTAGAATGGTTTTAAGCGCGCAAACTTACAAGAAGATACCTTGAAGCCCTAATCTTATTTATACTTATTTTAAATAAGACAGTTTTATGACAATAATGCCTCCCTCACTTTAGGTGCAACTTTGGTTCCAAACAGCTCAATAGCTTTCATCATATCTCTATGCGAAGGATCACCAACATCCATATGACCTATAAAACGGGTAATGCCAAACAACTCATGCATATACAGGATTTTATCAGTGACCTCTTCTGCTGAGCCGATAAAAAGAGCACCTTCTTTAGATCTTCCTCCATTATATTGAGCTTTAGTATAAGGTGCCCAGCCCCTTGACGCCCCGATCCTGTTCATTTGTGAGGCATAATTATGGAAGTATCCATCTATGGTTGCATTCTCATCACTTAGGAATGTATGCGAGTGAATCCCTATTTGCATTTTTTCTATGTCATGACCATTTTTAATGTACTCTTCTTTATAGAATTCTATTAATGGCTGAAACTGCTTAGGCATTCCTCCAATAATCGCTACGATTAAAGGCAGTCCTAATTTCGCAGCACGCAATACAGATTCAGGTGTACCTCCAACAGCAATCCAGATGGGCAATCTACCATCATTGGTTGCTCTTGGTAAAACCATTTGTTTCACCAGCGGTGCGCGGAGTTTACCCGACCAGTTCACCACTTCATTATCGTTAATATTTAACAGCAAATCCAGTTTTTCTTCAAATAATTGGTTGTAATCTTTTAAGTCATAACCAAATAAAGGAAAAGACTCAATGAAACTTCCCCGTCCAACAGCTATTTCTGCGCGTCCATTAGAAATCAGATCAATCGTTGAAAAATCCTGATAGACCTTTACTGGCTCAGCAGAACTCAAAACAGTTACTGTACTGGTTAATTTTATATTTTTGGTTACGCTAGCCGCAGCAGCCAAAACAATTTCAGGTGAGGAAACTGCATAATCCGGACGATGGTGTTCTCCCAAACCGAAAACATCCAGACCAACTTCATCGGCTAATTTTATTTGTTCAAGGATTTCATGAAGCTTTAATTTCGCTTCACGTGGTTTGCCCGTCTGAGGGTCAAAAGCCAAATCGCCAAACATTCCTATTCCTAATTCCATAAATTCTCCTTTTTAATGAGAACAAAATTAAACAACTCAGCCTGGTCTGTTCTTGATGTAGGATAAGAAGTGTAAATTGCGCCCGGAAACCATCGTCACCAATGTTTATGGAACAATATATTTTTGAGATTCAGTTAAAGGTAAGAGACTATGAATGTGATTTGCAGGGAGTTGTCAATAACGCGGTATATCAGCATTACCTGGAGCACGCCAGGCATGAATATCTTTTATCCAGATCCGGGTCATTCAAAGATTTAACCGATCAGGGTATATTACTCATGGTATCCAGAATTGAGATGGATTTTAAGCAATCTCTTACCTCCGGCGACAGCTTTATTGTAAAAATAAGAACCGAACGACAAGGGATTAAATTAATCTTCTTCCAGGACATCTTTCGCGTATCAGACCAGGCTTTATGCCTTAAAGCTCAGGTTCAGGTCATTTCAAAAGTTGACGGGAAACTGAGCAGAGGTGAAATTTTTAACGATTTCTAATTGGCCATAACGCTCATCGAATTGTACTTATTCCTGTAGGCAATCGGAGTAAGACCTGTGATTTTTTTGAAAGTTGTCCGGAAGGCTTTTGTATCGGTATAGCCCACATCATACATTACTTCATTGATGTTCTTTCTGCTTTTTTCAAAGCTTCGTTTTGCTGCTTCTATTTTTATGCGGTGGATATA
>NZ_DATMRL010000615.1:0-16180 GCF_035566355.1 Pedobacter sp.
CTGCAAATGATCAGAATAAAGAGAAAAGCATAGCAGCAGGAGCAGATGATTATATTAAAAAGCCTTTTGATATTGATTATATTGTAAGCAGGATTGATAAATTAATAGGCAAGGCTGTTAAAAAATAAATCTCATCTGTTATATTTGGTCAATCAATTACAAGATTTAAAATGTCAGATCAAAAGAAAGAAATATTTAGCGGCGTTGCACAGCGCCTGAAGATCGAAGGTTTCAACGTGGTTAATGTTGATGATACCCGTCCATGGGGTGGTTTTTTCGTGATAGATGAAGAACAGGCACAACAGTTTGCCAATGTCTACTTTGATGGATTAAATGTTAATGACCTTAAGATTAGCGGCAAATTGAGCCCTAAGATCCTGGTGGTTGCCCCTGATTCCCGTTTATCATGGCAATATCACCATCGCCGTGCTGAAATCTGGCAGGTAGTGAGTGGAAATGTGGGCATCATTACCAGTGATACAGATGAGCAGGGAGAGGTGAAAACGCTTACACCTGGTACCAGGGTAAAACTTGAAAAAGGAGAAAGACACCGTTTAATTGGTTTAAAAGACTGGGGTATAGTTTCTGAAATCTGGCAGCATACTGATCCTGAAAATCCTTCTGACGAATCTGATATCGTTAGGGTGCAGGATGACTTTGGAAGATAGAATATCTCCTGATCAATAAAAAATGCCGTGGGTTTGAATGGATCCACGGCATTTTTTATTGAAGATTTGGGAGTTGTTCAAAATAATTCTAAATAAGCATCATAATTTGATTACTTTTGAGGTTTGAACAGTTTAACGTAAGCGGATTACGTTGGTATACATTCAGTGCTTTATATGATTATTTTAGTTTTCTTCCTTTTACATTGGTTTCTCTCTCTCTTTTCCCAGACTTTTTTTCTCCACCGTTATGCTTCGCATAAGATGTTTAAAATGAATACCTTTTGGGAGAAATTTTTCTATTTGATTACTTTCTTGTCGCAGGGTTCATCTTTTCTGAATCCTCGTGCTTATGCAATTTTGCACCGGATGCACCACGCTTTCAGTGATACGGAGAAAGACCCGCATTCACCACATTTTGTAAAAGATGTATGGGGAATGATGATCCAGACTAAAAATATATATCTGAATTATTCCAAATACAATGTTGAACCTGAAGAACAGTTCAGAGATAAATACCCATCCTGGCCTATTATTGATAAAATTGGTGATTCCTGGATTACCCGCATCATCTTTATCAGTTTTTACGTATGGTTTTATGCTACTTTTGCAACGGCCTGGTGGATGTTCCTGTTGCTACCCATCCATTTTTTAATGGGACCAATTCATGGAGCTATTGTAAACTGGTGTGGACATAAATATGGTTATTCTAATCATGACAACAATGATCACAGCAAGAATTCTCTACCGCTTGACTTTTTAATGTTAGGGGAGTTGTTTCAGAATAACCATCATAAGAAACCAAATAGTCCAAATTTTGCTTCAAGATGGTTCGAGTTTGATCCTACTTATCCTCTCATGAAAGTGATGCACTGGATGCATATCATCCGGATCAGGAAGACCTAAGTCTTGTTGATACTGGGAGTGGTTTAGTATTTTAATAAATTGTTATTTTATATTTGGTGTAGCGTTTCTCTTTTTTGTTTCGTTTACATCGATAACCAAAACGACTAAATTATGCGATCCATTTATTCTTTACCTAAATTACTTTTAGTTTCCTGTTTGTTTCTTATGGTATCCTGCAGCAAGGATAACGCAAAACTCGTTGTCGATGACACCCTACAGGGAACATGGAAACTTTCAGCGTCATATGCTGATATTGGCAATGGTCAGGGCAAATGGATGCCTGTATCTGAGCATTCTGCTTCTCTTTATCTGGTCACGTTTAAAGATAATGGGGTGCTTGAAGGTAATGCCTATAGTGACTATTCTACTTATTCTGTGAAAGATAGCGTAACACTTACTTTTTTTAAGAAAGATAAAACCGAGCAGAATTATAGATTTAAAATTAGCAACGGAGAATTGACCATGAGTCCTGCCGGGCCTATTATGTGCATAGAAGGCTGTGGTTCTAAATTCGTGAAAACGAAATAAATTTCTTTATTGAAGACCTTTTCCGGGTGCTTTATGTAAATAAAAGAGCAAGTTTAATACTGCTCTTTTTTTATGATGTTGCTGATGTAGTTTTTCATGTGTTTATTTAAGTTTGTGTACTGTAATTCTATAAATTATGTTCAGAAAAACTTGCCTTATTGCCTTTATTGTTCTTACCGCTTTTCTTCAGATATCTGCTCAGTCTCGTACATCATCATTTAAAGTCATTCCGCTTGGTGTTAAGGGTGGGATAGAAGAGGACAATCTTTCTGCCTATTTGCTTGCCCCGGAAGGCAGTGATGGTTATATCTGCCTGGATGCGGGAACCTTAAATACCGGGATACGTAAAGCGATAGAGACGGGTGTTTTGAAAGGAAAACCTGATGAAGTATTAAGAAAGCAAATTAAAGGTTATTTGATATCACACGGACACCTCGATCATGTTTCTGGTCTGATCATTAATTCGCCGGAAGATAGTGTTAAAAAGATCTACGGCATGCCGAAGGTATTAGGGGTATTAAGAGATAAGTATTTTACCTGGGACGCCTGGGCCAATTTTGGTAATGAAGGAGAAAAGCCAATGTTGAAAAAATATAGTTATACGGCACTGGAAGAAAAGGTCGAAAGACCTCTCGATGGAACAGAGATGATAGTTAAAGCTTTTACGCTCAGTCATGGAAATCCTTATCAGAGTACCGCATTTTTAGTGGGACACCAGAATAGTTATGCGCTTTATCTCGGAGATACCGGCGCAGATGAAATTGAGAAATCTGATAAAATGCGTCTTCTATGGGAGCAGGTTGCACCTTTAATTAATAAAAACGAGTTGAAGGGTGTTTTCCTGGAAGTTTCTTTTCCAAATGAACAGCCTGAAAATCTATTGTTTGGTCATCTTACGCCAAAGCTTTTTTTTAAAGAACTGGGGCAATTAAAAAATCTTTGCAAAGCGGGTACATTTGAAAAAGTAAACTTTATTATTACTCATATTAAGCCTCCTTTACAAGCAGAGGAGTTGATACGTAAAGAGCTTAAAGAAGCAAATACGGAGAATTTCAAGCTGATCTTTCCTAAGCAAGGAGAATTGTTGTTGTTGAACTGATCGAAACTGGCAGTTCGTCGAAGCTATAATACTCCAGCGGAATTTTTTGTCGGACTAACTGCAACAATCTTATTGGTTTTCTGTCTATTAAGAAAAAGATTGTTGGATATGAAAACTTTTACAAATGCCATTTTAATTTCGGTGTTCATTTATGGTTTGAACAATGGGCCTGTCTTTGCCCAGGTTCAACAAAAAGTGCAGAAAATTGATGCTTTGGTGCATGATGCGAATAAGCTTGGATTATTTAATGGAAATCTCTTAGTGGAAGACAACCATAAAATAATATATAGGGCAGCGCTGGGTTTCGCAGATGCTTCTGGAAGAATACCACTTACCGAACAATATCGGTTTCATATAGGTTCTATCGCAAAGGAGTTTAATGCCGTTGGTATTATGATGCTAAAGGAAGAAGGTAAACTTAAACTGGAAGATTCGGTTTCTAAATACCTGTCGGAATTGCCTGCATGGGCCTCTCAGATCAAGATCATTAATTTACTGCAATATACCAGTGGCTTGCCGGACGTAAAATGGAATAGTGTAAATAATGATGCCGATAATATGGCAGATTTGCTGAAGGTGGAAAAATTAGATTTTGAGCCGGGTAGTAGCTATGCCTATAACAATAATAATGTATTCTTACAGCGAAGAATCATTGAAAAAATTACAGGTTTGTCTTTTAAAGAATTTGTAGTTCAAAAGCTATTGAAACCCTGCGGTATGAAGACAGCGATTGTAGATCCTGATAAACAAGATCAATGGATAGCCAGGGCTTATGATAACAACCGGAAAGAAGATGATCTTCATGTACCCATTTCTGGCTGGACGGCGCTCGCTCTGGATGATTTTTATAAATGGGCAAATGCAATTACAACATTCAAACTTATTGGTCCGGAGTCGTCACGGGAGCTACTGGCTGTTTTTGGCCCGAATAAGCAATCTGGTCTGGGAGGAGGAAGTATGGATGGCGATCAAATGGTTTTTCACAAACATGATGGAACAGCCAGAAACTATCAGGCATTACTGATCAGTAATGCACTTAAAGGGAGAACGGTGATTTTAATGACAAACAATCAGCAAAATAATCTATATGCAATTGATGCTTCAAT
The DNA here is from genome assembly GCF_035566355.1 of Pedobacter sp. Classification (GTDB taxonomy): domain Bacteria; phylum Bacteroidota; class Bacteroidia; order Sphingobacteriales; family Sphingobacteriaceae; genus Pedobacter. Next base: position 4,305 of record NZ_DATMRL010000615.1, read on the forward strand.
ACAGTCTATTTTAGATGGAAAACCTTATGTCAAAATTAAAAAATCTGTGACAGCGAACTTCTCCAGGCAAATCGAAATTATGAATGGGCCACAAATACTGGCATTTTATGAGAAAATGAAAGGGGAGCATGGTGAGGAGTACAATTTTGATGCGGAGTCTACCTTAAATGAAATAGGTTATATGTTGATGAATAGAAAAAAAATAGATGATGCTGTGCTTGTTTTTGAGTACAATACAAAACTCTTTCCTGAGTCGGGAAATGTGTATGACAGCCTTGGAGAGGCTTATTATGCTCAGGGTAATAAGGAAAAAGCTTTGCAGAATTATACGAGGTCTCTTCAGCTGGATCCAACGAATGAAGTTGCAAAAAAAGTCATTGCTGAATTGAATAGAAAGTAGCCTCTATGTACAATTAAATATTTCCATTCAGGAGTTGTCGGTTTTGTTCTATTTCGTATCTCTTGATTTCCATAATTTTAGATAAATAAATAAAAACATGGAATCAAAAGAAAACATATTACCCGTAGTTGTATTGGTCCTTACCGCAACGATGGCTGGACTGATAGCTGGCCTCTTCTACTCCTGGTCCTGCAGCGTAATCCCTGGCTTATCCCGTTTATCTGATAAAAACTATCTTGCTGCAATGCAGTCTATAAACAAGGCCATATTAAATCCTGTATTTTTTGTGAGTTTTATCGGAACATTAGTTTTACTCCCGCTCAGCACATACCAGTTTTATATCAGGCCTTTATCTATTCAGTTCTGGCTATTGGCCATTGCCACGTTGATCTATACTATTGGGGTTTTTGGAGTAACTGTTTTTGGAAATGTCCCCTTAAATGATCAGTTGGCAGCTTTCAACTTATCTTCAGCCGGGCCAGCAGAAATTGTTGCCCATAGAATGAAATTTGAAGGGGCATGGAATAACTTCAATACCCTTCGTACAATTTCTGCGGTATCGGTATTGGTTTTGGTCATTATTTGCTGTACGCAAATGCCCGTCTCTGGAAAATAGCCTTTAACCTGCTAGAAAAATAACATTTTTCTTGTTTCAGTCGTTGTATTTCAAAGGTTATATTTGTTGTATTAAATGACCAAGTATGATTTCAGCTGCTGATTTACTCCAGATCTTCCATATCAGTCCTATACCTATTGCTATTTTGGATGTTGATCTGAAACTTTTGGCAGTATCCAATCAATGGTTAAAAACCTATGGAATGGAAAGGGAGAAAGTAATTGGACAATCCTACTGCACTATTTTTTCAGAAAGAAGCAGAGAGTGGCTTACTATTTTAGAGCAAGCTGTTAGGGGTAAAGACCAGGCAGGAGAAGACCAGATGAATGAGCCATCGTCCTTGAATAACAGGTGGATGAAATGGGAGGTTAAATCCTGGAAAGGTCAGCATGGAAACGTGGGGGGCGTGATCATATATAGTGAAGATATTACACTGCATAAACAGAGTACCTTCCAGGATCAGCAATTTCGTCTGTTTATGGATTACCTTCCTGGTTTATGCTGGATTACCAACCAAGAGAATGTCCTTACCTATGCGAATAATGATTTTTTTGAAACCCTGCATCTCCCTAAAGATGTGGTAGGTAAAAATAACGAAGAGATCTTTGGATCAGACGTTGCAAAAAATGCGCATATCAATAATATGGAAGTACTCCGGACCCAGCAAAGCAAGGAGTTGTTCCAGACTATTCGCGGACAGGATGGATATCCTCAGTATTTTAAAACCTATAAGTTTCCTTTTATGGATGCCTCAGGGAAACAGAATCTGGTTGGAGCGGTAAGTTTCGATATTACCAAGCATAAACAGCTGGAAGAGAACTTGTATCAAAGTGAGGAGCAGTTTAGGCAAGCCTTTGAACATTCTCTGATCGGTATGGCATTGATCTCTCCTGAAGGTAGGTGGAAAAGGGTCAATTCCAGTTTATGTGATATTCTTGGGTATTGCGAAGAAGAGTTACAGCAATTGTATATACAGGACATTACGCATCCTGAGGATTTGCTTAGAAGTTCTGAAAGCTTAAAGGAACTCGCAGACGGCATTCGCGAAAATGTCAAAATGGAGAAACGGTATATCCACAAAGATGGATCAGTGATATGGGTGGTTATTGCGGCAACTATGTTGAAAGATAGCCTTGGACATCCCCTGCACTATGTCTCCCAGATAGAGGATATTACCAAAAGAAAAGAAATTGAGGGAAATTTGTTGTTAAGTGAGAAAAAATACCGGACCATTTTTGAAAATGTACAGGACGTTTTTTATCAGGCAGACCAGCAGGGAAGAGTAACCGAAATCAGTCCCTCTATATTGCAGTATTCCGGTTATACCCGGGAAGAGATCATTGGACGGCCCGTTATTGATTTTTATTACTACCCCCATGATCGGGACAGAATTATCGAAAATCTGCAAAAGGATGGATTTGTTATAGACTTTGAAGCCAGATTAAAAACAATTAATCAGGAACTCCGGTATGCTTCTGTGAATGCCAGACTGATCCGGGAGAATGGTCTGGTTGTGGGTACTGAAGGAAGTATGCGGGACATTACAGCCAGAAAATCACAAGATAATGCGCTAAGGGCTTTAAATACGGAGTTGACGGCTTCGAATGAACAAAAGAACAAGTTACTTTCCATCATAGGACATGATCTGCGTAACCCAATTTCTGGAAGTTTACAGTTATTAGATCTGACATTAAACGATTTTCAATCCAGTTCGGCTGAAGAAGTGCATACCTATCTTTCTATGATGAAACAGGAACTGTCTAGCGCAAATGAGCTTCTGGAAGATCTACTCACCTGGGCCAAATCTCAGTTTAATGCGGTTAGTTTTAATCCTGTTAACATTGAGGACCTGGCCGCTCAGTTACAGAAGTGTTTACTCAGCATTTTGCCTATGGCGGAGAAGAAAGGCATTCGTGTGGTGCAGTCAGTGGAGCCGGATTTAGAAGTCAACGCAGATAAAGCGATGCTGGATACGATTATTCGAAATTTAGTTTCAAACGCAGTTAAATTCTCCCATAGAAATGGGGAGGTATTAATTAAAGCAATTAAAAATGATACTGGTGTGCAGTTTTCTGTGAGTGACACTGGAATTGGCATCCCTAAAGATAAAGTGCAGGAATTGTTTAACAGCAAATCAAATTACACCACTTTTGGAACACTGGGAGAAAAGGGAACCGGGCTTGGACTTAATCTGGTCAGTGATTTTGTAGCCAAACATGGAGGAGAAATCTGGCTGGAGAGCGAAGAAGACAAAGGAACTACATTCTATTTTACTATACCCGCAGGTATAGGTACGCTTAGAGAAAGCAAGGGCGAAGAATAAGCTGAAACATCACCTGATCTGAACCTCCTTTTTAGTATATTTTGTTATTATGGATAGATTTACGCATTTTAGTTAAGAATAATGCTGGCTTAATCAGCAGAACTTTAAATGGAGTAGTTTTAATCTATGGGCAGATACAGTAAATACTCAGATAAGGAATTAACCGACCTGCTAAAGTCTGGTGACCAGTCTGCCTTTACTGAAATCTATAATCGGTACTGGAGCGTGATGTACGCACATGTTTACAAAATGCTTCGGGACAGAGAAGAAGCAAAAGATGTTATCCAGGAAATTTTCAGTAAACTATGGCTTAAAGCGGCTGAAATCAGATCTAATCAAAATCTTGCAGGTTTTTTATATGTTGCTGCACGTAACAGGGTTTTAAACCTCATGGAACAAAATCGTGTTCGGAATGATTATGTGAAATCCATTGCTTCATTTATTTCGGAAATAGATCCGAGTGCGATTGACCATGTAGATGAAAAAAAATTAACACAGATTATTGAACAGGAAATTCTTAATCTGCCTCCAAAAATGCGTGAAATTTTTGAGATGAGCAGAAAGGAGAATCTTTCACATAAAGAAATCGCGGAAAAACTGAATATATCTGATCAAACAGTGAAAAAACAGGTCCAAAATGCATTAAAAATTATAAGGCCAAAGATCAGTAATCTGAGTGTATTTATCTTTGCTCTGATTATTTTAAAATAATTTAGAAATCTTCTACCCCCAAAGTCCTTTTGCCCGGTTTTATCTATAAATACATTAACTGAATTTAGATGAACCACAAAGAAGCTGCATTACTTCTTGAAAAATATAATAAAGGGATAGCTACTGATGAAGAAGTCAAGTTGTTGGAGAACTGGTACAGCTCAGAAAGTCTCGGACGCAAATTAACTGATGATGAAACTGATTTGGATCGCTTGAAGGAAGAGATTTGGGAAGGAACATTAAAACGTTCAAATCTGGTGCCAGCTCCCTGTAAATCCAAAAGAAAATCGTCTGCATTAAGAATATGGAGTTATAGCATTTCAGCAGCAGCTGTTATTGTTCTATGTCTGGGTATTCTCTTCGTTCAGCGGTCAAAACACCGTTTTGCTGTAACTATGGAATTGGCTAATCGTATCCCCGGAGGAAGTAATAAGGCTACCTTAACATTGGCGAACGGGAGAAAGATTGTGTTGTCCGATGCAGTTAAAGGAAAACTGGCTGAAGAGGCCGGCGTAAACATTACCAAAACAGGAGATGGGCAACTGATTTATGAAATAAAGGAAGCTTCGGAAGGGAACTCAGCAGACAGTGAGGTTACACCTGCTTTTAATATTATTTCTACCGCGCGGGGAGAAGAATATCAGGTCGTGCTTCCGGATGGCTCAAAAATATGGCTTAATGCAGAATCTTCTTTGAAATATCCAACCTCATTTAAAGCGAAAGCGGACCGAAGGGTTGAACTAACTGGTGAGGCTTACTTTGAGATTGCTAAAGATAGAGCACATCCTTTTAAGGTGAAAACAAAGGATCAGGAAGTGGAAGTACTGGGAACACATTTTAACATCAACAGTTATGCCGGAAATGGCGGGGTAAAAACCACGCTTTTAGAAGGTTCGGTGAAGGTTTCTCCCCTTGGTAATGGGCAAAACGTCCTTTTAGAACAGTCTATTCTCCTTAAGCCGGGGGAACAGTCGGTTCATCAGGCAGGAAGTATAAACGTAGTGCCGGCAGACCTGGAACAAGCAGTATCCTGGAAGGAGGGATGGTTTTATTATAAAAGTACAAGCTTGGAAAGTGTATTACGGGAAGCTTCCAGGTGGTACAACCTGGAGGTCGTTTATCAAGGCCGTATTCCTGCCGATCGTTTTACAGGAAAAGTTCCCCGAAATGCCAGTTTGGGTAAGTTTATCAAGGTTCTTGAACTTAGTGATATAAAATTCAGAATAGAAGGTCGAAAAATGCTAGTGAATTAAATATATAATAATTAATCAATCAACTCAAACCAAAAAACAACCAAACATGGAAAAAATCTACAGAGACGACGGGATTTAACTCAGGAAAGGTGATCAGAAATAAAGGACCCCGATGGCGATCGGGATCCTTATAATGACTGGGTTCACCCATTTAACATTTTTTTGCAATCCGTTTAATTAGAAACCCAACCAAAACAAAAATATGAATAATATTATTCATTGCGGCCTGCTGTCCAAAAAATGGCAGGTACGCAATCAAATTTGGCGAATTATGAAGTTAACCTTCGTTTTTTTATTCTCCGCATTTATGCAGTTAAGTGCGGCCGGAGTAGCCCAAAGCATAAATCTTAATAAAAGAGATACCCCGCTCACCCAGATTTTTACAGACCTTGGTAAACAAAGTGGTTATCAGTTTTTCTATAATGAACGTTTACTGGAAAGAGCAAGTAAAGTAGATCTTAAAATTAAGAACGGTACCCTTGAAGAAGCATTGAATTTATGTTTTAAAGATCAACCTTTTTCCTATGAGATCCTGGATAAGATAGTGGTGATCAAGGAAAAGGACAAGACTATTTTTGACAGGATATCTGCTTACATTATGGCGGTCCAGATAAAAGGACGCGTTACAGATCAAAAGGGACACCCGATCCCAGGCGTAAGTGTACGGGAAAAGGGTAAGGGTGTCTCTGCGTTTACAAATGGAGAAGGCCAGTACCAGATCAATGCAGATGCTGGCGCAACACTTATATTTAGTTATATTGGGTATAAGACACAGGAAGTTAATATTGCCGGAAGAACTACTTTAAATGTCAGTTTGGAGGAGGACGTAAGCGTATTGAAAGAGGTCAATATCTCTACAGGTTATCAAACCCTGGATAAGAAAACATTTACGGGTTCTTCGACCCTGGTAAAAGCATCCGATGCGGAAAGAAATGGAGTTCCCGACATTAGCCGAATGCTTGAAGGACAGGTAGCGGGGGTAACTGTACAAAATGTTTCAGGAACGTTTGGTGCCGCACCTAAGATTCGTGTGCGTGGTGCAACTTCTTTTTCGGGCGACAATAAACCATTGTGGGTTGTGGATGGAATCATTTTGGAAGATGTTGTCAATATCTCCAATGAGGCCTTGACAACCGGGGATGCGAATACTTTGATAGGGTCTTCGGTAGCAGGTTTAAACCCGGATGATATTGAGAGTTTTAATATTCTGAAAGATGCCGCTGCAACAGGTATGTACGGTGCAAGAGCGATGAATGGGGTTATCGTTGTAACTACAAAAAAAGGCAGACAAACACAAGGTGCTCCAAAAATCAGCTATAGTGGAAACTTCACGACCTATGCTAAACCTTCCTATTCAAGTTTTGATGTGTTAAATTCTGCAGACCAGATGGCTGTTATGATTGAGATGCAGAACAAAGGGTATTATCAGATCCCGGATGCGTCCAGAGGTAATACGGGTGGGATCTTTTATAAAATGTATAACATGCTATATGACTATGATGAAACGACAAAAACCTGGGCGCTCAGGAATGATAATGCCAGTAAGGTTGCATTCTTGTCCAGGTATGCCAATGCAAATACAGATTGGTTCAATGTTTTATTTAAAAATTCCTTGCAGCAGGATCATTCCATCAGCATTAATTCAGGTACAGAAAAATTTCAAACCTATGCTTCTACCTCGTTTCTGCATGATGACGGACAAACAATAGGTAATAATGTGGATCGTTTTACAGGGAACTATAGAGCCAATTTTAAATTAAGCGATAAGTTAAGTGGCGAATTGCTGGCAAATGGTTCTGTTCGTAATCAGCAAGCACCCGGAACAACAGTTCTGCAGTCCGATCCTGTTTATGGTAGTTATTACAGAGGGTTTGATATTAACCCCTATAATTATGCATTGAATACCAGTAGGTTGATTACGCCATATGATGAAAATGGGGATCTAGAATATTTCAGGCAAAATAGTGCGCCTTTTAATATTTTAAATGAGTTGAATACCAATTATTTAAAATTAGCAATGATTGATTTTAAAGTTCAGGGTGGCCTCAGTTATAAGATCATCCCTGATTTGACCTACGCTCTGGATGGCGCTTATAGATTTACAAGAACAGAGAGCCAGATCTATATTCTAAAAAATTCTAATATGGCTACCTCGTTCAGAACCGTTGACGATGCAACATCTGCTCAGAATAATCCCAATTTATATAAAGACCCGGATTTCCCAAATGGTTTGCCGCTGAGTGTTCTTCCTGACGGGGGTTTTTATAAAATGACTGGGGATAATTTAAAAACTTATTATTTCCGACAAAACCTGCAGTACAATAAAACCTTCAATAAAGACCATAATCTGAATATTTTTGGGGCAATGGAAGTCCGGTATGCGGACAGGCAAAATGAGTATTTTGACGGTGCAGGTTATCAGTATGAAAATGGAGGTCTGGTGAGCTCTGACTACCATTATTTCAAACAGGCTGCTGAAACTGGGAAGCCTTATTTTGGGATGGGGTACGGCCTGGACCGTTACATTGCCTATTTTTCCAACGCAGCCTATACTTATAAGGAAAAATATACCTTGAAGTTGTCTGGTCGTTATGATGGGTCTAATCTGATGGGAAAAAGTACGGTGGCCAGGTGGTTACCTACATGGAATGTGTCGGGTAGCTGGAACATTGACGAAGAAAGCTTCTGGCCAAAGAACACTATTTTAACAGCCGCTAAACTTAGAGCCTCGTACGGTTTGGTTGCCAGTATTGGCAATGCGACAAATTCTTCTGCTGTTTTTTATAATCAGATTGCCCGGAGACCAAATATTAATGATCAGGAGGTTCAAACCTTTATATCGAGTTTGGAGAACGCTCAGTTGACCTGGGAAAAAACCAAGGATTTTAACATTGGACTAGACTTATCCTTGCTCAATGACCGGTTAAATTTAACTGTTGATGTATATAACAGAAATATTTTTGATCTGATAGGGGATATTAAAACTTCAGGGATTGGAGGACAGTATCAAAAAACGGCGAATTATGGAGGGATGAAAGGTCATGGTATCGAGTTTGCTATAACAGGCAAAGTTATAGACCATGAAAACTTTAAATGGAGAACAAATTTTAATTTTGGATACAATACAAATAAAGTAACTAATCTGGACGTTGCGCCTAATGTATGGAGGTCAATTTCAGCCAACGGGGCTCCTGTAGAGGGCTATTCTCAAAGAAGTTTGTTCTCTGTAAAATTTGCTGGTCTGAATCATGATTACGGATACCCAACTTTTATAGGGCCGGATGGGAAAGCGACGACTTATATCGGTTTGCAGGATGATGATTTGTCCTTCTTGAAATATGAAGGTCCCGTTGATCCAACATTTGCAGGGGGATTTTATAACCAATTTTCTTATAAGGGATTTAGCTTATCCGCATTGTTTGGCTTTTCTGCCGGAAATTTCCTTCGCTTAAAACCAACTGTTAAAAGCAGCTATGATGATCTAACGGCATTAAGCCGGGATGTTTTAAATAGATGGGTACTGCCAGGGGATGAAAAGTTTACCAGTATACCTGCTATTTTAGATCCACTTTCAGCGGCGAAGATAGTTGGCGCAGATGGAGCCACTGTAGACATCAGGTACCCTTATAATCTATACAACTACTCTACAGAAAGAGTGGTAAAAGGAGATTACATTAAACTCAGACAGTTATCTCTTACTTACAGCATTCCTAAAAAGATTTATACGAAGCTTAAAATGTCAAATGCACAACTCTCACTGGTGGGCAATAATATTTGGCTTATTTACGCTGATAAACGTTTAAACGGACAGGATCCGGAGTTTTATGCATCTGGTGGCGTTGCTATGCCCGTTGCCAAGCAATATACTTTATCGTTAAAATTTGGATTTTAATAAGAATAGATTATGAAACTACATAAAATATCAGTTATCCTTTTGGGCCTTGTACCATTTGTTTTACCATCGTGTAAAAAATATTTAAATGAGGCGCCAGATAACAGAACAGAAATCAACTCCGTAGATAAGGTGGCCCAGCTGGTCTCTACAGCTTATCCTACCTACGATTACTTGACATTTACAGAATCTTCATCAGATAATGCGGAAGATAAAGGCGTAGGAATAGGAAGTACAAATGAGATGTTTGATTTGCCTTATGCCTGGATTGATGTAATTGGCGCGCAGACTAATTCAACATCCAATTATTGGAATGGTTGTTATGAAGCAATAGCTGCGGCCAATCAGGCATTGGAGGCGATAGAAAAACAAGATCTGGGTACGGCAGTATTACCTTATAAGGGTGAAGCGCTGGTGGCCCGTGCTTATGCACATTTTATGCTGGTGATGTTGTATTCGAATCCCTACGAAATTGGTGGAGCGAACACTTCTCCTGGTGTTCCTTATATCACGGCACCAGAAACAAAGGTTATTGTACAGTACAGCAGGGGGACTGTTAAATCGACTTATGAAAAAATTGAGCAAGACCTTTTGGATGGAATCAAACTGCTTTCTGCTTCGGCCTATAAAGTGCCCAAATTCCATTTTACACCAGCTGCAGCCCACGCTTTTGCTGCTCGTTTTTATTTATTCAAAGGGGAATGGCAAAAAGCGGTAGATCATGCAACTCTAACCGTTCCCGGAAATGATTTTGTGGGAAATATACGGCCTATTACAACCACTTTGAAAGATATGACCGGTGAGGAATTTAATGCAGCATTTAATTCCAGTTCGCAAAAATATAATCTCCTGTTGTCTAATAATTATTCTACATACCATTATCAGAATGCACCAAGACATGGTTTCGGTGATCACCTGGTTAAGATGTTTACCACTGCGAATGTAACAGGAAAAATCCTGGCTAATAGAGTACCATCGTATGGTGTGCCGAATTATACCACCTATAAGTACAAGGGCTATTTCTTCAATACCGGGCCGGGAATTGGCTTCCCTTATTTGACTTCAGCCTCATTTACTGTTGACGAAGCGCTGATGAACAGGGCAGAAGCCTATGCGGAGCTGGGGCAATTTGATGCGGCTTTAAAAGATATTAATGATTTCTATAGTGTTAGAATTAATGGATATAATCCTGCAAATGATGCGGTAACACTGGCTAAAATTAGTGCGTTTTACAGTATCTCTGACCCTAAAGAGGGTTTGGTAAAAACGATATTGGATGCTAAGAAAGCAGAATTTTTGCAAGAAGGGATAAGATGGTTTGACATCATCAGACGCCGGCTTACTGTGGTACACAATAACTTTGACGCAACTGGTCTGGAAACATTCACAGAACTTAAGCCCGATGACAAACGCAGGGTTTTTCAACTGCCAAAAGAGGTTAAATTATCAGGTATAGAATTAAACCCGAGATAAATCGAATATTATGAAACTTATATATAAACTTTTATTTTTTGCTGCTTCTGTTACAACAGTAATTGGATGCCGGAAAACGGAAAATCTTGATGTAGATTATAGTAGTTTTAATGCCGACAATCCGCAGACCAATACCGCACTGGACCAATGGCTGAAAACAAATTTCTTAGATGCCTATAATATAGAAGTGGTATACCGGTACAACAGATATTACCATGGAAATACAGCAAATGTTACCCCTAATAAACTGGAGGATATCCAGCCGACGATGCAGGCTGTACTGGATGGATTTATAGGGCCGTATAGGAAAATTGCCGGGGAAACCTTTTCTAAAAAATACATTCCTAAAGAATTTGTCCTGTTTGGTTCCTACGCTTATGCGGATTCCAACGATCCTGGCGTGGCAGGGACTGCTGCTGGTGGAAGAAGGATAACTTTATACGGATTAAATGACTATGCTCCGCTTCCGGACGGCGCGTTCTATTTTTGGGACAGACAGAGAATTATGCACCATGAATTTGGACATATCCTGAATCAGATCGTTCCTATTCCTACTGATTTCGAGAGTATTTCCAAAGGCTATTATAAACAGCCCTATAAAGATACGCCTATTGATTCAGCGCATAAGAATGGATTCGTAACCAGTTATGCCAGTGGAGTGTATACTGAGGATTATGCAGAGAGCATTAGCTGGTTATTAATTAACGGGCAGGTATGGTATGACAACTGGGCAAATACAGCATCGGCAGCTGGAAAAAGCAGGTTGATCCAAAAAGAACAGAATGTGATTACCTACTATAATAATTTGGGTATCAACTTCAAAGAATTACAGAGAGAAGTACAGCTCTACATGAAAAATACACTGAATCTGAATGAATCCAAATTTCCTTACTGGTTAACAAAAAAAGCATTTACTTCGATGTCGCTGGATCTGAAATCTGATGTTTATCTGAAATATGGTAGTTCAGATGCTTTTAATCAAATCTATAACCAGGTGAAAACAGCGGTAAATGCGCTGCCCGGGTATGGATTAACATTCAATTTTATGAAAGTCAATTTTACTTCGGCTACCACAGTCAACCTGGAGATTAGTTTTAACCAGGGGGCAAATGGGTATGTTGCAGATTATCCTTTCAATATGAATGTGAACTCCACAACGGGAGAAGTTAAGTTTACAACAAATGGACCATGGACAGGAAACGCCACTT
>NZ_DATMRL010000616.1:0-11134 GCF_035566355.1 Pedobacter sp.
GAAGGCATGTTGGCCATTTTATTCTTTTTGCCACTGGCCTGGTCAATTTCTATATCGGTAATATCGTTGATGATGCTGACGTAAATAGCCCCGATAATGATTGAAAATAGTATAAATAGGAGGTGGGGCATTAAAGACAGGAAAGGTTCAGGAGTTTTAAGTGCCGTTGCATAACCTATGGCAAGCAAAGGTGGTAATTTGTACTCCCACCAATCAGCTGACCTTATGATTTTTTTTATCTCCAATTTATTGTTTCTTTTTTAGTTTGTCAGCTAAAAGCCTGACTTTTCGCTCGATTCCTGTCATGAAAATATCGGGTATGGTCCTTAGCGTGTAAGGTACACTTATAGAAAATGATTTCTTGAGTAATCCAATTGATTTGGGAATGTTTAAGTCCCGGACCAGTTTATGCTTTGACAACTCTATCAAACTGGCCATATATCTCTTTTGCATTAGGCTCAATTCATTTTTCCTGAGCAAGTGCTGGAATTTTTCCATTTTGATCTTTAGGTCTGCAATGTAAAGAAATTCAAGTACTTCACTCCACTTTCTTCCATCATAGATATTTATTTCATCAATTCTCTTTTTCCAAAGCTTTTCAAGTGTAAAAGCAGCTTTGCATCTGCTGTTAGATAAAATCATTTCCAGATAGAGGCACCAATCATCTCCAATACGAATATCTTCATCCCAGCCAGAAACAATTGAAGATTTACGCATTACAACCGATGAGGAAGGGGAGGGACAAGCTTTAACATACAGTTCACGTAATTCTTCATTGTCCAGATTGATCCAGTGACCATTTATTTTATGAAAGTAAGGTTTTAAGTAAGGGTCGTTATCTAAAAAACTCCAGTTATTTCCTACTTTAGCTTCCTGTTCCCAATTAGCAAAAACAAAATCGAGTTGTTCGTTTTCCAGCTTTTCTACACAGAGTTTTAGAAAATCGGGAAACCAAATGTCATCGGAATCAAGAGAGGCAATGATTGAACCTTTTGTCTTTTTTAAACCAGAGTTTCTTGCAGCAGCCTGACCTTGGTTCTTTTGCCAGTAGTATTCTATCTGGGGGTATGTTGCAACCAATTCTCTTGTACTGTCCACAGATCCGTCATCAATAACAATGATTTGGATATTCTTATAAGTTTGACTAATTGCACTATTAATGGCCTCAGGCAATTTATCTTCTCTGTTATATGTAGGAATAATTATGGAAACTAAGGGATTAGCGCTCATTGAATAGTTGGGTTAAATCATTAGCGAAATCTGTTTCAGGAGAAACAGGAAAATTTTCAGCAATATATAAGGAAGCTTGTTTTCCAATGTCATTCCACTGGTCGCGCATTTCCCAGGCACGATCCATTGCCAATTCAAAACTTGTCTCGGTAGATTCGGAAATGAATCCGTTCCATCCATCCCGGATAATTTCAGCATTTCCGCCAGCATTGCTAACGATAACAGTCCTTCCGGCGGCCATGGCTTCTATCATAGACAATGGCAATCCTTCGCTTCTGGAGGGCAGCAGCAGAGCATGATGTTTTCCCCATAAGGCATTGATGTCGTTCTGATACCCGGTAAACTTTACATTGCTTACATGCAGGAGTTCTGCCATCTCCATTAAACCTTGTTCATCGAGCCCACTACCGATTAAAGAAATGGTTATTGGCCGTTGTTTCCATTTGTCTTTTGCCATAATCCGCAGGAGAAGATCCTGGCCTTTGTCTATTATAAAAAGTCTGGCAACACAGGCAAAGTGATAACCATTTTCTGTGGAAGGGAAAGGTATTGGATTAACTGTTGTTTTAACCGGGTTAAAAACAACTTTGCTATTTGGGAGGCGTTGACCAAACTGTTCTTCTGTCAATCTTTGATTCTGTGCTGAGACAAAAAAGATTCTTTCAGCTTTTAACAGAGTTTCTTTCATGTAAGTGCGGTCTGTTGGATACGGCCAGTAAAATTCTACTGCCTTTTGCACAATAATTACATATGGTATATTAAGCTGAATACATTGATAGGCGTATTTTAACCCGTCAAAATTGATCCCTTGCGCTATAACTACAAGATCTGGTTGAGTAGATTTTATGGCACGATAGAACATATTTATAGCATGATCATCTAAATGCCTGTTCGTAGCTATCTTGAGGATGAGTTGATTTATTTTTCTAAATGATTTTTTAATAAATGAAATCTCTGGTTGAAGCTCTGTCAGTATCACACCAGAGGTCTTGAGTTTTATAAATTCCGGATGCTGTTGGTTGATTCTGGATTTATAAACTGTAACTAAAACATCTTTAAGCAAAGGGATGCTTTTTGCCCAGAGTTCCTCACTTCCTCCCCAATCATCTATGCAGCAAGTAAACAGCGCTATTTGTTTTTTGATCTTCATTATATTCGACTGGAATTTAAACTTTCTTCTTTAAATAGTCTGGCATAATCTCCTTCCTGTGCCAATAATTCTTGGTCTGTTCCATGCTGAGATATTTTCCCTCCGGATAAGACATAGATATAATCTGCATGCTTAACTGCGGAATGTCTGTGACTAATAATTAGTGCGGATCGCTTGTTAATCCGATTTCTAAACGTGTCAAACAGTTCCTTTTCTGCGATAGAATCGAGTGCACTTGTAGCTTCGTCGAATATTAAGAGATTTGCATTGCTATATAGACTTCTCGCAATAGCCAGCTTTTGCCATTGACCGATACTTACTTCGTGACCGTCATCAAAGAGTCTGCCCATCATCGTATTGTACCCCTCGGGGAAATTTTTAATAAAATGATGTGCTCCAGAATTTTGAGCGGCATTTATTATTTCCTCTTTGTCATAGGGTTTATCTAAGTCTCCGAATTTAATGTTGTCTTCTGCCGAAACATTATATTTAACGAAATCTTGAAAAACAACACTAATGTGTTTTCGATAGGATAATAGGTCAAATTCATTGGCGTTTAGATTGTTAAGTATGATCTGGCCAGAGTTTGGTTCATATAATCTGCACAATAACTTGATCAGCGTAGATTTTCCGGCACCGTTAAGGCCAACAATAGCAACGATCTTTCCAGATGGGACACTCAGATTAATATTGTTCAGCGTGGGGCTGCTGGCATGTGGATAGGTAAAACAGACTTCTTTAAGTTCAAGATTGGTTTCTAAGGATGAGTGTTTAACTTTAGTCTCTTGAAATTGCTCTTTTTGCAAATCAAACAGCTCAAATAGGCTGTTTATGAAAATATTATTGGCATATAGAATGGATATTCCCGACGCAATATTTTGCATTAGGGTATAAGCCTGCGGAAAGGCCATCAGGAACAAGACAATATCACCGATACTTGTTTTTCCACTTACAGTACCAAGCGAGATATAACCTATACAGGTGAAAAAGCCAATACTTGCAATGGAGGTTGTCAAGATTTCATTTAATGTACGGCGATAGCTGATCTTTAATTTTTGATCGGAAACTTCAATCCTGATTTTTTTGTACAAATCCTTAAAATAATAGCCAAGGTTAAAACTCCTGATTTCTTTTGCTGCCTGGTCGGATGTAATCAGATTGCTAAGATAAGTTGATTTGCGTTCTAGTGCTGTATGTCTGATGCGCCATGTATTTTGTTTATCTGCAAAATAAATCCTAACAAACAGGGTAGGTAGTATGAACAATACTAATAAGGGTAAGAGTAACCAATTAATCGTAACGAATAAAGATCCTACAGCACAAAGATTAAGGATATTTTTAATAATTTCAATCATGGTAGTTACCACGAGATTGGGCCGGTCTGCACCAGCATCTTTTGCTCTTTTAAGAATATCAAAGTATTCAGGGCTTTCATAATAGGAAAGATCCATTTGTATGGCTGTGTGATGAATCTTTTCATCTATATAATTGGCTACTTTAGTTGCCTGTACTTCAGTAGTATGTACGGACATTGCCCTTGCAATAGCATACAGGACAGCTATAGCCCCAGCCATTATAACATATTTCAGAATTACAAATTCGTGGTCTTTATTTAACAGAGCTGTATTGGAAATTTTATCAATTAATAGCTTTAGGGCATAAAAAGAACTCAAAAAAAGTATAGTTTCAGCAAGAATCATAACTAGAGAGATGATCATCCAGCTTTTTGCTGCAGACCAAACCAATGTTAGGGTTCTTTTAATATTAAGGTTGGTTCTGAGAATTCTAATTTTTTGAATAATTGTTTGAACCATAGATATAAGACTGAGGCCTGCGTTTAGAGAAGCAATTGATGTCTAGTCATCATTATTGCATATTACGCAAATTTATAAAAAAATATTCTATTCTCTCTTAAAACAATTTTTGGGAGATTTAGTTTAACTTAAGTTCTCTTCTGCAAGAAGAAAATAGCGGGCATACTTTCCCTACAAAATATTATATTAGCATGATATTTGAATATTGGAACAAGCATGAAGAAAAAAAATACGCTTATTGCCGGGGCTGTACTTACCTTGGTCATTCTTTTTGTCGGCTGTGTTCAGGACAAAAAAGATTCTCTAAATATTGAACAACTTCGAACCAAACAAACCAAGATAAAGGATATGTTTGGAGTTAACGGTTTTGAATGGGATTTTTATGACTCCAAATATAGCTTTGATACCACTAAATTTAATCTGATTAAGAATTTTAGTGGTTTTCGGCACTTTTTAGATTGGGATCGGATTGAGCCCGAAAAAGATGTATTCAGGTTCAACCATAAGCCTGAAGGCGGCTGGAGTTACGATGAGGTGTATCAAAAATGTCATCAGGATAGTATTTTAGTACTGGTGGACTTGCAAACCACGGCAAGTTGGCTAGTGAATACATACCCTGCTAATAAAAGACAACGGGACGTTATACCTATAGCTTATGGTGCAAATAGAAGTCAACCCTCTTCCTATATAGAAATTGCGAAAGCTGGTTTTCAGTTTGCGGCAAGGTATGGCACGAATTCCAAGATTGATAAAAGCCTCATTAAAGTACCAAAAGAAGCAGAGCATCCGGTAATTGGATTGGGATATGTTCAGTATATAGAAAGTGGGAATGAGCCGGATAAATGGTGGAAAGGCAAGGAAAGTGAGGAATCTCCTGAGGAGCATGCAGCCCAATTATCTGCTTTTTACGATGGGCATAAGGGAACTTTAGGGAAAGGAGTTGGAGTAAAGACTGCTGATCCTAATATGAAAGTTGTAATGGGTGGAATAGCAAAACCAAATGTGGAATTTGTTGCACGAATGGTGGAATGGTGTAAACAGAATAGAGGATATAAAAAAGATGGCTCGATAGATTTGTGCTTTGATGTCATCAATTATCATATGTATTCCAATGACTATACTGGTTGGTTTGCTAAATTTAAGAGTAAAAAGAGGGGGGTTGCACCAGAAACGAATGATATGACAAAAATTGCAAATACCTTTACCGACCTTAGATCTAAGTTAGGCATAAATATTCCAATATGGTCCACTGAAACCGGTTATGATCTTAGCGATAAAAGTGTACAAAGGGCAATCGCTATAGGCGCCAAAACTCAGGAAATAACACAGGCAGATTGGTTGATCCGTTTGGGATTGTTATATGCAAGGCTAGGTATCGACAGAGTTTTTTATTATCAGCTCTATGACAATAACGATCCCGGTACAGATAATGGAACACCATTTGGATTTTCCGGCCTGGTAGAGAAAAATGGTAAACGTAGAGCCGCTGCAGACTATATTCATCAGATTACGGCCTTAATGGGGGATTATTATTATTTTAATACGATTAATCAAGATCCTATTGTTGACGTTTATCAAAAGGGCAAAAAAAGGATGTTTATATTAGTGGTACCAGACGAAATAGACAGGAAAGAAAAATATCAATTAGATTTAAATCAGGCAAAAACCGCCATTGTTCACCGATTGAAGCCAGGGTTTAATCAGATGACCAGCGAAGAAGTAAATACCAATAATGGTATATTAGAAATAGAAGTAACTGAAACGCCTGTTTTTGTAGAAGCAAAATAAATATTAAACATTCTCTTTAGCTCTGACAAAAAAACAACTACTTTCATAAACAAATGATTACAACTTCTATTATTACAGTCAATTTTAATCAACTACAGGTCACTATTGATTTCCTTAATTCAGTAAAAAAAAATACGGTTAGAGAACAGGTTGAGCTGATTTTGGTCGATAATGGAAGTGTACATGACTATGGCGATGAATTTAAGCTGGCCTACCCTGGATTAATTTATATCCGATCAGATCAAAATCTTGGTTTTGCCGGAGGGAATAACCTTGCCATTGATATTGCCAGAGGAAAATACCTCTTATTCTTAAATAATGATACGGAGATTACGGACAACCTTGTCGATCAATTGTCGTCAGAATTGGAAAATAATCTGGATATTGGTTTGATTTCTCCATTAATTCTGTACTATGAAAACCCCGAGATTATTCAGTATGCTGGTTTTACGGCAATGAATTATCTAACTTGCCGCAATAGAGGTATAGGAAGTATGGATCCAGATCGTGGACAGTATAATCAGGACAGCAGGGAAACGGCCTATTGTCATGGAGCAGCTATGATGTGCCGCCGAGATGATCTGAAAGAGGTAGGACTAATGGCTGAACAATTTTTTTTATACTATGAAGAACTGGACTGGTGCGAGCGTTTTAGAAAAGCAGGAAAAAAAATCTGGTTTACCGGACGTTCCAAAATATATCATAAAGAATCTATGAGTGTCGGGAAAGAAAGTAGCATTAAAACCTACTTTATGACCCGGAACAGACTGCTTTTTATTAGGAGAAATACCAGTTGGATGAATATTGCCTTATTTAGCATTTATTATATTTTCCTTGCTTGTCCAAAGCAGATTTTCAGTTGTTTAAAAAAAGGACGGAAGGATTTGGTGAAATGGGTATTTAAAGGGCTGCTCTGGAACTTTTTGAATGGTACAGACAGTAAAAAACTAGGATATAAAATTTAAAACTAACAATGATAATAATTTTTTGGGTCAGTTTATTCCTGATTTTTTACACGTTTGCAGGATATGGCTTGGTGCTTTTTGTATTGATCAGAATTAAAAGACTATTTAAAAAAACTGTAATTTATGAAACGACAGTTCTCATGCCTACGGTTACAGTACTTGTTGCAGCCTACAATGAAGAAGATCTGATAGAGGAGAAAGTATTAAATACCATTAACCTGGACTATCCGAAAGAAAAGGTACAGTTTATTTTTATTACAGATGGGTCTACGGATAGAACTGCAGAACGAATCCGAAAATACAACGGGATAATGGTTTTACATGAAGACCAGCGTTCCGGAAAGATGGCTGCTATAAAGAGAGCCATTCCTTTTATAACCGGAGAGATTACCGTGTTTACAGACGCCAATACTTTTTTAAACAAGGAAGCACTCCTTGAGCTGATCAAACATTATCAAAATCCAAAAGTTGGCGCGGTTGCGGGCGAAAAAAGGATCATGGTAGCGGAAACGGCTGATGCGAGTTCTGCAGGTGAGGGTTTCTACTGGAAGTACGAGTCCACGCTCAAGAAATGGGATTATGAATTGTATTCTAATGTAGGTGCAGCAGGAGAATTATTTAGTATTCGCACGACATTGTACCAACCGGTAGAATCAGATACGATTATCGATGATCATATGATAGCGATGCGAATTGCAGAAAATGGCTACATCATTGCATACGAGCCTAAGGCCTATGCTATGGAAACGGCCTCGGCAGATGTCAAGGAGGAATTAAAGAGGAAGATCCGTATTGCGGCCGGAGGTATTCAGTCTATTTTGCGTTTAAAGAAAGCAGCCAATCCATTTCATTATCCCATATTTACATTTCAATACATCAGCCATAGAGTATTGAGATGGACAATTACTCCATTTCTGCTTATCCTGGTTTTTATACTAAATGCTTTACTTGCCTTTAAAGGAGCAGGTACCGGGTATTCGTTGCTTTTTATTGCGCAGATAGTTTTCTACTGTCTTGCCCTGACCGGTTATTTCTTTGAGAAGAAGAACATAAGGGTGAAGGTACTTTTTATACCTTATTATTTCTGCGTCATGAATTATGCAGTACTCGCAGGTTTGGTGAGGTATCTTAGAAAATCACAAAGTGCAGCGTGGGAAAAATCACGCAGAAAATAATACCATATAGCTATTTATCGATTCTGTCATCAATTACGGACTGAAATACCCTTGCAAATTTCTGATCATTTGGTGGAAAAAGAAA
Source organism: Pedobacter sp. (assembly GCF_035566355.1). Taxonomy (GTDB): domain Bacteria; phylum Bacteroidota; class Bacteroidia; order Sphingobacteriales; family Sphingobacteriaceae; genus Pedobacter. The sequence goes on from NZ_DATMRL010000616.1 coordinate 8,208, forward strand.
AGTCTTGTGATCACCAGAAACTTCATGGACTTTTAAACCTTTTTTTGCGTATTTACTCCAGCCCAAATAAGTAGGATCATCTAAGAAATAAATGCGCTTTTTAACTTTGAACAGATCAATCTCGATATCTAAGGGCTTCATAATGTAATTGGAGAAGGCTTGATCATATTTCTTTGATACTTCTTTCTGGTAAGGAAATTCTTCTGGATGTTCTTTAATCGCATTTTTGCTAAGTTTCAATTTTATGATCTTAATTTGATACTGATATAGTTCTTTTGGACTTTTAACAAAGAGCTTCGAAAAGAAGAGTAATTTTTTAAATTGTCTGAACACCTTTTTTGAAAATTCTTTAAATATAGTACTGTAGGCGTACCGATCGCCAACATAAGTATCCAAAATCGCCAGCATTTTCACGTCTTTTCCAGTTTCTAAAAAGCCTTTTGCCATTTCATAAGCTAATATACCGCCTGAAGAATAACCAGCAAGGAGGTAGGGGCCAACAGGATCATTACGGAGGATTTCATCCTTATAATGCTCGGCAATAGATTCAATAGTGTTATGTGGGTTCTTCTCTCCATTTAGGCCGAGCGCCTGTATTCCATATAAAGGCTGTTGAGCATTAATATACTTAGCAAGTGGATTAAAGACAAGTATATTCAAACCGCTTCCATGTACAATGTATATGGCTGGTTTTGTTCCGGATTTTTTGATATTTACCAAACAACTCCAGTTTGGAGTACTTTTGATGTCTTTCAATAACCTGGCAAATTGTTCAACAGTAGGATTTTCAAACAGTGACGAAATTGGAAGACGTTTTCCGGTTTCCTGTTCTACCATTGATACCATGGTTAAAGCGGTTAGCGAATCACCCCCAGAGTCAAAAAAATCAGTATCTGGCTCTAGGTCTTTTACTTTTAAAACTCTTTCCCATATTGAAATCAGTGTTTTTTCAATTGAATTTTGTGTTGAAAGATCGGTCATCGGTGATTTTTCCTGATCCATTGGTTTCACTAATTATTTGGAGTAAAATAAATATTATATGATTATTTCTTTATGGTGCAGATGTTAAATTTAAGAATAATCCCAGTACTGGAATTTGGTGCTCTCATTTGTACCTGAAACACTCATGATATGATCCCGGTCAATACTAAAGCTTTTTATGTAATAGCTGGTGTGATTTCTCAGAATCGTTGAAGATAATGAGCAATCCAATTGATTTAAATGATCGGTTAACCCTTCTCCTGTAGCTTTTAGAAGCGACTCCTTTCTTGTCCAAAGCAGATAGAATCTAATTCTTTCCTCATTTTTTTGCATGATAAATTGTTTCTCTGTTACAGAGAAACAATCATCGAGTAGGTTGTCAAAATTAAAGTCTTCTCTTATATACTCCAAGTCTATACCAACCGGTCCGGGAGCTATTGCCATGACGATGTAATCACCACTGTGACTTATATTGAATTCAACTCCATCCACCATCGGTTTTTTGTTAGCAGAGAGATGGAAATGAATTTCTGAGGGTGAAGTCAATAAGTAGTTTGCTAAGATAAATCGTGACGCGAACCTGCTCAACAGATATCTTGTGCTGTCTTCATTCCTTGCAAATTTTTTCGCCTTCAGCAATTCTTCTTCAGAGAGTATTTTAATATATTGTTCCTGAAATTTTTGATGATTCTGATCGATCCGCATTTTAAATACATGTGTTTCTTTTTTATCTAGAACATCATAATCATTAAATGTCCTCCAATCCGGTTCCGGATTTAACAACCGCTCTATCATGATTTGTCCATAAAAAATTAACTTTTCTTGTTAAGTGCTTCTTGAAATATTCTTGCAAATTCCTCATCATTAGGTGCATCTAAAAATGTTTTATGATCTCCGGGTACTTCATGTACCACTACAGCTTTTGCATATTCTTTCCAACCCATATAGATAGGGTCATCCAGAAAATATATTCGTCTTTTTACCCGGAATAAATCTACCTGAATATTTGCAGCTTCCATAACATAGTTATTATATGCAATTTCATAACTTCTATATATTTCATCGTCGTAGTTGGATTCGTTTTCGAAAACCTCTTCTCCAAAGTTAAGGAGGCTCTTTAACTTTCGTTTTAGAACAATACATTGATAATCAAAAGTATCTTTAGGATTGGATAAAAATGCTTTTCCAAAAAAGTGGATTTTTCTGAATTGTCTAATGATTTTTCTTGCAAATTTATTTGTTTTAGTATCGTTGCGATCCCTTCCTCCCGCATATGTATCCAATATTCCTAACATCTTAATCTCTTTACCCATTTTTAGAAGTTTTTTGGCCATTTCGAAAGCCAGCAGACCACCAAAAGAATAACCCGCTAAAACATAGGGACCGTTAGGGTCATTGCTCAAAATCTCAGCAGTATATTTATCTGCAAGTTCCTCCATAGTGTAAACCAATTTAGATCCTTCTCTCAGACCCAGGCCTTGCATGCCATAGAGAGGCTGGGCCTTGTCCATATATTTACCAAGAGGTGTAAAGATAAAGACATTCAAGCCACCACCATGTACCATATAAATTGGGGGATTAGTGCCCGTGCTTTTTATTGGAACCAGGGAATCCCAGTTCTGTACAGGTTCTTCCCTGGAAAGCAGGCGTGCAAGTTTTTCTATCGTAGAGTTCTCAAATAATGTAGTTAGTGGAAGTCTCTTACCTGTCTCCTTTTCTATGGCAACCATTACTTTTACTGCCAGCAAGGAGTGTCCGCCTGCTTCAAAAAAGTCATCATTTACCTTAATATCTTCAAGTCCCAGCAGCTCAGACCAGATATCTGCAATGAGCTGCTCGTTTGCAGTTTTTGGACGCCAGTTTCTTTCTGGGGCCAGAGATTTGGATGGTGCGTGAGGTTTTGGAAATGCATTTTTATCTATTTTGGCATTTGGAGTAAGAGGATA
>NZ_DATMRL010000617.1:0-4896 GCF_035566355.1 Pedobacter sp.
AGTCTGTTTTTTACACCACCTAAGAGTGTGTATGATTTTACCATTAAAACTATCGATGGGAAAGAGGTTAAACTGTCTAAGTTTAAGGGCAAAAAAATTCTGATTGTAAACACAGCTTCCAAGTGTGGATTTACACCGCAATATGAAGCTCTGGAAAAATTGCATAAAGAATATGGAGATAAAGTTGTCCTGATTGGGTTTCCGGCAGGAAATTTTGGAGGACAGGAATTGGCCACCAACGCTGCTATCCAGGATTTCTGCAAAAAGAATTTTGGGGTTACATTTTTATTGAGCGAGAAAGTAAGTGTTAAAGGGGCAGATATCAATCCTTTATTCCAGTATTTAACTACTCAAAGTAATCCTGATTTTACTGGCGACATCAATTGGAATTTTGAAAAATTCCTGATTAATGAAAAAGGGGAGCTGGTACATCGCTTCAGATCTAAAGTTACCCCATTAGATCCGCAAATCACTAAGAATTTTTAAGCAATTTTCGGTCTAATTACCTAAATAAGAGCAGGGTATCCATGAGAGTGGGTGCCCTATTTCTTTTAAAAAGGAGGCTAAATGAAAACGGAGCCAAGATCTTGCGATCTGGCCCCGTATCATAAATTAACGCTCTCGGTACAAATGTAGAAAAAAAATGGAATAGATTATTCATTGAAATGTTTTTTTTGAAGGACGTTGCAGAAATTTTTTAATAGAAAGATATAAAGTCCCGGAACTGGTTATTGGGTCACCTAAAGAACATGGGATTCTAGAGTTAATGTTACTTTGGCAAGGCGTGGATTGCTGCAGATAAGGCGAGTATATAAGCCATACTGTCATTACTTTTTAAATGCGCTTTTATAGTTTTTGTAGCCCTGGTGATGTGGGTATTGATCGTTACAACAGAAATACCAAGTATTTTGCTTACCTCTTCATAAGATTTACCTTCTATTTTACAGAGTGTAAAGACTTGTTTCTGCTGATGAGGTAATTTCTCTATAGCAGCGTGAATTTTTGCTTCAGCTTCTCTTTTGAATATGTTCTCCTCAGTATGACTGTACAATTCAGAACTTATAGCAGAAAACTCTCCCTTCAGTCGTGCCTCGCGGGTCAATTTCCTAAAATGATCGTAAACGATTCTTTCTGCAATTTTATAAAGGTAAGCCTTAAAAGATTGCTGGGGATCTACTAAGCTCCGTTTTTCCCATATTTTGACAAATAAATCCTGGAGGAGTTCTTCTGCAATGGATTCTTCATGTACCATTTGAACCAGTTTTCTATAGAGTTGCAGGCTATACTTATCATAGAAATATTTAAAAGCAGCTTGATTTCCATCCTTTAATTTTGCCAGGATTGAGTTTTCATCTATAAGAAGAATTGCTGGTTTATTCAATTTCGTTGGGTATAAGATCAATCGTAAATTAAAGACAAATGACCCGACCTGGGTAAGTCAATATCAGTTATCTGATCACGAATGTATTCAAAAAAAACTTGAACATTGAAGAACTGAGCTCAATAAATTTATTTTATTTCTTGCTGTAATTGGTCGAGGTTTTTCAAACGTATTAACCATAAAAAGAACTCGTGAACAGACCACAACTTTTGATCTTATACCAAAAGCTTATAAAAAATAAACTTACCCTTGGAGAGTTGGATTGGCTTATTCAATATTTTGAGACGGCCGAGCGGGAAGAGTTATATGGATTGATCCGTACTGAACTTGAGCTAAGGGAAGAAGATGCTCCGGTTACTTCAAAAGAAGAACTCACTCTCTTACGGATATTTGATCAAATAGAGCAAAAGATAGGGGAGTCGGGTCAGCAGGTGGAGAAAAAAAGACGAAATATTAGCCTATTTCACAAAGAAGTAATTTATCGTATGGCTATTGCTGCCACACTGTTTCTTGTTTTTGGCGGGGGGGTATATTACATCTTGAAGAGAAATATTTCTGAGAATATTGTTAGCCGGAACTATGCAAAGGAAATTTTACCCGGCAAATCAACAGCTACTTTGACCCTTGCCAGCGGTCAGAAAATTATCTTGTCTGAATCATTAAAAGGTAAACTTGGACAAGAATCAGGTGTAGTCATCTCAAAAACAGCGGAAGGAGAAATTGTTTATCAGGTCAAGGGAGAACAAACGGGTTCCTCCAATCAGCTGAATACACTTTCTACTGCAAAGGGAGAACATTATCAGATCATTTTACCTGATGGCTCAAAGGTATGGTTAAATGCCGCATCTTCTATAACTTATCCGGTGAGTTTCATTAAACAACAGGAGAGGTGCGTAAAATTAGCCGGAGAAGCTTATTTTGAGGTGGCTAAAGATAAAGAGCATCCCTTCATTGTAAAAACCCATAAACAAGAAATTAAAGTGCTGGGGACACATTTTAATGTCAGTGCTTATGAAGACGAAGCTATAACAAGGACAACTCTGTTAGAAGGTTCAGTTCGCATTTTGTCAGAACACAGGATTTCATCATCTAAACAGCCCTCAGTGGTTCTGAAACCAGGAGAACAGGCGGTTCTTACCGGACAATCATTTAGCATAAATCAGGTAGATACGGAAGAATCAGTGGCCTGGAAAAATGGCTATTTCAGGTTTAACAAGGAGAATATCATAAGCGTAATGCGCAAGCTCTCTCGCTGGTACAACATTGACGTCATTTATGAGGGGCCTGTTTCGACAGAAGAGTTTAGCGGAACAGCATCCAGTACTAAACCAATAGAACAGGTACTTCATATGCTTCAATACTCTAATTCAGTTCATTTTAAAGTTGAAGGAAGGAGGGTTACTGTAACGAAATAGATTTCTTACCGGGTAATCCAAATAGAAAAAGCCACTCCGATTGGCGTCGGAATGACTTTTAGATCTGGATCTACTTCATAATTTAAAACTATCAACTAACCGCTAATGGCCTGTACCATCTTCGAAAATGAAGGCCTTAGCATAAACCAGACCAAACAAATGTACAATTTTTACAAACAAAAAATATGTACGCCACCAGCGTATGTAAGTAAATTACTGTTGATTATGCGGCTAACCACCCTTATTTTGATCACAGCCATCATGCAGGTCAGTGCAGGGTCTTTTGCACAAAGTATTACCCTGTCTGAAAAAAACGCTCCGATGATGAAGGTTTTTGAAAAGATCCGTCAGCAAAGTGGTTATGATTTTATTGTTACGGGTTCTATTTTAAAAAACACCAGGCCCGTGAACATTGAAGTTAAAAATATGCAGCTCCGGGAAGTGTTGGGGAAGGTGTTTGAAAACCAGTCCCTTGAATATACGATAGACCACAAATCTGTGTTGATTAGGGAAAAGCCGAAATCTTTCCTGGATCGGCTGGTAGACAGGTTTCAGACTTTTGATGTGTATGGGAAAGTTTTTGATGAAGAAGCAAATGTAATTCCGGGAGCTACTGTGAAAATAAAAGGGACTTCGAAATCGGTGATTACCCGGTCGGACGGCGTATTTACATTTTCTGACGTCAATGAAGATGCTGTGCTGGTCATCTCCTATGTAGGATATAACCACCAGGAGATTCCAGTAAAGGGACGAAAAATGCCATTGAAGGTGATCCTGGAAGTGGCTAAAAGTGACCTGCAGGAGGTAAATGTAACTTATAGCACAGGTTATCAAAATATCCCTAAAGATAGGGCAACAGGCGCATTCGATGTGATCTCAGGAGAGCAAATTGGTAAAAAGGTAGCCCCTGGTTTATTAGAACGCCTGGAAGGATCAGCATCTGGAATGCTGGTGAATGTAGGAACTCCAGACAGAAGCCTTAGCCCAAACAGGGATAATTTTACGATTAGGGGCACATCTACCATTAATTCGGAAAAAAAACCCTTGATCGTCCTTGACGGCTTTCCTACAGAGCTTGATCTTGTTAACATCAACCCGGATAACATAGAAAGCATAACCATTTTAAAAGATGCCGCTGCCGCAAGTATATGGGGAGTTAGGGCCGCGAATGGAGTAATCGTGATTGAATCTAAAAAGGGAAGTTTTTCAAACAGTCCGCAAGTTAATTTCTCCAGTGTTTTTACTTTGATCGGCCGGCCGAGACTGGACTATAGAAAGGTGCTCAATTCTGCGCAATACTTAGACCTGGAAAAAGAGCTGGTAGACAAAAATATATTACCCGGACAGAAGTCTGCATTCTCTCTTTATCCACTGCCCTTAAGTACTGGAGCAGAGCTTTATTTAAAATATAAACGCGGTTCTATTACACAGCAGCAATATAATGATCAGGTACAACGATTAAGTCAAACTGATGTGAATGAGCAGTATCAGCGGTATCTTTTACAATCTCCATTTTCGCAGCAGTACAACATAAATATCAGCGGTGGTTCCGCTGTTACCCGCAGTTACCTTTCCGCTTCTTATACCGATGAACGTACCAATAATAGAGGTGATTTTGGAAGCAGAATGGTTATCAATTTTAGCAATGAGACTAAAATTACACCCAAGCTAACGTTTTCAGCCGAGACCTTTGTAACCTTGTTGAAACAGAAAAATAATGGCATTGGATTAGGTGCCAATCAGCCTGGAACAACTGCGTTGTTGCCTTATGATCAGATTGTTAATGCAAATGGGATGTCTAATAATTTTTCCTACAAAGCTAAAGTACAAACGCTGGATTCCCTCCAAAACAAAGGATATCTTCCGTGGAAGTACAATTATATTGATGAACTGGCGAATGCGGATAATACCTACAGGTCTCTGGCCTATAGATTAACTGCTGGCTTAAATTATAAATTTAAATCCTGGGTGAGCGCTGACGTTAAATTTATGACAGAGCGGGAATTTGATAAGACCAGAAATTATTACAATCCAGACACTTACCTGGCAAGAAATATCATCAATACCTATACGGTTGCAAGTACGCATGTAAAAGGGATT
>NZ_DATMRL010000618.1:0-22302 GCF_035566355.1 Pedobacter sp.
AAGTTAAGCCCACCAGAGCCGATGGTACTGCGGTAACACGTGGGAGAGTAGGTCGGTGCCAAATCTTAAAGAAAGCCTGTAGTACATACTACAGGCTTTTCTTGTTTATAGACCTTTTTTACGGATAAATCCAACTGCTTATATTTTAATTTTCAGAAAGGGCTTGATTCTTTTTTATTCTGATTATATGTGCTTAACCCTGTTTTTTGAAAAATTTGACTAGCCTGAGCAGGGAACGTAATTTGGAATGAATAATAAAATGATGCATGTCAGATTTTATGCGATTTTTTTGGTTATCTTTGCAATTAATTTAAACACACAAAACAATGAGTTTTTTCGCAGAGAAAAGAAGAGAAGTGATGCTCCATATTGAAGGCTATATGCTCGATGTGATGCATACCTATCTTAAACCAATTGATACGAATTGGCAGCCATCTGATTTTTTACCAGACTCTACGAGTGACACATTCTTTCAAGATATAAAATCCTTAAGAGAAAATGCAAAAGATCTTTCCTATGATCTTGTAGCTGTTCTTATTGGTGATACCATTACAGAGGAGGCTTTGCCTACTTACGAATCCTGGTTGACTATGGTTGAAGGGGTGAATAAGAGTGAACATGGGGGCTGGATGAAATGGACACGCCATTGGACCGCAGAAGAGAACCGTCATGGGGATCTTTTAAATAAATACCTTTATTTGTCTGGTCGGGTGGACATGAGGCAAATGGAAATTTCCACTCAGTATCTGATTGCAGATGGCTTTGATATCGGTACAGGACATGATCCATACAGAAACTTCATTTATACCAGTTTTCAGGAATTGGCTACAAATATATCTCACAGAAGAGTAGCTTCCCTTGCTAAAAAGGATGGTGATACATTACTGTCTAAAATGTGCGGTGTAATTGCATCTGACGAAGCGAGGCATGCGAAAGCTTATAAAGATTTTATGAGCAAAATATTTGAGGTGGATCAGAATGAAGCAATGATTGCCTTTGAAGATATGATGCGCAAGAAGATTGTAATGCCTGCTCACTTCCTGAGAGAGATGGGCTTGAAGATCGGACAGACTTTTGGCCATTTTACAGATGCGGCTCAACGTTTAGGCGTATATACTGCTATTGACTATGTAGAAATCATGCAGCAACTTATTGAGGAATGGAAGCTGGAAGGTATGCGGGATCTGAACGAGGCAGGTGAGAAAGCACGTGATTATATTATGGCTTTACCAAATAGATTATTACGTATTGCAGAAAGAATGAAGAATCCAACAATGGATTATAAATTTAGCTGGATACACTCGTAATAGAATTTTTTATAAAAGAAAAGGCCTGAATTTTATTCAGGCCTTTTCTTTTATAAAAATAGGAGGTTGATTACATATTTCTTCTGTATTGCCCGCCAACCTGGTAGAGTGCATTTGAAATTTGCCCAAGCGAGCATATCTTACATACTTCCATCAGCTCCTCAAAGATGTTTTTACCTTCTATAGCCGATTTTTGCAATTGGGCCAACATCTGTTCAGTAAGAGATGAATTCCTGTCTTGGAAAGCTTTTAATGCAGTGATCTGGTATTGTTTCTCTTCTTCCGTGGCGCGGATCACTTCACCAGGTACAATCGTTGGGGACCCATTTTTGTTCAGGAAAGTATTTACACCTACTATAGGATATTCACCTGTATGTTTAAGGGTTTCGTAATAAAGGCTCTCTTCTTGTATCTTGCCGCGCTGATACATGGTCTCCATGGCACCAAGTACCCCGCCTCTGTCGTTAATTCTTTTGAATTCCTGCAATACAGCCTCTTCAACAAGATCAGTAAGGTCTTCGATAATGAAGGCACCCTGTAAGGGATTTTCATTCTTGGCGAGTCCGAGTTCCCTGTTGATGATGAGTTGTATAGCCATGGCCCGTCTTACAGACTCCTCTGTAGGTGTTGTAATCGCTTCGTCGTAAGCGTTGGTATGAAGAGAGTTGCAATTGTCATAGATCGCATAGAGGGCCTGCAAGGTAGTCCTGATGTCATTAAAATCAATCTCCTGCGCATGCAGCGAACGGCCGGAGGTTTGAATATGGTATTTTAGTTTTTGTGAACGGTCATTACCTTTGTATTTGTTTTTGATCGCTTTGGCCCAGATCCGCCTGGCTACACGACCTATAACGGAATATTCGGGATCTATACCATTAGAAAAGAAGAAAGAAAGGTTAGGGGCGAAATCATCAATATGCATGCCTCTGCTTAAATAGTATTCTACAAAGGTGAATCCGTTGCTTAGGGTAAAGGCCAGCTGTGAAATTGGATTTGCACCTGCTTCTGCAATATGATAGCCGGATATAGATACGGAATAAAAGTTTCTGACCTTTTCTTCTATGAAATATTTTTGAATATCGCCCATCATACGTAAGGCAAATTCTGTAGAAAAGATACAGGTGTTTTGAGCCTGGTCTTCTTTTAATATATCTGCCTGGACAGTGCCCCTTACGGTGCTGATGGCATGGGCCTTAATCTTTGAATAGACATCTGCAGGCAGAACCTGATCACCGGTGACCCCAAGTAACATCAGTCCCAATCCACTGTTTCCTGCAGGTAATGTTCCGTTGTAGGTAGGTCTTGCAATCCCTTTTTGCTGGTATATGGCGGCAATTTTTTGTTCAGTTTCTTCTTCGAGCCCATGCTCAACGATGTATTTTTCACACTGCTGATCAATGGCGGCATTCATAAAGAAGCCCAATAACATTGGTGCCGGGCCATTGATGGTCATAGAAACGGATGTGGAGGGTGCACATAAGTCAAAACCAGAATATAGCTTTTTAGCATCATCGAGCGTAGCAATGCTTACCCCCGAATTTCCAATTTTCCCATAAATATCCGGACGTATATGTGGGTCTTCTCCATATAAGGTTACGGAATCAAATGCGGTAGATAGACGGTGTGCAGGTTGTCCTAAGGAGACATAATGAAAACGTTTGTTTGTCCTTTCGGGTCCGCCCTCTCCTGCAAACATTCTTGTTGGGTCTTCACCGTCACGCTTAAGTGGGAAAACACCAGCAGCATAAGGGAATTCACCAGGTACATTTTCGGTGAGCAGCCAGCGCAAGATATCTCCCCAATCTTCATATCTTGGTAGTGATACCTTTGGTATTTTTAATTTGGATAAAGATTCATAGAATAATGGCTGTTTAATTTCTTTATCGCGTACTTTATAAATGAAGTTTTCAGCTTTGTACTTGAGTTTGGTTTCCGGCCATTCTCTCAGTAATCTTCTGCATTGTCCATCCAGTTGCTCCTCTAAATGGCTATAAACCTCTTCCAGAGCTTTATGAGTATCTGCGTTAATTGTTGGAGCTTTTGAAGTATTGCTTTCTTTAGAAAGGCTTAAAACCCCTTGCAACTGGTAAAGTTTCCGTGCAATGGTACTTTGCTGATCAACCCATTCATTATAGCTTTGGCTCGCCTCTGCAATTTCAGCAAGATACCTGATCCGGTCGGGAGGAATGATATAGATCTTTTCAGATTGTTCTGCTGTAAGGATCATCTGAGCTTTAAAGTCAACTCCCGTTTTTTCTTTAATTTTTTCCATTAAAGAAGTGAATAAATTGTTCATTCCTGGGTCGTTGAACTGAGAGGCCATGGTACCATAAGCGGGTATGGTTTCATCCTTGGCATCGAAAAGATTATGGTTGCGTTTATATTGTTTGCGTACATCCCTGAGGGCGTCAAGTGCACCACGTTTATCAAATTTATTAATAGCAACCAGATCTGCAAAATCAAGCATGTCTATTTTCTCCAGTTGGGAGGCTGCTCCAAATTCCGGTGTCATTACATACAGAGAAACGTCGCAATGTTCGGTAATCTCGGTATCCGATTGTCCAATACCAGATGTTTCCACAATGATGAGATCATAGCCTGCCGCCTTGCAGATGTCAATACTTTCCTGAACATTTTTGGACAAGGCCAGATTGGCTTGCCGGGTGGCCAGGGAACGCATATAGATCCTTGGATTATTGATGGCATTCATCCGGATCCGGTCACCAAGTAAGGCGCCTCCGGTTTTTCTTTTAGAGGGGTCTACGGAAATGATGGCCATGGTTTTATCCTTGACTTCGATCAGAAACCTCCTGACCAGTTCGTCTACAAGAGAAGACTTTCCGGAGCCACCCGTTCCTGTGATACCCAGAACAGGGGCATGATTGGCTTTGGTGAGTTTTTTTAATTCATTCACAAAGACTTGTGCACCTTCCGGGTCATTTTCTGCAACGGTTATGGCTGCTGCGATGCTTTTTACTTCTTTGTGGGGTATTTTCTTTAGTTCTCCGTTAATTGAAGTTGTCGTTACATAGTCAGTTTGTTCCAGCATGTTGTTGATCATCCCTTGCAAACCCATTTTCCTTCCATCATCTGGTGAGTAGATCCTGGTAATCCCATACTCCTGAAGTTCCTGAATTTCGGAAGGGAGAATAACTCCGCCACCACCTCCAAATATTTTGATATGCGGTGCGCCTCTTTCTTTAAGCAGGTCATGCATGTACTTGAAATATTCCATATGACCTCCTTGATAGGAAGTCATGGCAATACCCTGAACATCTTCCTGAATGGCACAGTTTACCACTTCGTCAACAGAACGGTTATGTCCAAGGTGGATGACCTCTGCGCCCGAAGATTGAAGAATGCGGCGCATAATATTGATGGTCGCATCATGTCCGTCAAACAGGGCAGCGGCAGTTACAAAACGTATTTTATTTTTAGGTTTATAGATCTGAATGTGTTCCATAGATTGGATTATACTTGGTGAACAAAGGTACTAAAAATAAGAAAGCCGCAGGTTATATGCGGCTTTCTTATTTATTGATGAGTGAGCTCTGTGATGGGCTCGCCTACACTTCCGTTTGGCATTTGAATGTGCAGCATTGCCGCAAGGGTAGAGGCAATATCTGTCATATAATGGGTTTTATTGGTTTTACCGGCTTTTACTTTCCAGCCCATAAATACCAATGGGATATGCGCATCGTAAGGGTACCAGGCGCCGTGGGTGGTGCCGGTGTTTCCACCGTCAAACCAGTTTGGTTTGGAAACAAAGTAAATTTCACCACTTCTTCTGGCATTATAACCGTTGGACAGTCTTCTTTTTAACTCTTCAGGTAGGGTGGCATTGCTGATTTTAGTTAAATCGACAGCATCCATAATACCTTTCTGATGTTTGAGGTGGTTAATGGTCAAAGCTTTAATCTTTTCAAAATCTGCTTTGTTATCGCTGATCAGCTGGTGATCAAAGATCACTTCGTTATTCATAACGATCAGTACACTGTTTTTTAACTTGAATTCTTTTTCAATTTCGGTATTCAGCTCTTTTGCCAGTTGTCTGTTGCTTAAAATCCCTCCAGGTAATTTGTGCTCTTCCAGAAAGCCAGGGACATGGGCAGCACCATGATCTGCAGTAAGGAAAAACAGATAGTTACCTTTACCTACGGTTTGATCCAGGTAAGTGAAGAAATCTGCCAGATCTTTATCTAACCTTAGGTAAGTATCTTCAGCTTCAATAGAATTAGGTCCAAACTGGTGGCCAACATAGTCTGTAGAAGAACAACTTACTGCAAGGAAGTCTGTGACTGTATTTTTTCCGAGGTTTTCAGCAGCAATAGCTTTTTTAGCCAGATCAAGCGTCATGGTGTTGCCGTAAGGCGTGCTTCTGATCAGATCGTAATCTTTACCGACGGAGTTTTTCAGGACATGTGGGAAAGTGGTCTTGTCTTCACCTTTATATAAACCTTCGTAAGACTTATCGTCTCCTGAACTTTGTACATACGTGTTGATTGGATATAAAGTGTTCCAGTCTTTAGCGTAGTAAGTATCTGGTTTTCTCTGTTGATTATAATTGGAAACCCAGGAAGGAAGTTCCTGCATGTAATAGGTACTGGTGATCCAGTTGCCGGAAACACCATCGTACCAGTAGGCTGCATTAGCAGAATGTCCGGCAGGCAGGATAGAGCCACGGTCTTTTAAGGAGATACCAATTACTTTACTTCTGAAATTTGTAGAAAGCCGGAGCTCATCGGTAATGGTATTGGACAGTAGGTTTTTTGGAGACATTTCTCCTGCATTTGAACTGCTGCCAACGGTTTTTACGTCCTTATCTTCTGTACAATATACATCTCTGCCTAATTCCGGATCGTACCAGTTGTTTCCAATGATACCGTTAATTGCAGGGACGGATCCTGTGTACACACTGGAATGCCCGCAAGCGGTATAGGTAGGCAAATAAGGAATAAAAGTGTTTTCTGCGGAGAAACCTTCATTAATTAATCTTTTGAATCCTCCAGAGCCATATCTTTCATAGTACCTGTAGAGATAATCCCATCTCATTTGATCTATAACCAGACCAACAACGAGTTTAGGGCGGTTAATAGCAGCAGGGTAGCTGGCGATCGTAGTGGGTAAAGCTTTTTTGGCCGTTTTGTGTTGCGCCAATACGGGGGTGCACAACAGGAGTAAGGCAGAAAATTTTAGGAATGTTTGTTTCATTAGTACTTAATTTCTTTTAATCAGGCCTGTTTTATATGAGATTGGTTAGGCCGGATTTGCAGTTGAATGAATTAGCAGGCAAATGTAATAACTTCCTTTTGAAGTCGTTCATTAAGCAATTGTAAAGAAATTATATAACTTCAGCAACAACAAAGGTACTTCCGCCTACAAAAATCAGGTCGCCTGGAAGGGCAGCAGCTTTTGCAGTGTTTAAAGCATCCTTTATGATTTTAAAGGTTTTGCCCTTAAGCTCATGTTGCTCACCTTGTGAAGCCAGCTCTTCGGCAGGCAGTGCCCTTTCCAGATCTGGTTGAGTGAAGTAATAGACCGCGTCTTTTGGCAGGAGAGACAATACACCATTAATGTCCTTGTCTTTGACCATACCGATAACCATGTGGAGTTGTTGGTGTGACGTATTACGGATGTTTTGAAGCACTTCTGTGATGCCGGCAATGTTATGCCCTGTATCAGCAATAATGAGTGGAGAATGACTAAGAATTTGCCACCTGCCCTGAAGACCGGTAATCTTCTTGACATTTCTGAGGGCCTTAAAGAGGGCCTCGTCTGAGATGGCATAATGGAGCTTTTTTAAAAGCTGTACAGTTTGTATAACAGTGAGGATGTTTTTTAACTGATAAGTTCCGGTCAGGTCGAGCTGAAGATCTTTGTGTAAAATGCCGCTGGGGTTGAGTATCGAAGTGATCAGGTAGGCCTTACTATTTCTTGTGGAAGCAAGTGTCAACTCATCTTCTGCGAAAAAGAGCGGACTCCCGGTTTCCGTTGCTTTTTGAATAAATACCGGATCTGTTTCCGGATGATGTTCTCCGATCACTGCAGGAATTCCAGGTTTTATAATCCCAGCTTTCTCAAAAGCAATTTCTTTTAAAGTATTGCCTAGCATATTGGTGTGATCGAGGCTGATATTCGTGATCACAGATACTTCCGGAGTGATGATATTGGTGGAATCCAGTCTTCCGCCTAAACCGACTTCAATAATAGCAATATCTACTTTTTCTTCTGCGAAACAAGAGAAGGCCATGGCTACTGTAACTTCAAAAAAAGAAGGCTGCAAGGATTCTATAATGGCCTGTTGTTGCGCAACGAAATTGGTTACAAAGCGTTTTGAAACCATTTTTCCGTTCACCCGGATCCGCTCTCTGAAATCTTTCAAATGAGGGGAGGTATACAAACCTGTTTTATAACCCGCTTGTTGAAGTATGGCAGCAAGCATATGTGAAGTAGATCCCTTACCGTTTGTTCCGGCAACATGGATGGTCTTGAATTTATGCTGAGGATTTCCCAGCTCCTGGCACATGGCCAGTGTGTTGTGAAGGTCTTTTTTGAAAGCGACTGCTCCAATACGGGTAAACATCGGGAGTTTACTGTACAGATAATCCAGGGTTTGCGGGTAGGTCATCACAAAAGCAATTGGAATGGGCTATTTTACTTTGAAGTTGAAAACTACAACACCGATCTGCAGATCCGGTGCATTATCAGATTGGTTTAAACGGGCCCCCATCACGGCTTCCTTACATTTCTGCCACAGGTCACGGTCATTCAAGGTTGTGCCTTTAACACCTGGGACAGCATTCACTACTACTCCATCCCTGTTGATAGAAATCCGGACAGCAATCTTTCCTGTCTTTTGTCCGTCGTCATGAGGGGTAACTAAATTGGTGAACCTTCTCAGCGCAATAGGTGTCTCTCCAAAACCAGAACCGCCTTCGCCGTATTTATTGCTCAGCGGATCGCCATTTACACTACCCTGGTTGCCCGGAGTATCTCCGGTTCCGTCACCCTGACCAGTTCCTTTGTTGGCTTTACCTTTGTACAAGGCATTTTGATTGATGGTTGGTTTTGCCGGCTTTTTGTCTTCTACTGTTGCTGTAGGTGGAGCGGTCGTTTTTGTTTTCTTGGTATGGATATTTACAGACTCTTCGGTGTTTTGGGTAACCACTTCCTTTTCGCTCGTTTGTGTAACGGGTTGTTCAATGGTTGGTTTTTCCGGAACCACTTTGTCCGGGACTTTTTTATTGGCATTAGGATCTGCAGAAGGTTCTTCAGTACTGGTGTAATCAGATCCCATACCCGTAACTGAGGTACCGTAATTCACAACCATACCACCCATTCCAGCTTCTTCCACAGGTTTAAAAGAACCTATCACAATGAAAAAGCTTAGAAGCAGCAACACAGCCATGATCCCGGTGGATATGGCCAATGCCTTTGGATAATTATTTTCTTCTTTATTGTATGTCATTACTTTTTAGGTTCAACAGCCAATACTACCTTAAGTTTTAACTGATTTGCAACATCAAAAACCTGCATGGTGTTTTCTATGGAAACCCCTCTTGCTACATAAAGTACAATGGTTAAATCAGGGGAAGCTTTTTGATAAGCTTCTACAGCTGGTTTAAGTGTTTCCAAAGTTACCTTTTGTTTCTCTACAAAATAATTTAGTTTATCGTCAATAGAAACGGTGATTGTTTTTTGTGCATTAGATTGCTGTCCGGATTCAGATCTGGGCAGCAAAAGCTTCACAACCTTTGGATTAACTACTGCAGATGCTAGCAGAAAAAACAACAGCAGAAAGAACATAATGTCGTTAAGTGCAGAAGTATGCACTTCAACTGTGCCTTTTTTTCTTTTACGCAGATTCATTATTTCCCTGGTTCTTCTAATAAATCAATAAACTCGATTGCGTCAGTTTCCATTCTCAGGATGATTCTTTCTACCATCATGTTCAGGATATGGTACAACACGTAAGCGATGATACCAATGATCAGACCTGTTGCAGAGGTAATCATCTTTGTATACAGACCACCGGAAATGGTTCCAATTTCAATGGCACCCTTGATGGATACATCATGGAAAATGGTAATTACCCCAATGATCGTTCCAACGAATCCAAGCATAGGTGCGATACCTGCAATGATACCTAGAATACCAATATTTTTTTCGAGTTTGGAAACTTCCAGTTTACCTACGTTTTCAATGGCAGCTTCAATATCTTTAATCGGACGTCCGATACGTTTCAGGCCTTTTTCCAGCATTCGTCCAAGAGGAGAGTTGGTGTTGCGGCAAAGCGCTATAGCATTCTCCAGCCTTCCGTCATGAATGTACTGTCTGATCTGGAGCATAAGGTTAGTTTCTGTTTTAGAGGATTTTCTGATGGTCAGGTACCTTTCGGTAAAAATAACCAATCCTAAAAAAGCAAGGAGTGCAAGTGGGATCATTACCCAGCCCCCTTTAAATAAAAGGTCAATAAAATGAAGTTCCGGTGGTGCGGTCGTTACGGCTTGTTTTACAGCGTTAGCGGTATCAATCATTTGGTTCGCAGTATCACTGGCCCCCTGTAGCAATGTGATCATATTATTTTGATTTGTGTGTGTCGGTATAAATGTATAATCCGGAGATCTTTATTTTCTCTTCTAATCTTTTGCGCTCTGCACGGGCAGTGGTCTCCTCTTTAAACGAAGCAATACTGATCTTTATTTTCTTTCCGGGTCTCTGGTCTACAATTTTGGCATCTATGCCCCACTGTCTTTTCATATAAGCTATAAAATCCTGAGCAGCTTTTTCTCCATATACAGAAGAACCTATAACTTCGTAAGTGGTGCCTTCAGCTTGGACGGCCGGGGGAGTTACAGGTACAGCAGTGGTTACTTTAGCTGGGATTTCCTTAACAGGAGCTGTTTTCGTGGTTGTTTTTAGCGTGTCTTTTTTGACGGAATCAGAAGGGGTGAGAGCATCTGCTTTAGTGCTCAGACTATCTTTAACATCAGTTTTAATATTGCTTTGCGGTACGCTCTTTTGTTCGGGAGTCATCTTATTACCCGTCAGGGCATCAAACCATTGTGGCTGAAGCAGGAAAGCAACCATTAAAGCGATCAGGGCAATCAATACACCCAATATGACTTTAAGGTAAACTGGAGTTCCTCGTCGGGGTTCTTCCGGGAGGACATCTGGTTCTTTATAGAATGGTGGAGTTTGAACCGGAGGTAGTTGTACTTCAGGAGCAGGAGCGGGTATAATCTGCTCAGGCGCAACAGGTGCCTCCGCAATTTCTTCATGAACCTGTTCTTCAGGCTCTTCTTGAACCGGAACTACAGGTGTGGAAGTTGTAGTTTCGACATGTCTTTCTTCTTCTGCTTTTGCAATTTCTCTATCCTCATGGTAGATCACTTCTTCCGGCAAATTCCCAGGATTTTCCTCTTCTGCCGTATTTTCTACTATGACCTCTTCAAGAGCAGTAAGAGGTTCAGATGTTGTCAGTTTTTCAACTTCTTTAACCTGGGGAAGTCCATAAAAATCAAAACCCAGATTGGCCTTAGGATCGGCTTCAAACCGGATCCCCTCAGCAGATTTATATAATTTACCTAAAGAACTTAAATCGGTTTCTCCATTTTGCTCCAGCTCTTGCTTCAGTTTTGAAATGAACTGGTCACGGTAATGATGTGAGGCGTCTAAGGATATGCGATGCTCTTTACTGATATACTCGGATAATAATGCCTCCTCAGTTACTTCCTGCTTAAAAAGCAATACATAACTGGGTGGCAAAAAAGAATGTAACTCAGCATCATACCGTCCGGGAGACTTCTTTTTGAAGAAAGTTCCCAGTTCCGGAAGACCAACCTCTTTATGGGTTTGAAGGAGTTCTGCTAAGTACAATAATATATCCATTCTGGTAAAAATAAATTTTAATTCTTTATCAACCAATTATTAATTGAAAACCGGCTAGAAAGAATAGGTCAAGCCGCCGAAGACATTGACACCAATTGGCTGATAATACAGGAATCTGCCATTGGTTGTATTGTTCAGCAAGTTGTTTGCTTTTGCAAAAACAGAGAACTTGTTGTTGATCTTGTAACCAGCACCAACATCCAGGTCTACAAAACCTTTTACATTTACTGTGCTTTCTATATCACGGTCAGGGATTACATAAGGGACAGCAGGTTGCGCAGTATAAATTTTGGCCTTGCTGTCATCTTGAATGGCTACTGCTGCATTAAAGCTCAACTTATCATTAAAGTTATACAATAAGTTAGAGCTTACCCTGAGCTGAGGTTTAAACCAGCTTTCCGATTCAGCAGCAGGTTTGTAATTTTCCAGATTTACTTTACCTGTCCATTTTAAGCTGTTGCTAACCTGTACAGAAATTTCACCTTCCAGCCCCAGAAGTTTCATATTCCCAAAGTCATAGATTACATCGTATTTGTAAGGTGTAGCGAAGTTGTTTACAAACAAAGGCATTTGTGAAATTTCTTTGTGGTATACTTTCACTTTGTATCCAAATCCCGGGCCACCTGTGCCTTTGATCCCAGCGGCAAAACTTAATTTTTCTACGGAATTCTGAATTTCAATATTGCTGTTTAAGAACGGGTTTTCGTCGGTTAACTGTTTCAAAGAAGTACGGTTAACATCCCCTTTTAACTCTCCGAAAATTTGCAGATAATCTGGAATCAGGGTAAAGTCTGCAGTTACTGCAGGAAAGATCCTGGTTTCAGAGAAGGCTCCAAATTCCTGTACAAAGTTAATTCCTGCATTGATCTTGATACCATTGGTCTGTAAGCGGATGTAAGGGTTCAATTTGAAAATATTATTGCCTACGCTGACCAAAAGATCCTGGGTTTTGCCCAGTTCAATAGAGGTAGCCAAGCCAAGGTTGAAACTGCTGATGCGTTTGTTCAGGTAACCATTTAAAACGACAGAGTTTTCTTTTGCATTAAACTTATCGCCCCAGATATAGCCGTTTATTTTTGCAGCATAACTTAATGCATTTTCGTCGGTTGTATATTTACTGGCTACTTCACCTTCTGCTTCGAAGAAATTAAAAGATTGTTTTTCCGGGCTCAGGTTTTGAAAGGAATTATTTGGATCCTGTCCGTAAAAAGCCAGGCCATTTCTCTGATAATTCAATCTGCCGCTCAGGGTAACCTGATCAAGAATGCTTCTTCCAAAAACACTGAGTTCCTGTTGGTTAAATTTTTGCTCATTTAACTTGCCTGATTGTGCGAAATGTCTGAAAAAACCGCCTGCTTGCAGGGCCTCGTCTCCGCCAAGATTGATATAGGCCTCTGCCATACTGGTAGAAGCACTACCAAAACCAGCTTTAAGGTAATTATTCACCAGTTCGGCTTTACGCTCATCTGCCAGTTGTTGTGCCTGTAGTTTATTGATATCAGAATTGAGTTCCAGTTTACGGTCTGTTAAACCATAATTGAACTTTGCTTTATAAGTTTTAACATCGTTTAAGTCCGGGCTCCGTCTTAATTTTACGGCTTCTGCCAAAACAGGTTTGTACGGCCTTACCACTTCAATTTCTTCTGCAATGGTCTTGTCGTCTTTTTTCTTCTCCGTTGTCTTGGTATCCTGGGCCTGCAGACTAAAAGTTCCTGCAGTAATAAAAAGGGCTGTTGTATATAGTAATTTGCTGAATCTCATGTCTGGTCGCTTATTTAATTTTTTCTAGTTTCGCTTTGGCTGTAGGAACGATATCATCCTTGCCATCGTAATTGTCAATAATACTTAGGAGCGTACTTTTTGCCTGTAGCTTGTCTTTAAGCGCAAGATAATTATCCGATAACAGGATAAATGCTTTTGCTACCCAATAGTCATAAGAAGGCATATTGTTGATCAGATCAAAGCATGTTTTTTGAGATGTCTTGTAATCACGTTTGGCATATTGAAGCGCAGCTAATGTATATTTTGCTTCAGCGGCAGCCAGGGTTTTGGTTTTGCTGACCACACTGCTCAAAGATTTGATGGCCATAGTGGTATCTGCTTTCAACAGATAAGCCTTACCAGCATACAAATCTGAACTGTTTTTTTCTTCCTCAGAAGCTTTATCAGACTCTTTGATCAACTGCACATATTTAATCACATCATCAGGCATGTTTAAGGCTGCATAAGCTTTTAACAGATTGTTTAATGCATAGTTGTAATGTACTTTGTAATCGGCAGAGGTTTCCAGTCTTTTTAGGTAAACGATAGCTTCATTGTATTTTTTCTGTTTTAAGAAAAGTTCAGAAATACTCACCAGTGAACGTTCTGTGTAATCGCTGGTCCAGTCATTCAGAATGTATTCATAATCCGGAACGGCTTCATCACCTCTGTTTAATTTCACAAGGGACTCTGCACGGATAAATTTAGCCTCTTTGTCGTGGATGGCTTTAGGATACTTGTCGAAGTAAGCATTGATGGCTTCGAACGCGCCCTGGAAATCACCTTTCAGGTAACGGTTATTGGCGGCCTGGAAGACAATATTGTCCTGGTCTGCAACGGTATAATTTCCAATAGGAGTGGTGTTCGCATAAGCAATGAAGCCATTTGCATCTCCCTTGTCCATATAGATGTTTTTAATGGATTCTAAGGATTGTTTAGCTTCTTCGCTACTGCCATATTCGTTAATGACTTTTTTGAAGCTCTCCAGGGCCGCATCATCCTGATCCTGGTTGTATTGTACCAGACCAATAGTTACCAAAGCGCGTGGTACATAACTGCTGTGTGGGTATTTGCTGATCAAACCGGTTAAATCTGTTTTGGATTTATCCAGATCACCTTTATTGAAATAGGTATAAGCCATTTCAAAACCAGCGTCATCAGCATAGTTGGAACCCGGGAATTGTTTGAGCAGGTCCTGCATTGTTCCGATCTTGGCATCATCCTGACCTTCCAGGCCCTGGATCATTCCTCTCTGGAACAAAGCATAGTCTTCTCCGGTTGTTTTACGGCTGATGATCTTATTGTAATTTACCAAAGCATTATCATAGCTTTTATTAACAAAATACGAGTCGGCCAGTCTGATGGTTGCATCGTTAACTGTTTTTTCGTCTTTGTCATTTCCATTTAAAAAGCGCTCAAAATAATTGGCTGCTTTAGAATATTTTTCATCTTCAAAGGCAGCGTAGGCCAGGGCGTAGTTTGCAAAATTGTAGACCTTAGTTTTGTCCGCGTCAGGCATAGCCAGAAAAGCTTCAAATGTTTTAACGGCTTCACCGAATTTACGCAGCTCATAAGCTGCTTCTGCTCTCCAGTAAGTACTTAAAGCAAGAATTTCCGGATCTTCAGGGAATTTCGCTGAGCGCAGGAACATGGATAATGCATTCGGAAATGCACGTTCATTGTAGAATTCCAAACCTCTGAAGTAAGTCACTTTCTGGTAGGCTTCTTTAGCTTCTGGCGATTTGTTGGAAATAGGTTCCAGGATGTCTATGGCAGCCTGGTAGTTCTTGCTGCTCAATAAGATTTCTCCCAATAAGGTTTTGGCCTCATTGATCTTCTTAGAACTTGGAAACTGTTTTAAGAAATTTTGAGTCGCTTCCAGTGCCTGCTGATTGAATTCCAGTTCATAACTCAGTTTCGCATAATTGATCCAGGCATCTTCCTGTATGAATTTATCGAAATCAAGCCTTGATGCCCTGAAAAACGCACTTCTTGCTTTTTCTTTGTTTTTCAGCTCCAGGAAGGCACGTCCAAGGGTATGCATACCACTTTGCAGATAAACATCATCATTGTTTAATTTTTCAAGTACTGCAACCGACTCCTTATATTTTTTTAGCTGGAATAAGGAATAACCGTACTGGTAAAGGAATAAATTGTTTACCGTTCCGGATTTGTCTTTTGCATAATAATCAGCAAAGTATTTCTCTGCATTTTTATAGTCAGATTTTGCGAAATAAGAAGCCGCAATCAGGCTCAGCATTTCAGCTTCATACTGTTGTTGTGAAGTCTGTAAAACCGGAATGGCGTAGCTGATTACATCATCATAGCGCTCATCAAGATAATACATAGAGGTAATGTAATAAGGATAACTGGCCTGATAAGTAGGTGAACCCTTTAACTTTTCAAAATTAGCCAGAGCAGTTTTGTATTCCTTATTGATGTAATTGATATAAGCAAAATAATAGATGGCACTCTCTTTATAAGGAGATTCTTCTTTTTTAACCGCTTCAAAAAGAGGCTCTGCTTTTTCAAGGTTATTCAGTTCAAAATAGGAGTAGGCTTGTTTGAACTGGTATTCTACACGCTGTTTCTGAGAAAGGGTAGAAGGATCAGTTTTTTCAAACCATTCCAGCGCTTTCTGATAGTTTTTCTGCGCAAAATAGGACTTGCCAACATGAAAATAAGCAAGCTTTGTATTTGGATTCAGAGGATAATCTTTAATAAAACTCTGAAATAGGTTTTCTGCATCGGCATTGCCCAGTTCCAGGGCGCAAACAGCGGCATAGAATTTAGCATTTTCTTTTAACAACGTGAGTTCTGCATTGCTTTCCTGCTGTGCAGCTGGTTTTAATCTGGACTGTTCTACCAGTTTAAATTGCTGTGCTGCTGCTACATATTTCTCATTGTCAAGTAACTCTAACCCACTTTGGTAATTTTTATTGAGGTTCACTAAAGGACCGAACTGGGCATAGCCTGCGGTGAAGTTTCCTGCTAATAAAAGCGGTATAAAAAGGTATTTTTTCTGCATCGGGTTTCAAATATGGTTGCTGCTAATATAAATATACTATAGCTGCTTATTAACATTAGAAATTAACATGTGTTGATAACACAGTTTAACGTAAACTTGTTAAAATTGGTATAAAAAAGCTTAAAAGGAGTTTAATCCCGTTGAGAAGCAAGGAGATAAAGTACCGCCATTCTTACCGCTACTCCATTTTCTACTTGTTCCAGAATAATAGATTGTTTGCTGTCTGCCACGTCGCTGGTGATCTCCACACCTCTGTTGATCGGGCCTGGGTGCATTACAATAATTTCTTTATCCAGGCTGTCCAGAATCTGTTTATTCAGACCATACATCATGGCATATTCTCTTAATGAAGGAAAATATTTGATGTCTTGTCTTTCCAGCTGGATGCGCAGCATGTTCGCCACATCGCACCAGTTGAGGGCTTTTCTCAGGTCGTGTTCAATTTTTACCCCAAGGCTACTCATGAATTTAGGAATGAGGGTAGTCGGTCCGCAAACCATGACTTCCGCACCTAATTTTTGAAGGCACAAAATATTGGAAATGGCCACTCTGGAATGCAAAATATCTCCAACGATCACTACCTTTTTGCCAGCAACATCCCCCAATTTCTGACGAATGGAGAACGCATCTAATAAGGCCTGAGTAGGGTGCTCATGTGCACCATCTCCTGCGTTTACGATTTGAGCGTTGATGTGTTTGCTCAGAAATACTCCGGCACCAGCATAGGGGTGTCTCATCACCACCATGTCCACTTTCATTGCCAGAATGTTGTTTACAGTATCAATCAGCGTTTCCCCCTTGCTTACAGAAGAGGAAGAAGCAGCAAAATTAACCACATCGGCAGATAGCCTTTTTTCGGCAAGCTCAAAGGAGAGTTTAGTCCGGGTGGAGTTTTCGAAAAAGATGTTTGCTATGGTGATATCGCGCAGCGAAGGTACCCGTTTGATCGGCCTGTTGATGACATCTTTGAAATTGTCTGCAGTTTCGAAAATCAATTCAATATCATTCCGGTTAATATCTTTAATGCCTAAAAGATGTCGGGTTGATAATTTGTCTGCTGCCATTTCTATTTATGTCTTTCTGATAATAAAATTACTTTGTCTTCACCTTCTGTCTCTTTCCAGCTTACTTTAACCAGCTGCGAGTCCAGACTGTCTACCTGTTGACCAATATAATCGGGTTCGATAGGGACGTGTCTGGAAAACCTTCTGTCGATAAGCACCATAAGTTCTACTTTTGCGGGTCGTCCATAAGCTTGAAGCGCATCCAGCGCAGCGCGAATGGTACGGCCGGTCCAAAGCACGTCATCAATTAAGATCACGTTCTGGTTTTCAATAATAAAGTCTATAGTGTTGCTGTTGGCCGAAACGATGCCGTCTTTTCGTCTGAAATCATCTCTGAAGAAGGTAATATCGAGATTACCCTTCTTGATAGAAGAAGTCTGGAGAATTTCGGAAAGTTCTTGTTTAACTCGGTCGGCGAAATAACTGCCTCTTGGCTGTATTCCAATTAGAACAGTATTTGAAAAATCAGTATGATTCTCAATTAGCTGATGACAAAGTCGCTTAATTGTGATCTGGAATTTTTTTCCGTCTAGCAGGGTTCGTTTTTGCATTGACTAAAGGATTAGGCAAATATAGAAAATCGAATTGAAATCTGTAATTGCTTTTTTAATTTAATTGTGAATTGATATGGTTTTGACTGTCGGTTCCATGCTAAAAGCTTAACTTTGAGGATGGAGCGGGCAATAATTTTTTTTGATGGAGTTTGTAATTTGTGTAATGCCTCTGTACAATTTGTGATCAAGAGAGATGTTAAAAATTATTTTGTGTTTTCTGCTTTACAGAATGAGCATGCAAAACAGCACTTAATGGAATTTAGAATTAGCCCTTTAGATTCAAATACGATTCTTCTGCTTGAAAATGGCAAGCTTTATACCCGTTCTACAGCAGCTTTGAGGATTACAAGGCAACTCAGCGGTTTATGGCCTATGTGCTATGGACTGATCATCATTCCAGCTTTTATAAGAGATGCTGTTTATAAAACGATATCTAAATATCGTTACAAGATCTGGGGACGATCGGAAACTTGTATGGTACCTTCCCCAGAACTTAAAGCAAAATTTTTATAACTACTGATCCAGGTATCGTTTACTGTAATTGATGTTCATCAAATCGTAGCGTTTAAACTGGGTCTTCAAGCGTCGTTGGAAATCAGTGAAATTTCTGCTTTCTTTTGGGCTCCATAGTACCTCACTCAGGGCATCTAATCTTGGGAAAAGCATGTAGTTCACTTTCGCTGGATTGGTGATGTATTCAGACCATAAGTTGCCCTGGCCTCCCCAGACAAATTTTCCTTCAGCTGGAGAAAGTTCTTTTGCGACAGGCTCATAATTATAAACAACATCCAGGGGTAAATATTTTGCTGCAGTAAGTGAGTCGTCCTTAAGGAACTGGCTGTGGTTAAAATACATCATGTTTTCCGGAGTCATGATCACCTTATGTTGTTGTTTGGCTGCTGCTATCCCACCTTTTTCTCCTCTCCAACTCATTACAATCGCATTAGGTGCCAGTCCACCATCCAATATCTCATCCCATCCAATAATATTTTTCCCTTTACTGTTTACAAATTTTTCTATTCGGTGTATGATATAACTTTGTAATGCACTTTCGTCTTTCAATTTATTGTCCTTCATGATTTTCTGCGAAAGTGCAGATTGTTTCCACCAGATCTTCGAACCCTCATCGCCGCCAATATGAATATAAGGAGAGGGGAAAAGCTGCATAACTTCTGTAAGTACATCTTCCAGGAAGCTAAAGGTTTGTTCGGTAGGCTGCAGTACATTATTGAATTTGTTAAAGATTCCCCAGGTCTGGGCCACCTCGTACTTTTTAGAGGGTTCAGTTCCAAGTTCAGGATAGGCTGCGAGAACGGCCATACTGTGCGCTGGCATTTCGATTTCAGGTATAATGGTGATGTAACGTTCCCGGGCGTATTTGATCACATCTTTGATCTGCTCCTGGGTATAGAAACCACCATATCTGATATGATCATTTCCGGTTCCCGGATACAGACCAATAATAGATCCGTCCCGCCAGGCGCCCACTTCAGTAAGACGTGGATATTTTTTGATTTCGATCCTCCAGCCATGATCGTCGGTCAAATGCCAGTGGAAGTAGTTCATTTTATGCAGGGCGAGATAATCAATGTACTGTTTTACAAAGGTCACGTCAAAAAAGTGCCGGCTGACATCAAGGTGCATACCTCTGTAGCTGAATCTCGGATAATCTATGATTTCTACAGATGGAATAGAGAGCGCATTGTCTGTGTTGAGGGGCAGTAGCTGGATCAGTGTTTGCACACCATAAAAAATGCCTTCATCTGTTGAGGCGGAAATGGTCACACGATCTTTTAAGACAGATAAAGTATATTGATCCTGATTCGGGCTAACACTTGCCGTTCTGATGAGATTGATCACATTGGTCTTGTTTTCATGAGCTGAATACGGCGCCGTAGTGGGGGAAATAGTATAATACTTTTGAAGAAAGCCGGTTAAATAGGCTGATGACTTATTCAGAGCAGTATCACTGATTAAAATGGACGTGCGGCTGGTTAAAGAAAAGTTATTTTCCGGGGTACCTGCTTTTACGCTTACAGGTAGAGGAATCAGGTTTGGAAGTTGTGCCTGGCTGGCCTGATATAAGAACAGGCTAAGTATAAAAGTACAGAGGATCTTCATGATAGATTTGTTTTGATCCCCCAAAATAGCAAAAAAAAAGCATCCCGGTTAAGGGATGCTTTTTATATATAGGCTTTAAAGACTATTTAGCTTTGTTTTTGCTTTCTTCACCTTCCATTTGCTCTTTTAATTGAGCAAGTACACCTAAGTCGCCTAATGTTGATTTCTCAACAGAATCTTTAACTTTTTTCACTGCACTGCTAGATGCTTTAGCTTCTTTTTTCTTAGTCGCTCTTTCTTCTGCAACAGCTTCAGCTTTAGCCTCTTCCCAGATACGGGCATGAGAAACAACGATACGTTTAGCATCTTTGTTAAACTCGATGATTTTGAAATCATTAGTTTCTTCAGCTTTGATTACAGAACCATCTTCTTTAGCCATATGTTTTGTAGGTACGAAACCTTCAACACCATAAGGTAAAGCAATAACAGCACCTTTATCAGTTACTTTAACCACAGTTCCCTGGTGGATTGAATCCATCGTGAAGATAGTTTCGAAAGTATCCCAAGGGTTTTCTTCTAATTGTTTGTGACCTAAGCTTAATTTGCGGCTTTCTACGTCTAATTCAAGAACAACAACATCTAATGTATCACCAACTTTAGTGAATTCGTTAGGGTGGTTTACTTTTTTAGACCATGAAAGATCAGAGATGTGGATTAATCCATCAATACCTTCTTCAATTTCAACAAATACACCGAAGTTAGTCATGTTTTTAACTACTGCAGTATGTTTGCTTCCGATAGGATATCTCTCTGCAACATTTTGCCAAGGATCTTGAGTTAATTGTTTAATACCCAAGCTCATTTTGCGCTCGTCTCTGTCTAAAGTTAAAACTTCAGCTTCGATTTCATCACCAACTTTCAGGAATTCCTGAGGGCTGCGTAAGTTTTGAGACCATGACATTTCTGACACGTGGATCAAACCTTCTACTCCCGGGATGATTTCTAAGAAAGCACCGTAATCAGCTACAGTAACAATTTTACCTTTAACTTTAGAACCAACAGCTAAGTTAGCATCTAAAGATTCCCAAGGGTGAGGAGTCAATTGTTTTAAACCTAAAGCAATACGTTTTTTCTCATCATCGAAGTCAAGAACAACAACGTTGATTTTCTCGTCTAAGCTCAATACTTCTTTTGGATGCTCTATGCGGCCCCAGGAAATATCAGTAATGTGTAGTAAACCGTCAACACCACCTAAGTCAATGAATACACCGAAGTCAGTAATGTTTTTAACAGTTCCTTCCAATACCTGACCTTTTTCAAGTTTAGAAACGATTTCAACTTTTTGGCTTTCTAAGTCGTCTTCGATTAAGATTTTATGAGATACAACTACGTTTTTAAACTCGTGGTTGATCTTAACAACTTTGAATTCCATTGTTTTACCCACGTATACATCGTAATCGCGGATAGGTTTAATGTCAATTTGAGAACCAGGTAAGAAAGCTTCAACACCCATGATGTCAACGATAAGACCACCTTTTGTACGGCTTTTAACAAATCCGTTGATGATTCTGTCGTTTTCAAGAGCCTCATTGATAGACTCCCATGATCTTTGGGTTTTAGCTCTTTTACGAGATAAGATTAACTGGCCATTTGCATCTTCAGGTGCTTCAACGAAAACGTCAACTTTGTCGCCAATTTTAAGGTCCGGTGTATCACGGAACTCAGAAGTAGATACAAGACCGTCAGATTTAAATCCTACGTTCAATACTACATCTTTATTGTTGATAGACACAACAATACCGCTGATGATTTCACCTTGGTTGATTTGATTGAAAGTATCGGTATACATATCCTCGAACTTTTTACGGTCCTCGTCAGAATATTTTCCGAAAACTTTGTCGTCTGCATCCCAATCAAAGTCTTGATCTGGGGTAGCTAATGATGATTTGATCTGCTCGATCGACACTGAATCAGCTTCTGACTCAATGGTTTCTTTCTCAGTCAGACGTGCGTCTGCACCTTGCAATTCGGCTTTTTTAGCCTCTAGTTCTTTTTCTGCTACTTGTTTTTTTGCCATTAAAAATTTAATCTCCTTTTCCCGTTAGGGACTGCAAAGATACAAAATAATCTATTATTGAAAATTATTTTTTTATAAATGTTGTTGATTTTGAACTGCTTGTATGTATTTTATATCCCAAATCTCGCTCACTACTCCTGAAAATCGTAGTAGAAGGTCTTGTATCCTGCCGATCTGCTCAAATGCGGCCAGGCAATCTTTAACCCGGATGAGCGAAAATTAATGCGAAAAATTGGGAAAAGAGGGGGGAGAATCTTAAATTGGAGGCAACTAAATATTAAGAATAAAGAGATCAGTTATGGCTAAGACGCACGAATATCAAACGAACCTTGTATGGACAGGTAATAAAGGATCAGGAACGATGGACTACCGTTCTTATGACAGAAGCTATGTGATTTCTATTGAACATAAAAATGACATTCATGGCTCGTCAGACTCTGCATTTATGGGAGACAAGACCAAACACAATCCCGAAGACCTGCTGGTTTCATCATTATCTTCGTGTCATATGCTCTGGTACCTCCATCTGTGTTCCCAGAATGATATCATTGTATTGGAT
>NZ_DATMRL010000619.1:0-11246 GCF_035566355.1 Pedobacter sp.
CAGAGTACGGCTATGCGGGTCAGAGTGTTATTGGTTAGGATGTTGAAATTGCTGGACGAGGAGTTTAATTAGGGGCTGGGGGAAAAAATAGGTTTTCATGATCAAGCCTCAGAACCTGGAAGATTCTGTGTTAATTTTCAACTAAAATATTATTTTTTTACTTTTGTTTACTTAAGGCGGTACTGAACCAGCCTGCATAGCGCACTTATACAACCTGTATCTGTGCGCTATCTTCTTTGATCAAAAATTGCTTATCATATTTGTTCCGGCTTTTGTAGAGCGTATAAATCATTTCTAACATTTTTCGCTGCACCGCAACAAGGCCTTTCATCTTTATACCTGATTTTGACACTATCCTTGCATATACAGACTTGAACCGATCATCCCATTTTATTGCGGATAGACTGGGTAGATACATAGCCTTTCTTAGGCTCCTGTTCCCTTTTTTGGATATCCTGGACTTGCCATTCACCGATGTTCCCGATTGTTTTTCGATAACGTCCAGCCCAGCGTAGCTGGTGAGCTGTTTCTTGCTGCGAATGAGTTCAAACCCATTGGTTTCTGCCAGCACGATGGCCGCGGTCAATCTTCCCACCCCTGGGATGCTTGTGATAAGGTTAATTTCCTCTTCCAGCGAAGAATCCCCAACGATAAGCTCCTCAATATCTTTTTTGACCTCTGTTTCCTGTTCGGTGAGCAAGGCTATCCTTAACTTAAACCGATCGATGCTCTTCTGGTAGGGATAGGCTTCGGACTGCTCGGCATGAAGTTGATTCTTTACCATGGATCTTTCATGTACAATCTGCTCCCGCTCACGGGTAAGCTGCTGCAGCCGCCTATAAACTTCTTTTGGTTTACACCAACAATCCAACTTCCGCTCCAGTCCAAACTGGGCTATAGCCCTTGAACAGATCCGGTCAGTAATCGTTTTATGATCCAGGGTACGCATGTAGTTGCTGATCTTGTTGGGTAGGATAATGCTTACATCATGTCCATTTTCATCCAAATAGTAGGCGAACTTTTGGTGGTACACCCCAGTAGCCTCCATAACGAAGCTAACGCACACAGTCCCATCGGTTAATTTATCTACCCACCTCATCAATGCTTTTATTCCCCCATCGCTGTTAAAGAAAACATTGTGCGCATATAGCTCTATAGAAAAATCTCCTAAAGTCCGACCAAGGGTCACTACCAATTCTTTTTGGGCAACATCAATCCCAACAACCTGCTTTAATACACTCTTCATATTATTATTCCTAAATTATAATTAATGAATCTCCCTCCGTTTGTTCTCCTGATCGGATATCCTGGATACTCTGACATGCAAAGTTCCTTACATTCTGTTCAAACTCGAAAAGATCAAAAAGAGTGAGGCAATATCTTCCAGTCAATATGCATGAATAGCTATTTAGGTTCAGTGTGCTCTCACCCCTCTATCAATTATATTTACAAAATTATTTATTCTGTAAACATAGGAGGTTCAGCGCGATCAGAAAACATATTTTTCTTGGGTGCAGACCGAAGAGGGTGAGTTACTTAATTTAATTATAAGGATTCTAAAAATGCAATTAAAGAAGCACGGTCACTTCTGGACAGCTGAACAACATTGTTTTTAGCAGCTAAAGCTTCACCACCATGCCACATGACCGCTTCCATTAAATTCCTTGCTCTTCCATCATGTAAAAAATTGGTATGTCCGTTTACTTTCTGTGTAAGCCCTATGCCCCACAATGGTGCTGTTCTCCATTGTTTACCCGAGGCCAGAAAATCGGGACGATTATCGGCAAGTCCATCACCCATATCATGAAGTAGTAAATCGGTGAAAGGATGGATGAGCTGATTGCTCACCTGTGGAAAGGCCACATTCACCTTAGTTCTTAAATCTGCGGCATGGCACTTGATACAACCAGTTTGGGTAAAAAGAGCCTTACCTCTCACTACTGCTGGATTAGTAATGTCTCTTCGTACAGGTACAGCAAGTGATTTTACGTAAAATTCTACGCTATAGAGTAAACTGTCTGCCAGTTCGTAAGTTTTAGAGCCTGGCTGGCTGCTGAATTGTGTTTGGCCTTCACTGCTTTCTTTTGGAAACAGGTAATTTGTAATGCCCATATCTCCGTTATAGGCGGCAGCAACCTGTTGTAAGATGGAAGGCTGGTTCGCTTTCCATCCAAAACGACCCAATACTTTTTTCTGGTTCAGTACATCCCATACGTAGTTTGCCTGGCCTTTTATACCGTCTTTATTGGCATCATTGGGATCGGCCATTTTAAGAATGTCTTCTTCACTCACGGCCTCCAGTAAACCTAAGCCAAACACCGGTGCGGCAACTCTGGGAGAGAGCAGGGCATTGGATGGCATAGGCATATAAAGGTTGATAAAAGTGTAATGTGGCGTTCTTAAACTGTAGGTATCACCGTCTGCAAAGTTGTAACTCTGTTCTGTATAATTAATTGATACATCGCCTTCTGGTGACGCGGTAAGCACGCTCCGGCTTTGCAACTGATCTCCAAAACCTGGAATAGGAACGGGGTTACCATGTTCACCAATCCCGGGAAGGCTGATCCTAAACAGCATGTTTGCTGCAGATTCACCCGAACCGGGAACCTTACCCCGTCCATCGGATACGTGACAGGAAACACAGGCCACGTTGTTGTAAATAGGCCCTAATCCTGGATTTAACGGGGCAGGTGCGGCCACAAACGTTGCAGAGAATTGTCCGTCTCCAACTTCGTGTACACGGTTTTGAAGGGCAGACATTCCACTGAACATGTGTGAGAAAGAACTGCTGCCCTGGTCAAATGCGGTTTGACTTCCTCCGTTTAACCATTCGGATTCCAGGTTGTCAATAATCGTGTCTGCTTTTTTGCAGGCAATCTGCAAAAAAATGACGATACACAAAATCACCAGGACTGCCTGTGTTGCTCTTTTCATTATTTAACTTGCTGAAGTATAAATGGCTTTAGTTTTTCGTCCAATGTGCTTGCAAAATCATTGATCTTAGTCATGGCGTTCTGAACTTTAGTTGGTTCTGATACGATGGCCTGACCAAATGGAACAGAAAAAGTACCCAGAGCGGCAATTGCTGCTGCATATTTACTTTTGATTTCGGCATCTAAAGAAAGGTTGTTTGCCCGAACAAGATCTTCAATTCCTTTTCCATCTACAGAAAAATTACCCTGGTACATGATCATGATTCCTTTGATGTTGTTGGTGAAATCGATAATGGAGTTTTTTGCAAAGGGACTTTCTTCTTTAGAAGCATCCTGGCTATCAAAAGGCTCTTTCATTTTACTGTTGGCTACTTCTTCGCAAATGTCGTGCATGGCATCTACCAGCTGAACGTAAGCTGCTTGTTGTGTGGTGAATTCTGTAGATCCGGCGCCCGCAGTAGCCAATTGTTTGTTGTAACCATTAGACCAGGTATTTCGAACGCTGGTGGTCAGTTTTACCAGGTTTTGGGTTAAACTGGTCAGATAAGCTTTTTCTCTGGCGGTAAATGATGCAGCGGTTTTTGTTCCGTTTTGTCCCCAAAGGAGGTATTCAATTGGGTGGAACCCTTTTAACGCATCGTCAAGATTATCTACGTAAGCTTCTGTAAGTTCATCGTTGCTCTTCAGGATTTGGTCAAGTTGTGTAAAGTCTACCGGCCATGTATCAATTCTTGGATCGATTTTATCGGCTTCTACCGGGCCAAACAGCCAGGCTTCGGTTTCTTCCCAGGTTACCCGCATGTTTTTCCATGCTGTGCGTGCAGCGGCAAGGTTGGCATCTGTTGGAGTATTGGTTAAAGCGGTAACTGCACTTTGCAGTACATTGGCTTTATCCAGCATGTCCTGGTAGGAAGAGGTACAAACATTTGCAGAGACGTCGGCCAGGATCTGGGCTTTTAAAGTGCTGGCTTGTTGTGTGTCGTCTGAATTGCTTTTTTTACAGGAAGAGGCTGCAAGGACCATTGGGATCGTTAAAAATAACGATGCTTTGAACGTGTTCTTCATATTTTTTGATTGAGATATATGTTTATGGAATTATTTAGGATTTCTGTTTTAAACTGTTTAAGGGGTTTGAGTGCGGGTTCTTTGGTTACGTTGCCTGCAAAATCGAACTGGCTGCCATGTGCATTGCAGTAGATTTTACTGTCGGTTGCTGTTAAGGCTACACCTTCATGTGTACACATCATGAGTAGTGCGCGGTAACTTTCTCCATTTTTGACCAGCAGGATATCGTCATCTACGGCTGCACTTCTAACCAGGACCATTTTGATCTGGTCTGTAAATTTGCTGAGCGGTACAGTGAGCAGATCGGAGCCAGATGGGTTCGTTAATTTAACAACTTGTAAAGGGGCCGAGCAGGCTTCCAGTAAACTGGCCATTCCAGTTAGGCCCATGCATGCAATGCAGCCTGTTTTAATAAAATCCCGTCTGCTTTTCATGGTAATGGCGTTTTTCATAAATTAGAAGTTATAGGCGATGCCCAGGTTGATGAAGCCGTTGTTTTTGTAATAGAAAACTTGTCTTGGGAAGGGGGTAACAATGAGTGCCTGATTGAAATCTCCGGTTATAACGCGGGTATAATCTCCTTTTATGGCTACACCACGTATAGGTTTATAGGTTAATCCGGCTACAATATATTGTTTGCGGTTCGCGTCATTTGAAATTCCGTTGTCCGGAACTTTTCCGTCGAGGTTTACATATTCATAACGACCAAAAACGATCAGGGCTTTTTCATTGTGATACCTGTTGTATAACAGGTCATAACCTAATTCTCCGTAACCGCCATACATCAGTTCTGGTGTATTATTGGCGTAGGCACGATTTATTTCTTTAGCATTTTTGATGGAAACTACTGTTCCGATGGCCCTCACAGAGACACCGTTTTTTGAATAAGATACGTTGGCTTCTCCTAACATGACCGGATTGCCAAAGGCGCCTGAGCTTAATTGTAAACTATCTGCTACGCGTTTTTCTTCTGAGGTGGAGCCTCCAATATAACCTGACATCTGAATTCTAAAA
Source organism: Pedobacter sp. (assembly GCF_035566355.1). GTDB lineage: Bacteria > Bacteroidota > Bacteroidia > Sphingobacteriales > Sphingobacteriaceae > Pedobacter. Next base: position 5,013 of record NZ_DATMRL010000619.1, read on the forward strand.
TCTTTAATGTAATACAAAAGGGAAGCGTTGACGCCCAGGTTAAGCCCCTGAACAGCTTGTCCCAGCTGACGTCCTTCTACAATACCTCCTGCACTGCTGAATTTGGAAGAGTTCAGCCCGTTGGTTAGAGATAAACTGTAGTTAAGGCCTTGTACATTTTTTACCTGCCCGTATAGTCCAACACCAACTTCGCGCCAGGTGGAAGGGATAATTTGTTCTTCAAGGTATGGTCTGTCTACGCCATTAAAGGTTGTAGGAAGGTGGTTTTCGTTGATATAGCCTACGCGTGGAATAAAAAGCCCGGCAACGATATAGGTGCTTGGATTGAGGTTGAATTTTAAGAAGGCCTGTTCCATTGAAATGCTTCCTTTACCAGATATTCCTTCGTCAGAATTGGGTCCGGAAACCAAGGCGTTTTCCACTTCAAGTTCACTGAAAAAGGAAATATTTTTACTGAATTTGTGGCCTACAAACAGTACGACACGTGTTAAGCTGGCCTGTGCACTTTGACGTTTGGTGTCAATGCTGTATTTGGCTTCACCATATCCTGAGAGGATGGTGGTTTGCTGTTTTCTAATTAGTCCTACAGCTAAAGAGTCTTCAGGTGTAAGAACCTGGCCAAAAGCTTGTAAGCCGAAAATAGATAATGATACAATAAAGATCGAGGAGTAAAATTTTATGCCCATATAATATTTAAAGCGCCAAATGTAATTCCTATTATTCATAATTGGTATAAATAAGAATAAAAAAATTGAAATTTAACTAAATAGGATTAAAATGCTTATTGCCCGATATTTATAGATGTATTTAAGAAATGAATTTTGCTTATAGGGTGATGTTATAGCAAAAAGACGAGGACCTGTTGGCCAGTGATAATCCTTTTGCATTGGTTGTACACAGGATATACAAACCATTACTGAAAAAACTACAACAATGGGTATAGAAGAATTATTATTGGCTAGAGCAAAACACGAGGGATTAAAAGAGGGGGAGAAAAAAGTATTAGCAGAGAAAAAACAAATTGCGCACATACTAAAGCAAAACGGCATTGACTGGAATATAATTGCTAAATCGACTAAATTACCTCTCAGCCTTATACAATCATTATAAACAAGATTTCATTTCTAAACATAGAAAGCGGAAAGGGTAAAAAACCTCTTCGCTTTTTATATTTAAAGCAGGCCTCGAAGTGTAACCAATTGGTAGTCAAATAATCAATGTTTATCATGGGAAAGAATATTCTAGTTTTCTGCGTTTTGTTAGTTACAGGGTGTAGCAGCATCCAGGGTGTGAAAAATATTGATACTGTTCTTGTATATAAAAAATTCTTAACACATGGAACGCCGACCAGAGTCAATTCAGCATTTATTCATCCTGGTTTTTATAAAGATGCAGTTGATACGCATCCCAGTGAATGGCGTTTGAGTAAAATTGACTTAGAAACCTCTCTGCGGACTGCCAGGGTTAAAAGATATCTTCCGCAAAAGATGGGAGGAATAACGTTTGCTGGAGAATTCTATATAGGAAATGCAAAGCATTTTTTTCTTTATTTTCAATCTGTAAAACTAATTATAGATTTTACTGAAAGGAAAAGATATCTTCTTCAAGATTCTTTGAGCTTTAAAAATTAGTCTTTTAAGGTTCTATTTGAAGTCATCAATAGCGTAAAAGGGTATGGTTGTGAAAATAGGTTTTCTGGTTGCGCTGAACCTTTTAGGTTCTGAGGCTTGATCATGAAAACCTATTTTTCTTGGGTGCAGACCGGGGAGGGTGGGGAGTTGAGTTGGGGTGTTTTTGGGTGTTGGTTTTGGTTCAGAATTTGGTGTTGTTTTTCAATATATTTAATTGATTTTCAAATGTTTAAAACGGATAAATTTGTTTTGGAATTGGTGTTTTTATGGTTGGAACTGTATACTTTAGTGGCAACTAATTTTTTATAAAACGACTTTTTGGGTGCTTGTTTATGATGTTAATTGTTGGCATTGTATGCGGAGTAAATGGAAGTTTTAAGCGACAGAATGCCGAAGAAAACTAATCTTGTAAAACAAGTAAAACCGATAGCGCTATCTAATAGCAGGTATATTAATGTAAAGACGGATTTTTCATTTTAATGTATAGCTATACATTAAAATGATTATGTAAAGCTGTAGATAATGTAAAGTAAAAGAGGATAAGCCATGTTACTGGCATTTTCCCTCGATTTCACTTTACATTATTTTTTCAGTTAAAGCCTTTTAACCATTCGATCAGATCTTGATTTTGACTCCATGTAGGCTGCTCTTTGGCGATTAGATCCTGATAGACATGCTCAATGGCCTCACGTTTTTGTTTTGAATCTACTCTTGCATAAATTTCTGTAGTGAGAACTGATGTGTGTCCGAGAATATCACGGATATAAATCAAATGAACCCCAGCTTGCAGCAAATGCATTGCCTTAGAATGTCTAAGTGAATGACAGCTAATCCTATCAGGTATAAGAGGCTGATTCTTGTTTCTTGCCATTGCAGCATACGCCTGTAATAGATAATGAACCCCCGCCCGCGTGAGCTTCTCCTTTCGACTATTAAAGAATAGAGGATGTAGATTCATGTTATTATCCTGCAGACTGTTACTTGTCATATAATGTTTCAAATGAATGACTTGCTGTTCCATAAGCGGAACAATCCGTGCTTTACGGCCTTTTCCTATAAGTTTTATCGTATAGGGCTTGTCTAGTCTTATTGCGGATGGAGTAAGGTCTAAGATTTCCTGTACCCTTGCGCCACAATCATACATTAAAGCAAATAATGATAAGTCACGGAGTCCTTTTCTAGTGGAGGTATCAGGTTGTTCCAACAAGAGTTTAATGCCTTCTAAAGAGAGGTAATTGACTGTTCCAGTTTCTGTAATCTTTATTTTTATATTCATTATACGCTGCCATTCCTCCATATACTCCGGATTTTCATATTGTAGATATCTACAAAATGAATGCAAGGCAGCTAACCTAACGTTACGAGTGGAATCACTACTATGTCTCTGTTTTTGAAGCCAGTCAAGAAACTCTATAATACAAACCTGAGTAAAATGCTTTAGGAATAACCTGGCTGCATTTATTCTTTTTTCCTGCTCCATGAATCCAATAAACAGAATAAAGGTATCTTTATAAGAGGATATCGTATTTGAGCTGGCTCTTCTCTCAGCAGGGAGGTACTTACTTAAAAAGTCACCAATCCCTTTTGCAAAATCAGTTGGTTTCATGATCACAGGGAGTTAAAAGTTCTGGATATAGGTAAGGACACAACTTATTGGAGTTCTCAATAATCGAAGGATACATATCGGCAGTAAGCCTAACATACTTCTCTGTTGCAGAAATAGATTTATGACCTAAGTATGCAGAAAGTATTGGAAGAGAATAATATAAATCCAAACCTCCTGTTGCCATTTTGGAAAGGGTATGTACACTAAAGGTATGCCGTAGGTCGTGCAGGCGGGGTCCAAGGCCTTTGCCACCATGAGGTATACCAGCCTTACGGAGAATTTTTCTAAACCATACATAGGCTGTTTGAATTGCGCATGGTCTGCCTTCACGGGAAATAAAGAGATGACCTGAACCATTTCCTTTCAGCCCATTGTAATAGTCTCTGTATTTTAAGTAATCCATCAATACTTCTGCAAGAGAATCCGATATTGGGATCAATCGGTCTCTACCATTTTTACAGCTGCGTAATATCAAGTACCTTTCTTGAAGATGTACATCGTCATAAAGTAAAGACAGCGCCTCACTGATTCTTACACCAGTACTATATAGAAGTCTAAATAATGCAGGTACAATAAATACTATTGATCTTGAACTGCAGATGTTAAGCTGGAGTTTATCGCAGGCAGAGAATAATGCACAGATCTGTTGTTCTGAGAATATATAAGGAACATAAGAACAGTTGAATTTAGGTAACCTGGCTATATAAGAGGTATAACCAAGATGACAAAGAAATAGAGAAAACTGTTTGACGATCTCGATTCTAATATACCATGTTGAATCTGTCTCATTTGGGTCTTTAGTTCCCCAAGTTTGTGCAAGCTCTTTTGTGATCCCAACTTCAGGTTCATCCCTTAAAACTGCCAGTCGATCAAAGCGGACAAGCACCAATGACCCGCCCTGGTATTTATATCCCAATGACTTTTTTAAGTCAATGAACTTTTCGATAAGAGGTCCATAGACGCTGTAATAAAATTTATCCATGAGATAACCCTCCTTTTTGTGTGTAGAAACAGAAAGGTACAATAGGAACATCCAAGGCACATTGAAGGAGTGTGTCTTTATCAATACGTAAATAGGCCTTTGTGGAATCAGTATTACTGTGGCCTAATGCTTCTGATATAATAGGTATAGAAGTTTTATCACGTAACAAGGCCCCGGCAAAGCTATGCCTTAAGGCATGAGGACCAGGTCGTCGATTGAAACAATTGAGACCGGCTGCCTGCATACGTACTTTTACCATAGTACCAATTGCTGTTCTTCCTAATGGTAAATAGGGTGAGCTGGCATTTAGAAATACCCGTTCATTTGTGGAAAATGGCCGGCCATATTTTAGATAGTCTATAATGGCATTTCCAACCTCGGATAGTAAAGGAAGGTTAACATTTTTTCCGGTTTTCTGTTGTTTATAACTGATTATATTCTGCTCCCATTTAATTTGATTAAACTGTAAGTATCTGATATCAGAAGACCTTACTCCAAGCTTAGCGGCCAATAATATAATTGCGTAATCACGTTTTCCTTTTGGACTACTACGGTCAACAGAATGAACCAGTATTTTTATTTCTTCACTGGAGAAGGTCGATGGAAGCTCACGTTGTTCTACAGTTTTTCCTTTTGGAACCAAAAGGGAATGATTTACAGCAATATATTTATGCTCAAACAGGAATTGCAGATAGCCTCTAACTATCTGCAAGGTTCTAGCCATTGCTCCAGTTTTTGTTGGATCTAGCGTTTGCACATAGCTAAAAATGATAGGCGGATCTATTTTTTCTACGGAATCTATATTCTCTTTAAGAAATGTAAAGAAATTATGGAGGTAGGTATAGTAACATATTAATGTATTACCCTGTAGCTCATAAACAGTTTTCTTATGCAATAAAAATTCGTTTATAGTCAGGCCAATTGGCCCATAAAATGCCTTAGGAGGCTGTTTATTTGGGCCCATTGTTATAGTTCCTGTCTCCTGAAATCGAGTGAGTACTTTTACCTGCCTAATAAAGCTTCTATTGGTCAAGGAAAGCTGGCTGTAATCCAAGGTGCCGAAAGTGAATTCAAGGAAGTTATTTTCGACTTCTTTATTGTAAAATGTAATAGCAAATAACTCTACATAAATCTTTATTTTTCTAAATACCCAACAATACATTTCTAATGTTTTAGTACTCCGTTGAAGGCTCTGAAGATAGGTAATGAAATTACTTATTAAATTGTCCAATGTTTGATCTTGTGTTTTCATGATAATTGTTTTTAAATCATAACTATCATAAAAACAAATAAATAATGTAAAGTGATATGGCCATTTAGACGAAAACATAACGAGTGTAGGCTACTATTAGAGTTTACTTTACATTATCTAGCACTTTACATAATCATTTAAGTATATTTTTGGAAGTGAGTCCAGAAAGAAGTTATTGATTGATTTTCTGAATGCTGTTTTTAAGGGCAGAAAGGTGATCCGTGATTTGACTTTTAATAACCCTAGTCATAAAGGGATGCGTAAAGAGAACAGGAAAACGGTGTTTGATGTGTATTGTACCGATAATAAGGGGGGTAAATTTATTGTGGAGATCCAACAGGCGAGCCAGCGCTTTTTTAAGGACCGTATTCTCTATTATTCGGCGAACCTGATCAGGGAACAGGGAAAATCTGTGGCGCCGGACTGGAATTACCGTTTGCCGGAGGTGTATGTTGTGGCCTTGATGGATTTTAGTTTTGATCATACGCATCGGGATCAGTATTTGCATGATGTTCGTTTGATGGATGTAGTGACTCATACCGTGTTCTATGAAAAACTTCGGTATATTTTTGTGGAACTGCCGAAGTTTAAAAAATCGGTGGATGAATTGGAAACTAATGAGGATGGCTGGTTGTACTCTTTAAGGAATATGGAAATATTAGATGAAATTCCAGTACCTTTGCGTAAGAAAAAGGTTTTTAGAGAGTTATACCAATTGGCAGAGGTCATTAATTTAAGCCCGGAAGATATGAATGCGTACCAG
>NZ_DATMRL010000620.1:0-9145 GCF_035566355.1 Pedobacter sp.
CAGCGTATAGTTTGAAGCAAAATTGTTGATGCCCGAAGTAATGCGCAGATAATATTCATCAAAAGTCTCAAATTCTATTTTAAAGTTTCCTGTCCATTCCAGGGAACCGGCAATAACTTCCCCTTCATCCTCATCAGCAGGCTTATTTAAAGAAACCATAAATGAAGAAGAGTGGAGCAGGTTGGCACGGGTGCCCAGTTTGCTGTCCAAAGTTCTGATGCCGTGCAAGAGCTCTTGTTCTTCGCTTTGCATCTCTTTACCCCAGCCACTGTGATGGCTTTTTAGAAAAAACTTCTTTCCCGCTAAGGTTACATTTGCCGAAGCATATTTATTCAATACAATACTGCCTTTTTCCTGATTCGAAATTTCAGCCCATTGCTCTATAACATCTTCCTGATCATAGGTCATATAGTGAAGTACAACTTCCAGGTTATAATGGACATCTTTTAAAACAACAGAGGTTAAAGTTTGGTCATTGTTGATTTTTTTAACCTGATGGCTAACATAGGTTAATACCACAGATTTGTCGCCGTTATAATGGGTTACGGATAAAGCAGGCTCCAATAAATTCAATGAACCGGAAGCGATATAAGCCTCTCGCTTATTATACAGTTCGTCACTGCCTGGTTTATGTTTGTCCAGCGTATTGATTTCTGCGTACTCCTTGGTATTGGCCAGTTTTTTCCCTAAATAACAAGATAATAGAGAATTGTCCTGGTCAGTTTGCAGAATAAGTGCATTGTTTTTAGTTGTGATTTCGATCGTTTGCTGTGCAAAAGTGCCCATTTTTATAAGCAGAATAAAAATTAGGGTTAATATAGTGGATTTCTGGTTCATTAATATAAATATCCTTATTGATTTGTTAACAATTGACCGGATTTTAACCCAGTTCGGTAAGATATTAACCTGATGCTGCTGACCTAAAAAAAAGCCGCCTCATCGTTGATTGATGAGGCGGCTTAAAGGAGTAAAGTGTAAATACTAAAAGCTCACTGTATTCAGGTTTTTATCCACCAAAATGCCATCTAAAGCCTTCAGGTCAAACTTAAGCTTGCGTTTGGCTTTGAACTTAAGGATAAAGATATCCGAACTGCCACTCAGCGCTTCCTTATCGCCCAAGTTCACAAAAGTTGGATATAAAGCCTTAACGCCATTGGTATGTAACCTGTCATAAGTCAGGTTCTCCATTTGTTTCGTGTTTACAGTCTGTACACCTATAAACTCATAATCTTGTGGATTGTATGGTAATGCGAAACTCAAAGCATTCACAGATTTAAGGTTATTGCCTTTTACCTTAATTTCAATGATTTCGTCTTTATTGTAATTCTCTTTTGCCGTACTGATTTCCAGTGAACCGGCTACTTTTTCAATTTTGTTGTCATTAACTCCACCGTCAATTTTAGTAGCCACAAGCGAGATGTCATACGCATCAATCAGATTGTTCTTATTGATATCGCCATTGCTGATATAACCTTCAAAATCCGCATCACCTTTTCTTAAACCGGTGTAATTGGTATAAGAGGTCAGGTCATTCCTGTCTATCAAACGATCATTGTTGATGTCTCCGGGAAGGTAACTCTCCGTACCAGGAACCTTGAACACATACAATTCCCTGCCTGAACCAAAATTACCCACAGCTTCAGCAACGGATAGCTTAATGAAACGGGCGGTAGGATGACTGGCAAAATCAAATACTTTAACCGCATCCGTATTTGCCCATTCAAATGCACCAGCATCTGTCCAGGTTTCTCTGTCATTGCTATAGTATACTTTACCTTTCAGAAGCGTGCCATTTCCTCTTCCTGAACGTGGAAGGTATTGGAATTTATCCAGCTGATTGATTGTTTTAAGATCCATAACCACGTCAAAAGGAACAGCCTTTGTACCCCATTTGGTATGCCAGATATTGCCTTCATCAAAGTCAAATAACTTATCAATTTCAGATTCTTCCTGGTCTTGAGCTGTCGACTGGGCAAGAATATCATGAATTGCAAATTGAAGCGGATTGGATTTAGTGGTTGTTTTAAATTCAGTCCAGTTGGAATGGCCATCTTTGTTTACCGCCCGCAATTGGAAGGAATATGGCGTTTCTGCAGTCAAACCATCAAATAACAAAGTAGTATCCTTAATCGTTGTATAATGCATGCCATTGAAATCTATTTCATAGAAATCAGCATGAGCCACTTTTGACCAGGTTGGTTTTAAGGTATAAGCCTCCCTGTTCTTATCTGAAACTTCGGCATGAAGCGGACTGCCCAGCTGCCCTGATGATACACGTTGCGTATTTAAAGGTTCATATCTGAATCCCTCTATCGTAGCCACAACTGCATTTACAGAAATATCTGTTGCCCCCAGTTTGATCAGCACCTGCGGATTCCTCAGAATCTTCACTTTTTCAAATGCAGTGCCCTTAGTGGCAAACTGGTTAAAGTTTGGAGCCGCATCGTAAAAATACACATTCTGTTTGCTCAGGAATTCCTTCATAGAATTCACTTTAACCAGATTGATGGTATTCTTACCTACTTTTGCAGATACTTTTTTGGGCTCCTGCGATACATTGACCCTAAGTTCAGTAGCTTTGTTTTTAACAAAACCATTGAAATGCCCTTTTGCAGGGTGGATGATAATTTTTGCGCGGTTGTTTTCTACTTCCGATTCAATGAAGCTGGAACTCGCCATGCCAGATTTGTATTGTTCTGTAGTCCCATCATCATCATATTCGGTAAAAGAACTTTTTCCTGAAGGATAAAGCTCGTAGATCCGGATGCCTTTATTGATCTCAGATACATTATTGTTCGGATTGGCCAGCGGAATGATGGCCCCGTTTTTAACGAATATTGGTAATTTCCACAGAGGAGCATCAAAGTTGTTCAGGATGCAATTCCCCGTATATTTTTCTCCGGAGAAATAATCAATCCATGTACCTTCAGGAAGATAGATTCCATTGCGGATGTCATTGCCTTTATCGTCAGATTTAGTAGCCTGATAGATCGGTGCAATTAAGAAATTAGGACCGTACATAAACTGGTACTGCGTTGCAGGCCCCTGGGTATACGCATTTGGATGCTCCAGGAACATAGCCCTGATGATCGGTAAACCATTCACCGCTTCTCTGGCAATACTATAGGTATAAGGGATAAGTTCAGATTTTAGCTTCAGATAATTCCGGTTAATCGACGTAACAGGTTCACCCAAAGCCTGGGGATATTTTTCATTTGCACCCCAGCCATCCATGTTCAGTTGCATTGGCGTAAAGGTTTTCCACTGAAAATCTCTGGTATTGACAATCTGGTTTTTACCACCAAATATGCCATCCACATCAGAAGTGATATTGGGTTGTCCGGATAAACCAGAACCCAAATAAGTAGGGATATGGAAGCGGATGTATTCCCAAACGCCACCCGTCTGATCGCCAGACCAAACCCCTGCATAACGTTGCGTACCCGCCCAGCCATCTAAGGAGATGATGAACGGCCGGCTGTCATTACCATATTTGGTCATGATCTGTGCTACATCCGAAACCCCGTTAAGGCCAAAGGAATAACCTTCACCTACCCAGGCTACATCTGTTTTCAACACACGCACACCGGCGTCTTTTACTTCTTTCAGGATATCCCTTTGCAATAAAGCACTCACTCCAGCTTTAGGATGGAGGTCAGATTGAGTCCATAATCCGATCTCCACCCCATTTTTGCGGGCATAATCGCCTAAACTTTTCAGGTTTTGAATATTTCCGTCTAAAGTGCTGGTTTGTCCATATCCTGCGCCATAGCCATCATTTGGAAGCAACCAGCCAAATGGCATATCATTCTTTTTATACCGGTCAATCACGGCACGGGCAGAAAACTGGTAGTTGTTTTTCTCTCCATTTAAAGATTCCTTAATTCCTCCGTTATCCTTCTGACTTTCTTTATAGCGTTTGCCGTCTTCAAACAAATTTCCTTTTTCGTCAGCTTTCCAGAAATCCCGGTTATATGCATTTAAATGTCCCTCATAAAAACCAAACTTAGGCAGCAGTACAGGATTTCCCGTCAACTGATAAAAGCTGTTTAAAAGTGCTGGTGCTCCATTGCCAACCATGATAAAGACATCCAGGTAATTGGTCTCATGCAGGAGTTTAACTTGTCCCTTTTCTTTGGCACCAAAGTCATATTTTCCTTTTTTAAAGGTATGCCATAAGATTCCGTAGCCCTTAGAAGACCAGTAATAAGGGGTGGGAGAGGCTACTCCGCCATCCGTCCAGCTGTTTTGGTTTTCAATAGAGATCGCTTTTCCCTTATGGGAAAAACGTCCGTTCTGTACACCACCACCATAAAAATATTCCTGCGGATCTTCTTTTAAGCTTAACCCTACTTCAGCTTTTTCAAACCGGACAGGTGCTGTTTCTTCAAGAACCAAGGCACGAGTACCCAGGTTGATGACTTTGAATAAAGTGGTGTTTTTGTCTATCTGGATGGATATCTTATCGGTCGTGATCGTAATCAGGTTATTTTCATCCGTTACATTTAATTTTACCACCTTTTTCCTTGGGTTTGCAACCAGGATTTTAGCCTCAGGTTTAGCCTCGGGATCTCTCATCTGGCCACCAGAATTGTCCTGAAAAAGGCGGAAAATCTGGTCGCTGTAGAAATCAAAAGTCAAATGTTGCTGATCAGAGAACAATACATCAATTGTAGTTGGGTTGATCTTTTTTGCGCTAATAACCTTATGGTCTTTTTGCAGAACCTGTTGAATTGTACTTGGTTTTTGTGCAGCAATTGCCGGAGCATAGGCCGTGAGCACTGTAAAAGCTATAGTTAGCAAAGCTTTATTTTGAGGTTTAGGCATCCAAAATGTTTTCATCGTGATTGTGGTAACAATAATTACTGCCAATATAGAGTTATCTGTTTTCAGTAAACTCAAGAAACATCACACAAACGTTTGATATTGAAAATAATTTAAAAAGAGAGGTATATATGGTTTTCTTTAGTTTGTTAATTAATACTAAACAATGTATAGAATTTGCAAACTATTGTTATTTTTGATTGATATAAACCCGAGTTATGAAGATGTATTTTTTTGGGGTATTAACCCTACTATCTGTTTCCATTACCGCTGTAGCACAAAAGAAACCTGCCCATGTGTTGATTATCGGCCTGGACGGATTCAGCGCAGAAGGATTTAAAGCGGTCAAACACCCTAATCTGGATAAAATGATCGCCGATGGGGTCTTGTCACTAACCACCCGGCCGGTGATGCCATCTGTTACCCTTCCAAACTGGACCAGCCATCTTACCGGATCAGGCCCGGAAGAACACGGCATCACAGCCAACGACTGGACATTGGAAAAACACACCCTGCAGCCTTTGGAAACAGATCCGGACGGCTATTATCCATCCATCTTTAAAGTCTTAAAGGAAGAAGTTCCAAATGCCAGGATCGGTTATTACTATAACTGGAAAGAACTGATCAACCCCATCAACAAGAAATACCTGGATGAAGTATCCTTTGAAGAAAAAGACGAGTATAAGGACAACTATCAAAAAGCCTATGAATTTATGGTGAAAAACAAGCAAAACCCAAGTCTGGTCTTTCTGTACAGTGTACATACCGATCACGCAGGACATGGATTTGGGTGGATGTCTCCTGAATATATAGAAGCAATTGAAGCGGCAGATGTGGCCATAGGCGAACTGCTCGATCAATTAAAAAAAGCGGGTATTTACAAGGATACTCACTTTATGCTGATCACAGATCATGGGGGGATTAATAAAGGCCATGGAGGCATTACGATGAACGAAATGCAGGTGCCATGGGCAATTACAGGCCCGCAAATCAAAAAGCAAGGGATAACTACTGCATTCAACAGCAATAAAAATACAGCCCTGGTACTGGCAAAGATTTTTGGACTCCATAAATTACCTCTGGCCTGGACAGGTGCCGTACCTGCAGGAATATTTAAATAAGCTTATATAAGGCCCTGATTTAAAACAAATCAGGGCCTTTTCTTTTCAACAGAAAATCCATCATTAATGGAATAATGTCCATTAATTTAACTCTTCGCATCATGTAAATTTGTTTTCTGTCCTTGTCAATTCAAGCCTAGATGATCTTTATGATGAAATACTTAACCGGATTTCTTTTTTTTGTTTTAGTCACTCAAACAGGTTTTTCGCAGGAAAGACTTTCTTTAGCTGGCTCCTGGTGTTTTAGGCTTGATCCGGATGGGAAAGAAATGAAACAAGACTGGTATCAAAACCCAAATGTAGAGCACATCCAGCTTCCAGGCACAACAGACGAGGCAAAAAAAGGAACAAAGACCCAGGGTGCCGATTATGGAATTCTATCAAGGGCCTATAAATACATAGGACCGGCATGGTACAGCAGGGAAATTGATATTCCATCTGCCTGGAAAGGAAAAGAAATCGAACTTTTTCTGGAAAGAGTCCTGTGGGAATCTACAGTATGGCTTGACGGAGTGGAATTGTCTAAACAAGATGCACTTGCCGTACCACATATTCATTCTTTAGGCATATTAAAACCAGGAAAACACCGGCTCAGTCTTCGAATCAACAACGACCTGATTTACAATATCGGAGATAAAGGCCATGCCTATACCGAGTATACCCAGAGCATCTGGAATGGCGTAGTTGGTAAAATCGAACTGCAAGCCAAAGCGAAAACACGGTTAACAGATCTGCAGGTGTTTGCTGATGCAAAAAAGAAGCAGCTGGAGTTGAAATTAAAACTCCAGGATGCTGCTCCCATGAATATCGTTTATACGATTGTCGACCTGCAAACCAATAAACTGGTATTCAGCAAGCAACTTAGGCTAAGCAATGAGGTTGAGCAGGTACACCACCTTAAACTGGACTTTCCTGTTAAACTATGGGATGAATTTGAGCCGAACCGTTATCAGATCACGGCCAGGTTGCAGAATAAGAACCAGGTTGAAGTTGATTTTGGTTTTCGGAGCATTAGCCGAAATGCCTCAAAAATTCTGATCAATGATGCCCCTGTATTTATGAGGGGAAATCTGGATTGTGTACATTTTCCGCTAACTGGATACCCTTCCTGCGATGTGACAGAATGGGAAAGGATTTTCAGGATTTATAAATCTTACGGGCTTAACCATGTACGTTTTCACTCCTGGTGCCCGCCTGAAGCGGCCTTTAAAGCTGCGGATAAGCTTGGCATCTATATCCAGGCCGAAATGATATGGATTGACTGGTGGATGACCGAACCACCTAAAGACCGTCCGGATATGCTGACAAAGGGCCTTCCTAAAGGACTTGGTCACAATCCCTCGGCCGATCAGTTTGTACAGGACGAATTGCAGCGGATCGTAGAGGCTTACGGAAATCATCCCTCTTTTACCATGTTGTGTATAGGCAATGAATTGGGAAATTCTGATTTTTCCAAAATGCAGGAATGGATCCGGAAAATAAAAGACAAGGATGCCAGAAGGTTATATGCCTTGTCTACTGCCCGAAAGATCATGCCTGTTGATGATTTCTCCGCTACGCATAATATCCCGAATGCTGGCGGAACGTATGGTTTGAAGGAGGCGGGTACAGATTATGACCTGGAAAAAAACTATTCAAAAAGCAATATCCCAATTATAGCCCATGAGGTGGGTCAATTTCCCGTTTATCCTTTATGGACGGAGATTGATAAATATACCGGCGTACTGAAAGCCCGTAATCTAGAGCTTTGCAAAACCTCTGCTGTGGCGAATGGATTAGAACAGCAAGATGCCGTTTTCCATAAAGCCAGCGGCGCATTACAAAAGGTGTTGTACAAAGCGCTGATTGAAAATTTTTACCGTACACCCTCCTGTGCAGGTTTTCAAATGCTGAGTATGCAGGATTACCAGGGGCAGGGAGAGGCCTTGGTGGGTTGGCTGGATGCATTTTATGATGATAAAGGCACAACAGCAGCTCCTTATTTTAAACAGTATAACAATGAGGTCGTCCCGCTGGCAAGATTTAAAAAATTCATCTGGCAAAATACAGAAGACTTTGTGGCAAAGCTGCAAGTGGCCAATTATGGAAGCAAAGACCTTAAAAATGAACTGAAATGGACACTTACCAATGAAAGTAATCAGTTGCTGGGACAGGGAACAGCAGGTGATGTATTGATAAAAAGGGGAGAGGTGAAACCAGTGGTTGAGGTGCGCCTGCCTTTAACAAAAGTAATGAAGGCAACAAAAGCAAAGTTTGTATTGTCTTTGCCAGGAACAGCCTATCACAATGAATGGGAAATCTGGATCTACCCGGAGCAAGTTCCAGCTCCAACTTCCGGAGCGGTCACAGAGACCGACAGACTCGACGAAAAAACATTGCAGGACCTGCAAAATGGCAAAACCGTATTACTTTACGCTTCAAAGCTTGGTCAGGCGGATGGTTTCAGGCCAGTGTTCTTTGAGCCATTGTTCTGGTCCAATGTGTTTTTTCCAGGCCAGGAAAATACCACTCTGGGTACGTCTGTTAACGCTCAACATCCAGTATTTAATGATTTTCCAACAGACTTTTTTAGCAACTGGCAATGGGAAGCCATCAGTAAAGGAGGGCGGTCGTTTAAACTAAAAAAATGGCCGCAAAATATACAGCCAATGGCGCAGCCGATTAGCGATTTTCACCTCAATGAGAAATTAGGATCACTGTTCGAATGCCAGGTAGGTAAAGGAAAATTACTGGTTTGCGGATACGATGTACAGTCTGCACAGAACCCGGTTGCCAGGCAATTCAGATATAGCTTGCTCAAATATATGTCTGGTGAAGCTTTTAAACCAGAAGTGAGTGTAGACACAGGGCTGCTGAGGGCAACTTTTCCGATGGTTAAGCAAGCGGAAAGCAAGACACCTGTACCCGCGGCTTTTTCTGAGGCTCTGGTATATACAAAGGCAGGAGCAGATGCGCCTGTGCTTAAACGGAATACACAGTTCAAATTTACCGGGATAAAAGATATATGGAAATGGGATGGCAAGGAAGCCTGGTATGGCAAAAAGCTGGAGATGGAAATGAATCCACCCCAGGGTGTTATCGGTGAATTGTATCTTCATTTTGAAGATTGGAATAACGAGGGCCGGGATGCTAAAATATGGGTTGAAGGAAGAGAATTTGCCACTGGGAAACTAGACAAAGCAGGCAAATGGGTAAAATTA
>NZ_DATMRL010000621.1:0-6799 GCF_035566355.1 Pedobacter sp.
AGATATTTTTAAATCACTTACTGAAATTGCAAATGACGATGTACTCTTAAATATATTAAATGGGATCAGAAATGATCTTAGTAAAAATGAAGACAGAATAGTTAAGCTTAAGGAGCTCATGCGAAGGTAATTCTTCTCTGGAGAAACAATTTATTTATAACGGGCATGGCTAATTTGGCAATGCCCGTTTTTTATACGCTAAACATTTAGGCATTATCCTTGTTATTTACTTCATTCCCAAGTGAAGAAAATCAATAGAGCGTAAAATATGTCAGTAAAAAAAGAAACTTCATTACGTTTAAACAAGAAATTACCTGCCTTGCCCAAGACAAAAACGGGCATTAATGGATTAGATGAAATTACCATGGGTGGTTTGCCTTCTGGCAGGCCAACCTTGATTTGCGGCGGACCTGGTTGTGGAAAAACATTATTCTCCCTTGAGTTTATTGTCCGCGGGGCACAAGATTTCAATGAACCAGGCGTGTTTGTTGCATTTGAAGAAAAGGCTGACGAACTCCTGATGAATGTAGCTTCCCTTGGTTTTGACCTGGAAAAACTACAAAACGAAAAAAAGATCAGGATGGATTATATCCATATTGATAAAACTGAAATTGAAGAAACCGGGGAGTATGACCTGGAAGGGTTATTTATCCGTTTGGGCTATGCAATTGACAGTATTGGAGCAAAAAGGGTCGTTTTGGACACGATAGAAAACCTTTTTGCCGGATTGTCTAACGAAGGGATCATCAGAGCGGAACTCCGCAGGTTATTCCGTTGGCTGAAAGATAAAGGCGTAACCGCCATCATTACCGGTGAGAGGGGAAAAGAAAGTCTGACCAGGCAGGGATTAGAAGAATATGTTTCTGATTGTGTAATCCTGCTCGATCATCGGGTAGTTAACCAGATTTCGACCAGACGATTAAGGATTGTAAAATACAGGGGTTCGCTTCATGGTACCAATGAATATCCATTTTTAATAGATGACGACGGAATCTCAGTTTTACCGGTCACTTCTTTAAAATTGGATAAGCCGGTTTCTTCAGAAACTATATCTTCGGGAATCGGTGCATTGGACGAAATGTTTCCTATGGGCGGTTTTTTTAAAGGAAGTAGTATCCTGGTGTCTGGAACGGCGGGTACTGGAAAAACGAGTATTGCGGCCAGTTTTGCAAACCATGCATGCTTAAAAAAAGACAAATGCCTGTTTTTTGCTTTCGAAGAATCGCCTGCACAGATTATCCGGAATATGAGGTCCATAGGTATGGACTTGCAGAAACATGTAGATAAGGGTATTCTGCAGTTCTACGCATCACGTCCAACAATGTTTGGACTGGAAATGCATCTTGTCGCAATTCATAAGGCTATTCAGAAATTTAAACCTAAAGTTGTCGTTCTGGATCCAATTACAAATCTCATTACCGTGGGCAGCTTTAGCGATGTTAAAGCGATGCTGGTGCGGTTAATTGATTTCTTGCAAAATGAGCAGATTACGGTCATGTTCACAGCACTTACACTAAATACCGTAGTGAGTGAACAGACAGACGACGGCGTTTCTTCTTTGGTAGATGCCTGGTTATATATCAAAGATATTGAACTTAACGGCGAGCGTAACAGAGGATTGTACATTATGAAATCCAGGGGGATGCATCATTCTAATCAAGTTCGGGAGTTTTTAATTACCAGTAAGGGCTTAGAATTGGTTGACGTTTATCTTGGGCCAGAAGGCGTATTGACCGGTTCGGCCCGGGAGGCACAAATGTTACTGGAGGAAACAGGGCAGGTTTTGCATACATACGCCTTAAGCCGGAAGGATAGAGAACTTCTTCGTAAACGCAAGGTGCTGGAGGCAAAGATCGAGAGTTTGAAATCTGAATTTGAATCAGCCGAGGAAGAACTAAACAAGATTTACACGGAGGAGGAGATAAAAAAGAGTGTGATGGAAGAGAACCGTCAAAAAATCACCGAGATAAGAAAATCCGGTGGAAAACTTTTGGCGGGTAAGCAATTAAATGGTAAGTCAAAAATAAAGAAATAGTGGAACAGAAATATGAACTGAGACTGTATGTAGCTGGTAAGACCCAGAAATCAGTCACTGCACTTAGCAATTTAAAGAAGTATTGTGAAGAGCATTTAAGCGGTCAGTATTCCATTGAAGTGGTCGACCTCCTCCTTCAACCGCAATTGGCGGAAGGAGACCAGATATTGGCCATTCCTACTCTGGTAAAGAAAGTGCCGGAGCCCGTTAGGAAGATTATCGGAGATCTCTCCAATAAAGAAAAAGTATTGGTGGGATTAGATATCCGCCCCAGATCTTAATTGAATTTACGTGGAATTATGAATATAGAAGAGGAGCCAGTTTATATACTCAGATTATTTGTTGCTGGAGCTTCTTCCAAATCCGTTCGGGCAATCAATAACCTGCAGGGAATTTTAGAGGATAAGCTCAAGAATAAATATGAAATGGAAATCATTGATGTGCATCAGCAACCTGAAATTGTGAAAAGTGATGATGTTGTTGCTGTTCCTATGCTCATAAAGAAATTCCCGGGCCCCGAAAGGCGTCTTGTTGGAGACATGTCAGATATCCAGCGGGTACTGAGAGGATTAGGACTATTGGTATAAAATTTTGCTTTTGGAGAATTTAAAGACACATAAGGAATTACAGGACCAGTTACGGGAAACTCAGTTTCAATTGGAAGAAGCGAAAGATATGCTCGAGGCCATACGCTTGGGGGAAGTGGACGCGCTGGTTCTTAAAGGAAACGATGGGCATCAGATCTATACGTTGAAAAGTGCCGATCAAACCTACAGGATCTTTATTGAGCAGATGACCGAAGGGGCAATTACCTTAAATGAGAAAGGGAATATTCTGTATTGTAATTCCCGTTTTGCAGGATTGGTTGGTCTTCCTCTGGAAAAAGTAACCGGCCGGCCACTCGTGAAATTTATAGATGAAAAAGACCTGAAAAAGTATGAAATACTCATTGACGGAGCATGGGGAAATACAATAAAAGGTGAATTAAAAATACGGACCGCTACTGGCGAAAGCATCTGTGTACAATTGTCTTTGAAAATGCTGGATCTGGAAGAGGGGTTATCCATGAGCATCATTATTACCGATCTGACAGACCAAAAGAAGAACGAAAAATTATTAAAGCAAAAGAACAAACAACTTAAAAAAGCGGAGCGCATAGCAAACGATCTGAATGTTAATCTGGAGAAGACGGTTAAAGAAAGAACGGCGGAGCTTCGCCGGAATCAGGAGCAACTTAGCCGGATTCTGGAAACCATGGCCGAAGGTGTTGGCATTACGGATATAGAAGGGAAATTGCTTTACGCTAATCCTATGGCACAAAAAATATTAGGATTGAAGCCAGGTGAAATTACAAAAGGTATATATGATGATCCTCAATGGCAAAATCTGCGCCTGGATGGCAGCCCTTTACCAGGAGCTGAACATCCAATGCATCTTTCAATGAAAACAGGAAAGCCCGTTTATGATTTTGAGATTGGTATCCGGCCTCCTGGCAGGGAGACCTTTTACATCTCTATTAATGCGGCCCCCATTCATGATGAGGAAGGAAATATTACGGGTAGCATTGGCACTTTTATGGACGTAACGCATCGACGGATGGCTATTCGGCAGAAGGATGATTTCATCAGTGTAGCCAGTCATGAACTTAAAACCCCTATTACCAGTCTTAAGGCTTCTCTTCAATTACTGAACCGCTTAAAAGATAAGAATGAAATTTCCAGTAATATGGTTCCTTCGCTCATTCAGCAGGCGAATAAGAGCATGGATAAGGTGACGGCCTTAATTAATGACCTTTTGAATGCGGGAAAGTATACAGAAGGGCAACTTCACCTAAATAAAACCCGCTTCAGTTTAGTGAAAATGATTAGAGAAAGCTTGCAGCATCTACATGCTTCGGATGGCTATAAAATAAATGTAAGCGGTGATGAAGATATCCTTGTTTTTGCAGATGCCGACCGGATTGAGCAAGTTGTAGTAAATTTTGTAAACAATGCAGTTAAATATGCTCCTGAGTCTAAGTTCATCTCTGTATTGATATCAGCAACGGACAAGGAATCCAGATTGGAGGTTAAAGATGGTGGAAACGGAATTGCTGAAGATAAACTTCCTTATATCTTTGAAAGATATTACCGAGTAGATGAAAGCGGTAGCCAGTATTCCGGTCTGGGGCTTGGGCTGTATATTTCTGCAGGGATTATTAAGAAGCATGGTGGAAAAATTGGTGTGGAGAGTGAATTGGGAAAGGGAAGTACATTTTGGTTTAGTCTTCCTGCAGAGCAATTGTGAAAAACTTATAAATAAATGACAATGAGGTGGTGATATATGTTGGAACAATAATTATATTTGTTTCCGAGAGCGTTAATTTAAGGGGGTAAATCGAAAGGTTTATCTCCTTTTCTTTTTTATTAGCGGTTATCAGTTCACAGGATTAATTTCTTTCTCAAATCCGTAAATTGTATAGATTTGGCAGAAATTAAATCCTTTTCAAGATGATCTACCTGCTTGGTATTCCTGTTGTCCTTACCTTTCTTTTATTTTTTTTCAGATTCAGGCGTCAGCAGGAAACGCGAAAACGAGCAGAAGAAGTGATTACCAAGTGGTCTCAACCCTCAGAACATCCCATCGACTTCAAACAGCTCAAAGCCTACTACTCTTATTTTGGACAGGAAAGCGGAGGTCATTTATCTGACGCGATTGCCACAGATATAGATCTTGAAAACCTGTTTGCCTATATAGACAGGACCAACAGTAAACCTGGACAACAGTACCTGTACCAGAAATTAAGGTCCGGGAAGAAAGACCCCGAAGCTTTGAAACAACTCGATCTTCTGGCAGAGCAATTTGCTGCAGATGAACACCTCAGGATCAGTACGGAAATTGAACTGTCTGCACTGGGTAGTAAGAATGCCTATTATATACATGAATTGTTTACCACAAGTTATCAAGCTTTGTACAGTGGATGGCTCAGTCTGTACATCCGCTTTGCTGCGCTGCTGTGGATTGCTTCGGTTGTATTAACCGTTGTTTTAAGGAACCAGATGTTTTTTCTGCTGAGCCTGGGCCTGACGTTGTTTAACTTTTATCTGCATTACGGCAATAAAAAGAAGATATCAAGTTATGTTCATTCGCTGCCGCAATTGTATAAGCTGATGAGGGCGGCAGAGCGTATGCTGAAACTGGTGGTATATCCGGATGCTCAGCCCGTAAAGGAAAGCCTGAAGGAACTTATACCGCTTCAGCGTTCCCTGAGCATGGTCAATTTTCAGGATAAAACAAGTGGCGATCCTACAGATCTTAGTGCCAGTGCTCTTGAGCTGATCAAGACGTTTTTGCTGGTAGAACCGGCGATGTTCCTCAAATCGGTGAACCGGATCAACCAGCAAAGAAGCAACATAGAAATATTGTTCAATTTTATAGGCCAAACTGATATGGCCATTTCAGTACTCTCTTTAAGAACAGGATTGCCTTATTACTGCAAACCTGATTTCAGCGGGCTAACAGAAGAACTTAAAGTGACTGACCTGTACCATCCGCTGGTGGAAAATTGTGTAGCCAATTCTATTGAAGTAAAAGCGGAACAGGGGGTATTGATCACAGGTTCAAATATGTCAGGGAAAACCACTTTTATCCGCTCTTTGGTCATCAACGCACTCCTGTCGCAGACTTTATTTACCTCCTGTTCCAATTGTTATTCTGCGCCTTTTATGGACCTGTTTACCAGTATCAGGATGAGCGATGACCTGGAAGAACACAAGAGTTATTTTCAGGCAGAGGCTTTGTCGATCCTGGATATTGTGAATAAAACTATGGGGCAGACGGAGCGTAGTCTGATTCTGATTGACGAGATCTTTAGAGGTACAAACACCATTGAACGTATTGCTGCTGCTAAAGCCATTCTGTCTTATCTTACAGCTCATAAGAATTTTACCTTCGTTTCTACACATGATCTGGAGCTGGCAGAGCTGTTGGGTAAAGAATATGCAGTATATTCATTTGAAGAACTGGTATCTGAAACCCGGTTGGTATTTGATTATAAGATCAAACCAGGGATACTGAAAAATAAAAACGGACTGGCTATTTTATCTTCAATGGGTTATCCTCAGTCCATTATTGAAGATGCAACTGCGATCAGTACGGTTTTGCGAAAAAAATATGATCTTTAGCCCAAAGGTTCAGAACTTTTTCAAATACAATTGCGTTATTTTCGATTATGTAGTAATTTAGGCGGATATGCACGAATATAAGGAACAACTTTTTCAGAACCTTAAAAGACATCTAAAGGGGTCAGGGTGGACATTGGTTAAACTATTTGAAGGTAGAGGAGAGATCCGGATCATTCTTCCAGGTAACCAGGATGTGAAAACTGAATTTGAAAAGATTTACAGTATTCTGGATCAGTTGCCTGATATAGATCTTGAACCCGAGCAGGTTATCATTGGCTATTGCAATAAAGACGCGATCAATTACCATTGTACGATTATCAATCCTGATCAGGAGTTACTGATAAAAAGCATGTATTTAAACGGGTAATTTTTTACTTCGGATTTCATAGGATGTATCGTAGAATATAAAGAAGTGAATTTCGTGGAAAATTCTGTACAGCTGCTTCCAGACTAACGATATCAGGTCCGCTGAAGGAGCGGACAGATCTCTGAGGTCTTTCCGCAGTGTACGAGAATTTTCCTTAGCAAATTGCAGAGGAGGGTGGCGACCAGGCATGGTGCAGAAAAAGGAGGTATTGCTTGCAGAATAAATCAAATTCTG
>NZ_DATMRL010000622.1:0-3083 GCF_035566355.1 Pedobacter sp.
CCCTACAATTCTGCAGAAAATATGCAGCAATATCTAGATATAAATTTTAGTATTAAGAAACTAAAAGAAGAATTATCAAATCCTGACTCGGCATTCTATACCGCATTAAACACTGATAATAAACACGTTGGATACATAAAAGTAAATTTAAGGACCGCGCAAACGGATTTACAGGATCAAAACACAATGGAAGTTGAACGCATTTACGTACTGCAAGAATTCCAGGGTCAAAAAGCGGGTCAGTTTTTGCTCAATAATGCCATTGAAATTGCCAGAAAAAATCATGTGGATAACCTTTGGCTTGGGGTGTGGGAAAAGAATATTAAGGCTATTGCCTTCTACAAAAAGAATCAGTTTAGAGATTTCGCTACGCACATCTTCAGATTTGGAGATGATGAACAACTGGATATTCTGATGAAAATTGACCTCTAAATATCAGGTCAATTTTTAGTCCTGTATCCAATTGGGCCAAGCAACAATAGCATAACAATAACTTAACTTTAAGTAGCATCGTAACCCATCTAAAAACCAGATGTTTGGCAAACGAACTATTCAAAGAACACATGTTATCTACGCTTGGTGCCATTACCCTTCCACTGCTTGGAGAAATTGATTTAAGCCATCCGGTTTTAATCGTCTTTTTTATTTGTCTTGCCACAGTACTGGCTTTTGAATTTGTAAATGGCTTTCACGACACCGCAAACGCTGTGGCTACCGTGATTTACACAAAGGCTCTAAAACCCCAGATTGCCGTACCCTGGTCTGGAATCTGGAATTTCCTTGGCGTATTTGCCGGAGGCGTAGCTGTAGCCATGGGAATCTTAAAACTAGTCCCCCTGGATGAACTCATGAATCTTCCTGTACAGGTAGGCGCCTGCCTGGTATTGGCGGTATTGATTTCTTCCATACTCTGGAATTTAGGAACATGGTATCTTGGTATCCCCTGTTCCAGTTCTCATACCTTAATTGGTGCGCTGATCGGCGGCAGTATTGGTTTTACCTATTACTACGGTGGCAGTGTAAATTGGAATAAGGCAGAAGAAATAGGTCTGTCTCTTATTCTTTCCCCGATATTTGGATTTGGGGCTTCTGTGCTTCTGATGTATTTTATTAAAAATATCCTTAAAGCAAAAAAGCTTTTTCATATCCCACAGGGCGATGATGATAAGCCACCGGTATTTGTAAGGTTATTGCTCATTACAACCTGCACCCTGGTGAGCTTTTTCCATGGAAGTAATGACGGACAAAAAGGGGTGGGTTTGCTGATGCTGATCCTCATTACTTTTCTTCCTGCAAAATTCGCCATAGATCATTCAATAACCAATCAGCAGATACTGAATACACTTAATGCTGCAGAGCAGCCTTTGCAACATTTGTTGGCTGGTCATACTACAAACTCAGCCCCTATCCTGTCTGCAAAGAAATTGATTGAACAAACCAAACAGGAAATTGGCGGAAACGCCAAAGGAAGTACAGCAGAGATTTTCAAATTCAGAAAGGATATTGAAAAAGTAACCAAAGAACTGAAAGAGCTTAGTAAGAATCCCGCCATTCAAATCTCTGAAGAGGATCTATCAGATCTTACAGATTCTTATAAGGCTTTAAATAAGGTGACCGACTTTTCACCAATATGGGTAATTGCAGCAATTTCCATTTCACTGGGTTTGGGTACGATGATTGGCTGGAAGAGGATTGTGGTAACCATTGGCGAAAAAATCGGCAACGAGCATTTAAACTATGCCCAAGGTGCAACTGCAGAGATTGTTGGTGCTGCTACAATTGGTTTAAGTACCGGACTGGGCCTTCCGGTAAGTACGACACATGTATTGTCTAGCGGAATTGCCGGTGCTATGGTTGCCCAGGGCGGAGCCAGCAATCTGAACAATGGAACATTGAAAAATATTGCTATGGCCTGGGTTCTAACCCTTCCGGTATGCATTGCATTGGCATTAGCTTTGTTCGCTCTCTTTCGCTTATTCCTTTAATCCTCTTAATCTCTCCCCCATGAAACAGATACTTGTTGCTACCGACTTTTCAAATTGTGCCAGCAATGCCATGGAATATGCTCTGGAACTGGCCAGCATCCTTCATTTCGAGGTATGTGCCATACATGCCATACACCCCACCGAGGGCATTGACAATTCGATATATAACGCGATCTACATAGAAAACTACTATAATTCAAAAAGGCAGGCACTAGCGCACTGGGCAAAAAACCTCAGTGATCAGAAGGCGTACACTCAGGTAAAGGTAACTACTCTATGTGCAGTTGGCTTTTTAAATGCAGTTATTTCCAATCATATAGCAGATCATCCTGCCGAGCTGCTGATTATGGGAATTACTGGATCAACAGGTATTTCTGGTATTGTAGGCAGTACTGCAAACATGATCGTTTCCAAACTTAAATTACCAACACTGATCGTTCCACTGGAAAGTAAACCTTCTAAAAAACCGGTTATTACACTCGCTACAGATTTCTCCACAGAACTGTCTGCAACAGATGTAAACATCTTAAAAGAATTGATACAGGCTTTCGAAACTGATGTTCTCCATGTATTAAACGTGATGGATAAATTAGACATTTCCCCGGCTATCACAGGAGAAAGGGTTCTGAAAGAATATTTTAAACCTGTAGCGCTGCAGTTTAATTATATTAGTCACAGCAGTACAACAGATGGCATTATGGATTTTGTTGTCAACAATAAAACAGACATTCTTTGTGTAGTTAAACATCACCATAATATGTTATACCGCATCTTTAACCGAAGCACCGTAAACCAGGTGATGAATAAATCGATTAAAGCCATTCTTGTTCTGCACGAATAAGCTGCCAGATCATTTACGAATTCGCGTAGGAGAATCTTTCTTTTCCATTCCTGTTTTACGGATCGTTATTTATACATTTATGAATATGATCCTGGAAGTAGCCATATCACATAGTATACATGGAATAAGAGATGCGAAGAATATACCTCATTAGTGGCTTAGGAGCTGACCGAAGGGCTTTCAGAAGACTGGTTTTTCCTGCGGACGTTGAGTTGATCCATCTCGACTGGATTCCACCACAACCTAAAGAGCCTTTG
>NZ_DATMRL010000623.1:0-10801 GCF_035566355.1 Pedobacter sp.
AAGGCCAGTTAAAATATTTAGGCTTCTTTATCTTGTTTTTTTTAGCAGATTGCTATATCCAGCAGCTGTCCAGACAATACATCAGCCCGGAATTTCTGGGACTTAAGTTTTCCTGGATTGGAAAGATCTTAAGTCTGGCAATGTCTTTAGTGATCATTTATTCTGTTTCAAAATCTGCAAGACAGGAAATCGGTTTTACGATGAAAACGAATTCTAAAAAGCAGGTGATTGTTGGTCTTTTGTTTTTCTTTGGATTTTTATTGTTTGATTTCATTTTTAAGTTGGTTTTATTTCCGAAGGGTGGTCGTTTCGATCTGGAAACCTTCGCTTTTCAGGCAACATTACCTGGTTTAACGGAAGAACTTGCATTTAGGGGAATTAGTTTATGGCTACTGGAAAAAGCATTTCCTCCAAAATGGACTTTTAAAGGGCTGAAGTTTGGTTGGGGATTCATTATTGTAACTGTTCTGTTCGGGGTTGTTCACGGGGTATTTCTCACAGCGGACCATGCATTTAAATTTGATTTAATGACGATTGTTTATCTGGCCTTAATTTCATCCTTAAGTGTTGGTATACTTAGAAAATTCTCCGGAAATATAATTTATCCTATTTTGGGACACAACACGATCAATGTGATGAACGCTATTATCAGAATTTTATAATTGAAATATAATCAAGCAAACCAAAAAACTATCTTTGGTTTGCTTTAAAAGATACTAATGCAGAATACACAGGTTTTTTCAGACTACTTTACAAACAGGATTGCAGCATTTGATTTTGATCAGTTCTATACTAAAAAGAAGCGGTTTTTATTTCACAGTCTGATGTGGTTGGGCTTTGCAGCACTTCTGTTCCTGAGTTACAGAATCGCCTATCATCTTACGTACTTTAACAGTTTCATATTGACGTTACGGATGACCATTGTTAATATGGTTGTTTTTTACTTGTTTTTTTATGTTGCCTTACCCAGAATATTTAAAGGCAGAGTAGGTACTGCTATTCTGCTGATTATCTTCACATTTCCAATATTTGTTGTTATTTGGATTTCAGTTACCTACATTTTTTCCATTGTATATCATTCACTCGGTTTCGAAATTCTGGATGGCGAATTGAAAGGAGCGATAAAAGGAGCTGCAAGCCAGACCTTTTTCCAGGCAATATCGGTAAACCGAATGGTATCACAGGCAATTATTATTATTTCCATTTTGGCACCGTTCTTTTTTGTCAAAATTCTCTTTGAAATCTCCAGGCTTTATAACAGAACGCTAAATATCCAGAAACAAAAAGCAACACTTGAAATTCAGAATATCAATATAGAAAAGGACTTTTTGAAGGCCCAGCTTAACCCACATTTTCTTTTTAATACGTTAAATAATCTTTACAGTTTAAGTCTTAAGAAGGATGATTTGGTTCCAGAGGTCATTTTGAACCTTTCGGATACGATGAGCTATACACTCTATGAATCCAATACTGAAAAGGTTCCTTTGAGTAAAGAACTGGAATTTATCAAAAACTATGTGGAACTTGAGAAAATGAGGTATTCCGGGAGTAAAGACATTCGGCTCGAGTTTCCTTCTGAATCGGAATGTTCAGGATTTTATATTGCACCGCTTTTAACTTTTACATTTATCGAAAATGCTTTTAAATATGGGCTGAAGTCTAAGACTGGTTCATTGCTGAATCTATGTATAAAGATTGAAAATGGGTATTTTTGTTTTGAAGTCGAAAATGATATTGATGGTATCAGAAAAACGACAGATTTTGGAGGTATTGGTCTGGAGAATTCCAGGAAGCGATTACAGCTATTATATCCGGATAAGTATGAATTACAAATTCAAAATCCGGATGGATGTTTTAAAGTATCGCTAAAATTAGATTTAAAAAATTAATGCAAAAATTAAATTGTGTCATTATTGATGATGAACCTCTGGCTAGGGATGTTGTTGAGTCTTTTGCTAAAGCAGTTCCTTTTCTAAATATTCTGGCCACATTTGAAGATCCTGTCGACGCGCTTTTATTTGTAAAAGATCAGCCCGTTGATATTGTTTTCAGTGACATAGAAATGCCTAAACTGAATGGTTTGGAATTTGTACGTGCGCTGGAAAATTCTGTAGTTGTTATTTTCATCACGGCTTACAGGGATTTTGCCATAGATGGTTTTGAAACAGGAGCAACAGATTATCTGGTTAAACCGGTGAGGTTTGATCGTTTTTTAAAAGCAGTGAATAAAGCCAAAGATTACCTGGAACTAAAACGTTCGTCTTCTATTCAACAGGTAACTGACGATCGAATCTTTATAAAATCGGAAGGAAAGCTGGTTAAGATTTTATTGGATGAAATTTTATACGTTGAAGCCCAGGGTGATTATTTGAAAATTGTTATTCCATCTGGTAAATACAGTACACAGGCAACACTTAAATCTATGGAGGAGATCTTGTCTTTACCCAAGTTTTTTAGAATTCAGCGTTCATTTATCTTAAATCTTGACTCGGTAAGAAGCGTAAATGGGAATATGGTTGAGCTTGTTAATGGGAAGTCTATTTCAATTGCGTTGAACAAGAAAGAGGAACTATTTGATCTTTTAGGGATTAAGTAAAGAGAATGGAAATCCGCAATGATGATGATTCTTTTTTCATTTAGTATAAGATAGAATTAAGGATTAAGTTGTTATTTTGCCGTACTTATGGCAATATTAAATTTGGAGTATCAGCAGGATGATTATGAATCGCTGCAAGAAGGTGAACTAAGTACAAAAGAGTTTTTAAATGAGGTTTTGTTTAGTGGTAGCTATGAAGATGTCAGCCCTGAGGATGAGGTGATTGATATATTATTAGGTTACCATGGTTCGGATGGTGCAATACCTGAAATCTCGGATCTGGAACTTGAAGAAGCAGAGTTTGATGAAGAAAATAAAACAGGTAAAGCACGTCTTTCTTATCTATTAGCTTATCATTCTGCCTGTGCAGGTTCGAATTCAGAAGAATTGATTTCGGAATTAGTTAATTTTAAAATTGATCAAGAAGGTTCTAAGGTCGTTTTCACTTTTATAGATTTGGATATCAGATCTACAATAGATGAGTTTTAGTAGGGGGTGCCTTTTGTAATAATTTTAGAAATACACGAATGAAAATATTCATCGTTGGCTCTGGAAAATTAGCAAACGCTATTTTGGGGGCCGATTTAACATTTACATCTTGCGAAGTCATTAAATGGGAATCTCGGTATCAAACACTAAATGAAAAGGCAATACTTATTCATGCGGGCTCCGGAAGGGAACTGAATACGTGTTTGGCGTTTTGTGCAAGAACGAAATCCGTGTTTATCGAGCTTTCTACAGGCCTGGAAACGGAAAAAATGATCCCTGAATTCCCCTTGATTATTTGCCCGAATACTTCTATTCTAATTTTAAAGACACTTAGAATGATTAATCTTTTTGGTGGAAACTTTGAGAATTATGGAATTTCGATAACTGAATCTCATCAATCTACTAAAAACACGGAGCCAGGTACTGCTTATAATTTAGCCAATTCTTTAAATGTTCCACACAGCAGTGTTGTATCAATACGGGATCCTCAAGTTCAACAGGATGAAATTGGTATTCCTTTGGAGTTTTTAAACGGGCATGCTTACCATAAAATTGTTATTAGAAACGGTGAGGATGAAGTAACGATTGAGACCAAGGTGCTGGGGCATAGTTCATATGCAAATGGGGTTAATGCGATTATTAAGGCTTGTTTAAATCATGATTTTGAAAACAAGAGGTATACGGTTCTGGATTTAATTGACCTTAAAATGTTGTAGTAATAGACGATTGCTAACATATATAGGTTATAATAACTTGGCTATCGTTTCTATGATATATTCCAGTTCTGCAACATTTGATGAGGCAAAGCCCAGTCTAAGATTGTTCTTAGCTGTTGGTGCCTCGCCAAACCCGGATCCATCGTTGATGTAAATGTCTTTTTTTAGTGCCTTTAAAGATAAATCTTGGATATTGATTGAATGATCTGCCATTGTCCATACAGCCATGCCGCCTTCTGGTGCCTGAAAATGAATTTTGTCATTGAGGTAATGTTTCATCAAGTCGCAAAATATGTCCCTTCGTTCCCTATAGATCCGCAATGATTTACGTAAATGCTTTTGTATTGTGCCTAGTTTAAATAATTCTGCAATAGAATTCTCCAGCATAAAATCTCCCTGCCGGTCAACAATACGGCGCAATTGGGCTAATTGTTGCACCACATTTTCAGAGGCAACAAGATAGCCTACACGAAATGCAGGGGCAATACTTTTGGTAAATGATCCACAATAGATCACGTGGCCGGTTTTATCTGCTGAGGCTAATGGCTGAAGAGGTTTATTCAGGTAATGAAAATCGTAATCGTAGTCGTCCTCAAAAATGATAAAACCAAATTCTTCCGCCAGGCTTAGCAACTGCATCCGCCGATCCGCACGCATTGGAACTGTTGTAGGGTAGTGGTGATGAGGGGTGAGATAGACTAGCCTTATTTTCTTTACCAGGCATAGTCTTCGCAGTTCATCGATAATCATACCATGCTCATCCACGGCAATCTTGTGTACGATGGCTTGTGCTTCCAAGAAATTCATGGTGGCTGCTTTCCAGCTGAGTTCCGTAACCACTACATGTTCTCCGGGTTTTATTAAAGCTGCACTAACCAGGTAAAGGCCCATAACTGTACCACGGGTAATCAAAATATTTTCGGTACCGATATTTAAGCCGCGCGTTTCTGCAAAATAATTGCATAGTTCTTCTCTTAATGATAAAGAACCTTTAGTGTCGCCATAACCAAACCTTACATAGGAATTTCCCGCCAGAAGTTGAGTCCGATAAGCCCTGGATAGCTCGGTTAATGGAGCTAAGCGGTTATCCGGGTAGCCATCATCCAGATGATACTGCTGCGTAGTCTTAATCATCTTTCTTATTAAATGATCTGAATTGCCAACAGAAAAGCCTGCAATTTTCAGGGCGTTAATACTAGTTTGGTTTTTGGCTGACAGCTTTTTCAGTTCTAATTGTGGTAGATTGCTGCTTACGAAAGTCCCATTACCACCTTCACTTTCAAGCCAGCCTTGAGCTAATAGTTCATCATAGGCCCTGACGACTGTCTTTCTGTGTACCTTAAGAAGGTCCGCCATTTTTCGGGTACTGAGTAACCGATGGGCTACCGGCAAGGTGCCATCCTTGATCAGTTGCATTAATCGGTTGGTCAGCTGCAGATAAACTGGTTGGAGCGCATCGCGATCAATTACGATTAAGGTAGCAAGTATTTGCATAGAGATTGGATTACTGAATATGCATAAACTTAACAATAATCTTCGTCCGATAAAAGATGAAGAGTGAAATAAATGAGCAGGTGCCTTATGTGGCACCTGTTTTTTTCTATTGTTAGATTGCTTTAAGCAATTCCTGATTGATGAAGTTCAATTCTTCACTATTTAAATCAATATCCATAGCTGCCGCATTTTGAATGGCCTGTTCTGCATTTCTTGCACCAGCCAGGACAACTGTAATTGCCGGCTGTAATGTTGTCCAACGCAATACCAGCTGAGATAAAGTGGCATTTTTACTATGTGCTATAGGTTCAATGATATGGAGGAATGTCTTCACTTTGTCTACATCAAATTGGCTGAAATATCCATTGCGGTGATCATTATCTTTGAGTTTATGTTCTTTAAAGTATTTTCCGGTGAGTAATCCTCTTTCCATTGGGCTATACACGATAATTCCGGTTTCCGTTTCCAGAGCATAGGGCACCAGGTCATTTTCAATAGCACGGTTCAACATGCTATAAGAAACCTGATTGCTGGCCAGTTTAATTGTTTCTGCGGATTCCTTCATCTGATCCACACTATAATTACTTACACCTGCCGCGCGTATTTTTCCTTGCTGTATCAATAACTCAAGTGCCTCCATAGTTTCACTTATAGGAGTTGAATTATCCGGCCAGTGTAACTGTAACAGGTCAATGTAATCGGTACCTAATCTCTTTAAACTTTCTTCCACTTCTTTAATGATATTGGCCTTAGACGTATATTTAAATACTGGAAGTTTCTTTCCATTATCTTCTGCATCGAAAAAGAATTCACCTTTGCCTTTATTGCTACCATCCCAAACCAGGCCAAATTTGGTCAGTAACTGTATTTTTGAACGGTCTTTTCCTTTGATGGCTTCGCCTATCATTTCTTCACTTAAACCGAAGCCATAAAAAGGAGCGGTATCGATGCTTGTTACTCCATGGTCTAGCGATGCGTTAATTGAATTGATAGAATCTTTTTTCTCATTGCCACCCCACATACTACCGCCAATAGCGAAGGCACCATGTGTGATTACGGATAGTTCCAGATCTGTATTTCCTAATTTTCTGTATTCCATTTTGATTGTCTTAAATAGTATTTCTGCCCTTATGAGCTTTGAATTTCGTGGAGCAAAGGTATCTGGCTTTATACTATCATGGAAATAAGTTAAATTATAAATATCTATTAGAATTATGATCTTAATCCCTATTCCAAAATGCTGGTGGTTCTATTCCTAAGCTACGCAGGTAGACTGTACCTTGTGCACGATGATGAATCTCATTATCGATAAAGTAAAGAATGGTGGAGAAAACCTGTCCCTCATATTGGCCAAAGACCACTACTCTTTGCTGAAAGCGCTCCTCTGAAATCTGTGGCCAAAAGGCTTTGATCTGTTCAGTTCCTTCGTCCCAAAGTCGAAGTAATCCTTCTTTTGTACGATCTTGTGGGCTGATGGTATGTTTGTTAAAGCCGCCTGTGTTTTCCCAGCTATCCGTTACAATACCTTGTATTCCAGGCCCGGAAATATCAATAATTTCCTTCATCATTTCTGAAAACGGGCGCATTCCTCCAATACTATAGGTAAATAACTTATCTTCTGGAAAGGCCTCTATTACACGTCTGGTTAGTCTGCGATGCCCCAGCCAATCATTCAGCATATTGGCAGATGAAACAAATGATTGAATTTCAATAGCTTCGATAGTTGTGTTTTCGGTTGTCATAATCTTAAAGGTTTTTTAGTGAGTCTTTATGTTTAACAACACAAAGAAAACACCGCTAACTGACAACCCTATGGCAGCCTATTTTGCAAAATTTCAATAAAGGTATAGAAATAAAAAAAGCATCTCTTTTGGAGATGCTTTAAATCAATCATCTATAATTTAGATGGTTTTCACGTTTGTTGCATTCAGGCCTTTTTTGCCGTTTTCAACTTCATACGTAACTTTGTCGTTCTCTCTGATAGGGCCCGCTAATCCTGTTACATGTACAAAGATCTCTGCATCTCCGTTTTCAGGTACGATAAAGCCAAATCCTTTTGACTCATTAAAAAATTTTACTGTTCCTTGTGGCATTGTATTTAGATATTTAAATAAATTATTATGGCTTCCGAAAAATGGTTGCTCAACGAAAAGCAATAACAAGTGTAAAATAAGGATTGTTTAAAAGAATTCTAAGTTTTTTTTAAAAATATTTAACAATAAATGTTTTAAAGCAGTCAGATGCTGTTAAATCTGCAAAAAAATGCGAGTTCAATTTGTATGAAATACTTCTTCCATATTAGTCCATATTTCTTTTTTTGCAGCAGTTTCTGGTAGCGGCTGCTGACACGGATCTGTTTCTTTCCACCAACGTTGGGTGTTTGGATCTGCGGCCATCTTCTTCATATCTCCATCAAAATCTTCTCCTGTATACTCAAAATAGCTAAACAGATAGTATTCGTTTTTTATTTTCTGAAGATAGATGGAATAGTTCCGGATATGACAGTCTTTTATTTTTTTTAATACTTCAGGCCAGGCATTTGCATGCAATTCTTTATATCTCGCCAGTTTATCAGCCTTTAAACCGGTTATAGAGCCAAAGCGTTTTACCTGCTGGTCTTTAGTTGTCGTTTGGCAGCTGGAAAGAAGTAGTCCGAATAGCAGAACAATGATGGTGTTTAGTTTCATATTCTTTCAGCGTTGGTATTGAGTTCAAGAACAATGACTGAATCATCTGCATTTGGTAGATGTTCTGGTAAGCGAAGTACAATACTTCCATCTGTATTTTGACTATAATTAATTTTGCTGCCTTTTAACAAATAGGCTTGGTTAACCTTAACGCCTTCTAATGCCGGAAGGATTACATCAGCAGATTTTCCGTCAAAAATATGGACATAGAGTTTATTGTTTTTCCGGGTTGTAGCAAAGACCTCATTTGGTTTATATGGGCCTCCTTTAGTACCATAGATACTCTCACCGTAGGTAGCCAGCCAATCGCCCATCTCTTTAAGTCTATTGATTTGGCGTTGTTCGATCCGACCATCAGCCATTGGACCAACATTAAATAGAAGGTTCCCATTTCCCCCGGAGGTTTTGGCTAAGGTCTGAATGCATTCTTTTAGTGTTTTTAGGTTGTCATTTGGTTTCCATGCCCATTGTTGACAAATGGTCATGCAGGTTTCCCAGGGATTTTTCATGTTTAGTTCCCCGATTTTTTGTTCCGGAGTAGCAAAATCTCCGATAATCCCTTCAGTTAATTTTGGGTGTTCACCGCCTTGGCTTGCACCAATTCTGTTGTTGATGATCACATTCGGATCTAGTTTTTTCAAAAATGTATACAGGTCTGCTCCATATTCGTTTTTCCAAGGGCTTTCCCAATTGCCGTCAAACCAAAGCATATATGGATGGTATTGGGTAACGATTTCTTGCAACTGGCTTTTCATGGTGGCAATAAATTTGTGTATATCGGACTTGGGATCCGCATTTTTTCCATCCGGAAGATGGATAGGATAATTTGGATCATGCCAATCTAAAACTGTAAAATACACGCAGAACTTGATGTTGTATTTTTTACAAGCTTTGGCCAATTCACCTACGATGTCTTTTTTGTACGGCGAATTCATGATATTATAGTTAGAAAACTTGGTCGGCCACAAGCAAAAACCGTCGTGGTGCTTTGAAGTAATTGTCAGGTATTTCATCCCAGCCTCTTTGGCTGTTTTCACCCAGGTGTCTGCATTAAATAAAACAGGATTAAATTCTTTGTATAAATTGTCATAATCCTGAACGGGTACACTGGTTCCTCTGCTCCAGCCTATTTCTGTGCCACGTAAGGTGACGGGCCCCCAATGGATAAACATCCCAAAACGTTGATCCATAAAATCATCTAAAACCGCCTTGGATGTTTTTATAGATGGATTAACTGCTGTAGTTTGTGCGTTACTTTGATAGAACGTGGAGAGTAGTACCAAAAGGGTAAACAATTGTTTCATTGTATTTGGTTTTATATTGGTTAGGAAAGCTAAATTATTTTCTTTACATCCTCAGAACAATGAATTATCCTTTTTTTTTAATGGACTATCGTATTATTTGGTGATTTCAAGATTGGAATTGACTACTCGGATACCTCTGGCCCCAGAAAAGTTATCAAACCTTATTTTTACTAAAAATATTAGTATAAATTTGCAGTGATTAAATTTGATGACATGACTAACGATAAGCACATTATCCATATGGACCAGGATGCATTTTTTGTATCCGTTGAAATTCGTAAGAATCCTTCTTTAAAAGGAAAACCAGTGATCATTGGAGGAACTTCTGACAGGGGAGTTGTAGCTTCTTGTAGTTATGAGGCCAGAAAATACGGGATACATTCAGCAATGTCTTCAAGAATGGCCAAACGATTATGTCCTCAAGCGCTGTTTGTGAAGGGAAATATGGATGCCTACTCTGAGGCTTCTATGGAAATTACAGCGATTTTGCGCGACCGGGTGCCTTTAATTGAGAAGGCGAGTATTGACGAACATTATATTGATATGACTGGGATGGACCGTTTTCATGGAACACTTAAGTTTGCTCATGAATTACGTGCACTGGTGATTAAGGAAACGAAGCTCCCAATTTCTTTTGGTCTGTCGATAAATAAAACAGTGTCTAAAATGGCAACCAACGAGTGTAAACCTAACGGTGAGCTGAATATAACCGGTTCTGAAGTAACTGATTTTTTAAACCCGCTTTCTATACGGAAAATCCCGGGTCTTGGAGAGAAGACTTTTATTAAACTGAGTGATATGGGAATTAAAAAGATCTATACGCTTGCTCAAATTCATCCCGATCAGATGACCGCATTGCTGGGGCGGAACGGTTTATCAATACTGCAGAAGGCCAGGGGAATTGATTATTCTCCGGTAGTTCCCTATAGCGAGGCTAAAAGCATCGGTACCCAATGTACGTTTAAAGCAGATAGCATCGATCTGGACATGATTTACAATTTGATTACTGCCCAGGTAATGGATGTGGCTTACCAACTTCGGGAGAAGAAAAAATTAACAGCTTGTATTACCATCACCATTCGCTATTCCAATTTTGAAGATGTCACCAAACAGGCAAATATCCCATATACCTCATTAGATAGTGTTTTAATTGCCAAAGCTAAAGAACTTTTTAGACAGGTTTATCAGAAGCGAATGTTGTTGCGGCTGATTGGTGTGCGGCTTTCAAGTCTGGTCAATGGATTTGAACAAATCGACCTGTATAGTGATTCACAGGAGCAATATAGCCTGGTGCAGGCCATGGATAAGATTCGAAGGCGGTTTGGCCCTCAGGCTGTAACCAGGGCTTCTTTAATGAAGTTAGATGTTTAGCGTATGTATTTGAATGTTCATTCTCAGTACAGTTTACGGTATGGCACGATGACAGTTAAAAAACTAGTAGAGGAGGCGTGTGAACGGGGAATTGCTCAACTGGTGTTAACGGATATCAACAATTCTACCGGTATAATGGAATTT
>NZ_DATMRL010000624.1:0-8191 GCF_035566355.1 Pedobacter sp.
CAAAGATGCTTCTTCGTTGAAATTAAGTGGATCTGCAGAACGCCATATATCAGTAATTGCTGATGCTTCACAAATCAATGTAAACCAATTTGCAGCCTTAAAAACTGTTTCATCGAGCCCTGTATTTCATGCTGATCTGGATGCTCAACTTGCGGAATCAGTTAATATAGTTGTAACTTCTAGCAAAGTTTCGAAATAAGAATAAAGAATCGGATCAAAAATGGCGGGTATCTAACTGATGCCCGCCATTTCAGTTTTGGCGATTGCATCAATTGTGTACGTGATTGTTCTTATAATGTAGGTGTTAATATCGTATTTTGTGGTTATGCGCAGAAAATTGGAGTGTTTGGCGCGCGTTCTTCCAAGAATTGGAAGAACTGGGGGGAGGGTACTAAAGAGCTTCGATTTCCTGAATCGAAAGTTTGGTGATTTTGGCTATAAATGATGATGAACATCCTTCTTTCTTCAATTCCTGAGCAACTTCTAAGGCTTTTTTGTGCTCACCTTTAATTTCGCCTCTGATCTCACCTTTAATCTCTCCATTAATCTCACCTCTGATGTACAAGATGTCCTTTTCTTCTACAAATATTTTTCCTGTTAGTGCCATATTTTTAATCGATGTTTTCTCTAAATTACGCAATTGCATTAAAACGCGCAATTGTTTTAAATATCTTCCTTGTTCTAATTCTCCAATACCTTTGTTTTCTATTTCCTGAACGATCTGTTGTAAGATCATTTCTGTATCCTCAATTTGGAGATCACCGAGAATGGCCAGCATCTTTTGTTCTATTTTCTCTGAGTTTAGAAATACCTGGTAATCGATATCCGAAAATGTAAGCAGGTTATACCAGAAATGGAGGTATTTGTTCCTGATCCGCATGGGCATAGTGGGTCTTCCTGCACCAATATAAATCACAAACTGGGTCACTGGCAGTCCGTGTTTTCTTTGCAGCATGATGCTGTATTCTGCCATGCGGAAAGCCATATTTTTTTCGTTGTCGCGCTGGTATTCAATGTGGAGTATAAAGACTTTTCCCTGGTCATCTTCTACTCTTTTTAAAAGATCAGGTTTGCGTTCTTTGGTGTGCTGAACATCATCTGCGATCTCTTCGCTTTTAACGATATGGAGATGGAGTACATCTTTAATAACGTCGGGTAGGGTGTCTTCCATATTTTCGGAAGGTAGGTCAGGGGCATTACTGCCCCTTTCCCCCTTAAGAACCGTACTTGCACCTTTCAGCACATACGGCTCAAGCAATTAACTAACTACGTATTGTTGACGTAGTCGGCAGTTGGTACACAAATCCATATTCAAAACCTCTTCTATGACATCCAAAGTGCATAATACAGAGATTACTGATTTTGTAATCTCCACCCTTTAACCTACTGGTTAGCAAATGGACTATTCCTTTGTTTGTCGTATATAAAGCTCCGCCACAACAGATGCATTTATTGGATTGCCTTTTTAAAAGCAGCTCTAATGTCAATCTTCCTGTCTTGCTGTGTGTCATTTTACACGAATGTCTCCATTCAAAGTATTCTTCATACTGCGAATCGAAGATGTTCGCTTTATTTTTGATTTTTAGGTGGCGGATTATTTTCATGTCCGAGGCTTTGAACAGGTAGCGTTCTGTGGTCGCCCCACTTTTGAGTTTTTCCTTAGTTCTAAAACAATAGTTTCTTAGCTCTATCCTGGTGAAGTATTTTTGCATCACCCAATGGGAACCTTTCTTAGGGTGTCTCCTTTTTGCCCATTTCCATAATGATTTCCAGATTTCGTGATCAATTTTATGGAATGTTTCTTTGGAGACTACAGATCTGTGGTAAGTTGTCCATCCTCTTATTATTGGATTAAGGTATGCAATTAACTCTTTCTGGCTTAGTGCTCCGCTTTGGCGTATTCCTTCTCTTAGTTTCTTAAGAAACGTTTTTACGTTGTCTTTAGATGGTTTGATCAGGAGTTTGTATCGTTTGCCGTTTTTGTATTTGCGGATGTTTTGACCCAGAAAATCGAATCCATCGTGGATGTGGGTTACTTTCGTTTTTTCAAGCGAAAGTTCCAATCCCCTTTCTTTTAGAAATTCTATGATCAGCACTTTAATCCTTTCCAGGGTTTCCATCTTTCTCCCAGTGATAATGAAGTCGTCCGCATAGCGGACCAGGTTTATACCCAGCCTTAATTTACCAAAGTTATCATCCAGTAATTTTTCAATTCCGTTAAGTACAAAATTGGAAAGACAAGGAGAAATAATTGAGCCCTGTGGAGTACCCTTTAAGGTTGGAAATAACTTTTTGGTTTCGATGTACCCTGCTTTAAGCCATTTCTTTAAGATGGTTTTGTCCATGCAAATGTTCTCTAACATCCATTCATGGCTAATATTATCAAAACAACCTTTGATGTCACCTTCCATAATCCAATTTGCCGAGTTACCCCGGCACAAGTTTTGGAAGGTCTGTTCGATTGCATCTGCACAACTTCGTTCCGGCCGGAATCCATAGCTGGTGTTATCGGATGTGGTTTCCGATATTGGGATTAGGGACTGGTAGTGCAGTTGTTGCTGACACCTGTCCAGAATAGTAGGAATTGAGAGAGGCCTCTGTTTCCCGTTCTTCTTTTTGATATATATCCTTCTTAATGGTTTTGGCCTATAGTCCCTTCGTTTTAAAAGAGATACTATTTCCATCTTTTGCTTAGGGCTACTGGCGGTTTTTCCATCTACGCCTGGGGTGCTTTTCCCTTTGTTTTGTGTAACTTTCCTTACGGCTAGTATTTTAGCCGAGAAGGATGTGGTTAATAAGCGTTGTAAGGACTTTACTTTGCCATACCTATTCTCCCTTACTGCCTTGGCAATTCTGATTTGGAGCTTTTTGACCACAGCTTCGTGTTTAGGCCAATTAAGGCCTGTCCATTTCAGCTGTGTAGGAGCTGCACCCGCTAAAGTTGCCTTTGCAGTCATTTGCTTTGCTTCTTGAATTTTAAGTTCTCTAAATTTATTGCCAGTAATCACCTAGAGGCACGTCTGCTGGCTTTCGCCACAGGGCGATCTTTTCATCCCTTATATTGTCCATTACAGACAACCGTTCGCTTTTTGCCTCATTCCTCGACCCGCTTGCCCATGGGATTTCCTTACGGTCATCTTGCCTTTTCGGCGAACAAACGGGGTTTCCCTGTTGATTGAATTGACTTTTGATAGTTTAGGTTCAAGCTGTCCACCGGAAACATTATTGTCTACGCAAAGAGATTCCAAAGCTCTTTGTCCTGTTTTCTTTGCCTTTTGGCTCAAGCCTGTCAGTCCTGTTTGGCTTGCTCAAAATAACGGCGTTTATCACTTGTTCAATTAATTTAACCATGCTATCCTTGCCTCGCACTAAACGGAATTGCAGAACTCTCCGTACCCTCGTCTCCTCACGGTTCTGAAGGCTTATCTCTCGATAAATTCGTTACTTTGTCATCTGTGCCCAGACCCTGCAATTACTCGCAGCGCATGCCGATTAGGCAACCACTCGTAGAAAAGTGGGTTACAGCGTTTCCCAACGTGTAACAATTCAATTCAACCCTTAGCAGGTCACAGGCGGAAGATTTTG
Organism: Pedobacter sp.; assembly: GCF_035566355.1. Lineage (GTDB taxonomy): Bacteria > Bacteroidota > Bacteroidia > Sphingobacteriales > Sphingobacteriaceae > Pedobacter. The sequence continues at coordinate 3,586 of NZ_DATMRL010000624.1, forward strand.
TCATACATGCTGCCCTGTTCAGGGCCATTAATTTTATCTGTCATATTTTATCTGAATTGCACCAATGTATAGATGGGAAATTCTAATAAAAAATTATCGCTGATATTTGAAACGAAACAGCTAACAAAGAGAAATTTTATCCAAAAATGCACGAGAAAATGGAGGTAAAACTGGGTAACGTCATCAAAACTACAAATCAACAGAAGCTGTCAATTGAAACATTAAGACACTATGCTTAATGAAAGAAATGAGTATGTCTTTGCCCAGGTTAAACTAGCCGTAAGTGACCCTACTTTTTTTATCCGTTTCTCCAGGCATCGGAGCTACCTCATATTTGCAATTCCATTCTTTGATGCTTTCTAAAATTGGCAAGAAAGCTAAGCCTTTCTCAGATAATTTATATTCTACCCTCGGCGGCAGTTCCTTATAGGCCAATCTTTCCAGCAATCCATCTTCTTCCAACTCTTTGAGTTGTTCGGCCATGACTTTTCTTGAAATGAGCGGTATGATGGAATCCAGCTGCCCAAAACGAACGGTACGGGTGCCGATCACATTGATGATGATTGGTTTCCATTTATTACCAATCGTGCCGATCGCTCTCGTAAAGGAGCAATTCGAAGCGCAAAATCTCTCGTCTCTCATGTTCTTAAAATTTGTAGTTACCCAGCGGTAACCAGAATAAACTGTGTTAGTTACAAATATAAACTATTGATAGTAACTTTGAGAAACAAATTCAAAATATTTAAAAATGGATAGATTAAAAAATAAAGTAGTTGTGATTACGGGCGGTAATAGCGGCATTGGATTGGGCATTGCCCTGGAATTCAGGAATGAGGGTGCTAAGGGAGCTATCGTGGGCAGAAACCCGGAAACCTTAGCAAGTTCGGTGGCTCAACTTGGGGATGATTTTATAGCCATCAATGCCGATGTGACTAAACTGACCGACCTGGAAAGCGTATTTAAAGACACCGCTGAAAAATTTGGTAAGATAGATGTTATTGTGGCCAATGCGGGTGCCGGAGCAGTAGGAACGGTGGCGACTTTTGACGAAGCCGCGTTTGACCAGGCCATGGACCTCAACCTGAAAAGTGTTTACTTCACGGTTCAAAAAGCATTGCCCTATATGAATGACGGTGGTTCGATCATTCTGATCGGGTCAAATGCGGCACACCGGGCTTATGCGAATTTTACGCTTTATGGCGCTGCAAAAGCGGCCGTGATCTATTTGGCCAAAGGATTTTCAAGCGACCTTTTAGACCGGAAGATCAGGGCAAATGTGATTACACCGGGTACTACCGATACACCTGCATTTGACAAGTTTGTGCCGGCAGAACAAATGGAAGCGGTGAAAAAACACTTTGCAGATCAAATGCCGATAGGCCGGATCGGACAACCTGCTGACATTGGTAAAACAGCAGTTTTCCTGGCCTCTGATGATTCTTCGTTTATGTTGGGTGCCGAACTCCTGGTGGATGGCGGCATGACCTATTTATCAAAATAATTTTAAAAATTCTCAAAATGAATAAATTAGAAAACAAAGTAGCGGTAGTTACAGGTGCACCAAAAGGAATAGGTGCAGCTATTGCCAAACATTTTGCAGCAGCAGGTGCAAAAGTAGTTGTGAATTATGTGTCCAGCAAAGAAAGTGCGGACAGCGTAGTGAAAGCCATAACCGACAAGGGAGGCATAGCCATTGCGGTACAGGCCGATGTGTCTAACGAAGCGGATGTAGCCCGGCTGTTTGAAGAAACCAATAAAGCTTTCGGCGGCCTGGATATTTTGGTCAACAACGCGGTTTATCAGGGCTATGCACCTATTGAAGGGATATCAGCCGAAATTTTTCATAACAGTTTTAATATCAATGTGCTGGGGCCTATACTGACGATCCAGGCAGCTTTAAAGCTGTTTGGTAACAAAGGCGGTAATATCATTAATATCAGTTCAGGTGCCAGCAAAATGCCGCTCCCGGGAGCATCGCTGTATTCAGCATCAAAGGCGGCATTGGATGCCATCACGATCGCTTTATCGAAAGAGTTAGGTGTTCAAAAGGTCCGTATCAATTCCATTTTGCCGGGCGCTACGGAAACCGAAGGTGCAACTGCAGCGGGCGTCACTTCTGGCAGTGATTATGAGAAAATGTTTATCGCCAACACGCCGCTTGGTCGCAGAGGGCAGCCCGATGATATCGCGAAAGCTGCCGTATTCCTGGCTTCCGATGATGCCGCCTGGATTACCGGAGAGCAGATCTCCGTTTCGGGTGGTATGTATGGTTTCTAAAATACAGATCATTACTTTCAAATCTCTGTTTCTTCCGGAAGCAGGGATTTTTTTGCTTCAAATAAACGCGTTGTTGGACATAAGATTGTAGGTAAGTTTATCACCTGTATGGATGGCTGCATTTTATTAATCAGAAGGGTAACCAGGTGAGTACTTCCAACTGATTGATAATTATTATATTGCAAGTACTTTTTCAGATCAAGAAAATAGGCGGCGTATGTATTTAACTTCACTTCCGGACCACTCGGACCCAGATTTTGATGAGGAATTACACTTTAAGAGATTTAAAGAGCGCAATGTTATTTTTAATACTGCCAGCAGTTTTAGCTTTTGCGATGCACATGTAGGATGCCTTTCTTTCAAAACGATACTGAAGGGAGAGGAGTGGTATGTCGTGAACAGACGCAAGATTGCAGTCCGGCCGGGACAGTTCCTGATTCTCAATGATGAACAGGATTATTCCTGCAGGATAGATAGCCAGGATAAAGTGAGGGGATTATCCGTTTTTTTTCAAAAAGATTTTGCCGCTTCGATATTTCAGGACGTGTTAAAAAGTGAAATCGAATTACTCGACAACCCCTTTTTGATGAAAGGCACCCAGCCGGAGTTTTTCCAGACGCTGAATGCCATCGAACCGCAATTACAGTTTGAACTTACTAAACTCATTTCTGACCTTGAAGAATCTGGTTATAGCGCTGGGACAGAAGAATATTTGGTCTTTTTCCTGCGTTATCTCATCAAAACGCTTAAGTCGGAATCTAAGAGACTGACTGAAGTTTCGGCCATTAAACCAAGCTCGAAAATCGAGATCTTCAAACGCCTGTGCATAGCGAAGGATTTCCTGCACTCCACTTTTATGGAGCCAATGGATTTAAAAGACGTTGGCAGCGCTGCCTGTTTATCCGTTCCCCAGCTGATCAGGCAATTCAAATCTGTTTTTAAATATACCCCACACCAATACCTGGTACAGATAAGACTCAAACAAGCAGCGAATTTGCTGAAAAATACAGACACACCCGTACACGAAATTACCTGGGAATGTGGATTTGAAAACGTCAGTGCTTTTTGCAGGGCCTTTAAATCAGCATATGGTGTGCAGCCTTTGGTTTTCAGAAAGGCATATTTGTAAATTGAGCATTTTTGCACATTTTTAAAATGGGTGAAAAGATAATTTTGGTGAATGACCAATCGGAAACTTTAACAATTTTATCAGCGTGAAACAAAGCATAATTTTTATCCTCTATATCCTTAGTACTTCATTATGCTATGCCCAGGACGCCATTATTCCGCTTTACGGGGAGCAGATCCCAAATTCGATAAAAACACCGTCCGATTATATAGAGCAAACCGATAGCGACGGTCTCACTAGTAATGTGAGTGTTCCCACGCTTGCTGTATATTTTCCGGAAAAGGAAAAGGCCAACGGAACTGCGGTAATTATTTTTGCGGGCGGCGGATATTTTGTTCTTGCACAAAAAAAATGCGTTGAAATTGCAAAGGCGTTGAATGCGCGAGGTGTAACTTCTTTTGTTGTTAAATATCGCTTGCCTAGTGACAGGATCATGAAAGATAAATCAATCGGCCCGCTACAGGATGCCCAAAGTGCAGTTAAAATGGTAAGGGAGAGGGCAAAGGAATGGAACATAAATCCATCAAAAATAGGTGCAATGGGTTTATCTGCAGGTGGCCACCTGGTGTCTACAGAGGCGACCCAGTTGGGCAGGGTTGTTATTGAAAACAAGCAAAATACATCACTCAGGCCTGATTTTATGATTCTGCTCTATCCTGTGATTATTTATGACCCGCTGATATCCCGGACACGGGAAAACCTGATTGGCAAAGCTGCTTCGGCAGAAACATTAAATTTATATAGCACAAATAAACATGTGAGTCATCATACACCGCCTACGTTCCTGGTCCATGCAGCAGATGATGACGTTATTCCGGTAAAGAACAGTCTAACCTTTTTTGATGCAATGCTGAAAGCCAAGGTCGCGGGGGAATTGCATGTCCTGCAGACGGGTGGTCATGGTTTTGGGATTTACGAAGATCATATCCCGAATAACTGGTTCCCGCTATGTTGTGACTGGATGAAAAAAAATGGGTTTCTTCCTGATGGAAAGTAAGCAACCCGCATTTGTTAAAATAAACTTACAAAGAGATGAATATGGTCATCAGAATCAGTTTTATAAAATGTTTTCTATTGTTTTTCAGTTTACCTGCAGCAATGGCGCAGCGGAGTACGGAGTATGTTTTTCCTTCTGTACCATTTAATGAGGCTGAGGCATCCGTGCAGATGGGGGATGGTACTGCGCTCATCAGGGGCGTG
>NZ_DATMRL010000625.1:0-8988 GCF_035566355.1 Pedobacter sp.
ATTGCAAACAGGCCGTCTCACTTTTCGAACCGGCAACCAATTCCAGCAGCAGTTCTTTCATCGCTGCAGATTGCCCGGTTTTACTTTTAATAATTGCTGTTAAGAATACGCTCATGATGTCCTATAGGTTGATTGACAAAAAATTCTTCTAAGTGTGCTTTATATCTTTTCAGATCATTCACAATATCCGGATTCTTTTCCACATCGTGAAAATGAATGCCTTCCAGGGCTTTCATACCTGTAAAGGCATTCATACGGTGAAAACCAAACAGGATGCTGTCGTCTACCGACCTTTCATTGAAAAACTCTCCGGGTAAAGTAAAGGCTGTGGCTGGTGCATTCCAGGAAGAGGTAACCATATATTTCCGTCCATGTAAGGTACCTCCAGTACCATAGTTAACAGCTGGATTCATCGAATTTCTTCCGTCACTATTGTAGATGCCTTTTTGATGCCCTGCTGTGAAAACAACATCAATGTACTTTTTCAAAGCGTGAGGTACCTGGAACCACCATATCGGTGTATGATAAATAACAACGTCTGCCCAGACATAGTTTTCAACTTCCTGTGCAGGATCATATTCTTCATTGACATCAGTTGACCGGACTTCAAATTCAGGCCGACTGCTAAAAAATTCTACCGTAGTATCTAATAAAGTCTTGTTAAAGCGTCCACCAGAATGACCAAACTTCTGTCCGCCATTGATTACAAAGATTTTTTTTATGTCCATTTTATTTTCTTTCTGATTTATGGACACAAAGTTACACCGCATCAAGCTACTATTATAATAGTATAAATCATAGCATTCTATTATAATTATGATAGCATCTTAATAACTTCTGATCTCATTAAAGAAAGGTGTGCGCTTTTCCTCCACACAAGTCGCTGCATAAAGATAAAGTGCTGCGGACCAGGTTTGCCAGTCTTGCCCTTTAGGTAAGCCGTCCTGGGCTTTATACCATTCATTAAATCCATATTTAAGGCTTTTATTGACTGGTTGCTTGATGAGCATGGTTAAGGCATAGAGTTTTTTACGTGCCAGTTCAAATTTACCTGCGGCTACCAGTGCAGCGATATAAAACCCTGAAATAAAGGGCCAGATGCCACCATTATGATAATTTCCAGGCAGATTAAAGTCTGCGTACCGGGGAATCCAGTCGGGATCTTTGGGAAGGATGAAGGGAAAGAAATTTGGCGTTACATCTGCTGACAGATCGCCGCTGTCTTTCATTTCGCCGCAGGCACCTTCTATCCAGGAGATCATTTCTTTTGCCCGGCTTAGCGGCGCCAGGCCGGATAAAATGGCGATGCTGTTGCCCAGCAGATCAAATCTCGCACTGCTATAGACCTTATATGACCATAGGGCATAATAGGGTTTGCTTTTCACCATGAAACCTTCGTGCACGTGGTGGTGGTGTACGGGGCCTTCTATGGTAAAGTGTTTCATATCCCGGCACAGGTTTGCGGCGCGTTCTTCTTGCCCAAGCATTTTTAGATAGCTGTAGGTAAGTGTATTTACAAACAGGCCATAACCAAGTACCCATTGTTCATCCCTCCAGTCGCTGGTGGGTTGCTGGGCAACGAGATATTGATCTGAGGGGCATTGATATTCCATCCAGGTCAGGGATTTTTGCACCGCCTCTTCTAAAAAATTCTTTTCTCCTGTTAGTTTTCTGAAAATGGCTGTGGCCATCAGGAATAGCGGAGTGGTATCACTTGCACCACGATCTTCTGCATCATGAACCAGGGAAGGGATATGTCCTCTCAAAGATTGATTGGAAGCCAGCACCAGGAGGGTTTTCCGCATGCTTTCCAGAAGCAAAGCATTTCCAGAGACACCTATCCCCAGAATGGAGATCATCAAATCCCGTGTATAGGGTTCCGGATAGCCCCAGGCGGCTGTACGCGGCAGGCCCATAAAGGGGCCTTTTGCATTATTGATCAAAACCTCAGTTGCAGCTTGCTTTGCCGCTTTCACTTCTTCTAAAAAATCTTTTTCCATAATGATCTGAGTTAATAAATACCTAATCTTTCATTGATGAGCGCGATAAATTTAGAAGCTACCACTCTGTAATCGAAATGTTGTACCACTCTTTTACGTCCCGCCTCTCCCATCGATTGCCTGAGGTTTTCATTCAGCAGGAGTTTTATCAGTCCGTCGCGTATATCTGAAACATTTGCCCGGTAGTCTACTGTTCTGGGTACATCAAAAATGACCTTCCGGTTTTCTTCAAACCCGGACTCTGGCCCCAGAGTGGTTTCATGGAGCACAATTCTTTCGCCTACTTCAGCCAGAAAAGCTGTCTCTCCGTGTACCAGTGTATCCAGCATCCCCATAGCGTGAATGCCAATGACGGGTTTTCCGCAGGCGCCTGCCTCTACCTGGAGCATGCCAAAACCTTCCAGGCGGGACGGGGCCGCGTAAATATCGCAGGCCGCCAGCAAGTAGGGGGCGAACTGACGGGACATTATATTAGTTACGTATTTCACTTTGGTGCCTATTCCAAGCTCATCGGCAAGCTGGAGGTCATAACTATTCTGTAGTTCGGTACGTGGCTGGGGCCACACTTTGCAAAGATATTTCCAACTGGGAACGGGTGTCTGAATTTCTGCCAGTGCCTGCATAACCTCACGTCCTCCTTTTGAAGCAGCATCCCCGCCAATGGTCAGGATCAACAGTTCATCGGGGGAAATACCAAGCGCTGCCTTTGCCGCCAGTACTTTTGGATCTGTTTTTAACCGGGGTTTAAAGGCTTCGGTATCGCAACCTACTGGCAGCACCAGAATATTTTCAGCACGAATGCCATCCCTGACATACATTTCTTTTACCCAGTTAGAGGTAACTAGGATCAGCGGCAGGGCATTAAGAACCTCCTGATAGTTCGCAATATACCCATCTGCAACGAGCCAGGGCACAGCCAGCATACCGTGCTTTTGCGGATGGAGTATAATTTTTGGCGTATGCCCCCAATAACCTATACCGACCACAACATCTGGTTTAAACCAATGGTAATACCATTCTTTTTCCAGTTCAGATTCAAAGTGCACGGCATGTACTTCAATATTTAACTCTTTCAGTCCGCGGTATAAAAGCTCTCCCTGGGTAGCAAGACCACTGGGCGAGGCCGGATAATCATATAACAAAAGTATTTTCATTTTCTTTCAGTAGGATTGAGCCGGCTTAATGCAGCTGTATGTGCGGTGAATTCCCAGAAAGCTTCGGCTTTTGGTGTAGCCTGTGCTTCCCAGCTGTAAGGGTTAAAACCATATATCCGGGTCATAATGTCGTATTTACGCTGCCAGATTTCTTCCGGAAGTTGGTGATACAATTCTGCTGCTTTGATGGCCTGCGGTGCATAGGTACGGTGCCCGTCTTCATAAGCAAAAGTCCACAACGCTTTGGAAGAGATTCTTTCTTGTGTCCAGAGCTGCAAAACTGCCCGGCTGGTTTCCTCATGCCGGAGGTGTCTGGTGTATTCCCCATTTAAATCGTGGGTAATGATCAGATCGAAAAACCGCTCAGGCAATAGCTCCAGAATGCGCTGTTCTACATCTTCCTCCGCAAGGGGAAATTGTTCCGGGCCATCTTCCATATCACCCATTATTCCTGAAACACCCAGAGCATCCATTACTTTATAGAATTTAGGTGCCCTGTCCTCATCGTATTTTCTGGACAAACAGGCCACAAACCAATCCCACTCCGGATGACTTAATATCAGGCCTCCGGCCCACAGGGTTTCATCATCTGGATGCGCTACGATCAATGCCACTTTTTTTATCATGTCATTTTATTAATCTCCTGTGAATGAAACCCTTTAAAGTCGAAATTGTTTATCCTGGCATGCGATTTATAATTCAGGTATAGAGAATATAACATTTAGCCAAATCCGCTGAGTAGTTTAAAGCAGGATTTTTTCTTCTTTCCCTGAAATTCAGCTACCTTTAAACAAAGACCTTTACTAAAGAAAATGAAATTATATCTCAGCCTGGCAGCCTTGTTCTGTCTTTCTTTACCTCTGAAAGCCCAGCACCGCCTTGTTAAACTCTGGGAAACAGATAGTGTTGTCAATCTTCCTGAATCTGTTTTGCCGGATACCAAGGCTAAAATTCTGTACACTTCTATTATGGGAAACAATCCGAACGATAAAGACGGTATTGGTGGGGTAGCAAAGATAGGCCTGAATGGAAAAATACTAGATCACAACTGGATACAGGGCCTAAATGCACCCAAGGGATTGGCGCGTTATGGAAATACCCTCTATGCAGCAGATTTGACCGATGTGGTGGTGATCGATATAGCTAAAGGAAAAGTACTCCGTAAGATCCCGATCGAGAACACTAAATTTCTAAACGACATTACAGTGAACAGCAAAGGCATAGTATATGTATCTGATTCCCGCACCAAAAGAATCTATGCGATCCGAAATGATATACCTGAATTATACCTGGACAGCATTGCTGGTGTAAACGGCCTAAAAGCGATTGGCGATGACCTCTACATTGTTGGTGGTAAAAACATTTTAAAAGCAGATGCACATAAACATCTAACCAAAATTGCAGAACTGCCTTATGGTGGAGACGGACTTGAACCTATCGGAAACGGCGATTTCTTATTTACAGCCTGGGGAGGTTACGTATATTATGTATATGCCGACGGCCGGCACGAGCTTTTACTGGACACGCATGGAGAAAAGAAAAATACAGCCGACCTGGGTTATGATCCTGTAAAGCGGATTTTGTACATCCCAACTTTCTGGAAAAAAAGCGTGATGGCCTACCAGCTTAAATAAAAACTAAGCCTCTTCCTTGGCTCTGGTCATATAATACACCGGAATGCCCAGCAGCATAATCAGTACGCCCCAGCCACAGGTATTGGTCTTATAAATAAGCAAGGCAATACAAAGTGCAGAAGCAACGATGATATACAGAAAAGGTAAAACCGGGTAACCGAAGGCTTTATAAGGCCGTTCCGCATCGGGCATTTTTTTACGTAAAATAAAGATACCGTAGATGGTCAGGATATAGAAGATCAGTACAATGATCACAACAAAATCCAGCAGATCTCCATATTTCCCCGTTAAACATAAAGCTGATGCCCAGATACCCTGTACCCAAAGTGCCCAGCCTGGCACATCACTGCCATTCAGCTTGGCTGCATTTTTAAAGAATAGCCCGTCCTTGGCCATTGTATAGTAGACCCTTGCCCCGGCCATAATGAGCCCATTGTTACAGGCGAAGGTGGAGATCATGATCATCACTGCGATAATGATGGTTCCTGCTTGTCCAAAAATATGTTGTGCAGCCACTACCGCAACACGATCTGATTTCGCTGTCGTAATTTCATCCAGCGGCAATACCGCTACATACATTACATTGGCCAGGATATAAATGATGCTGACAATAAGGGTTCCAAGGAACAGACTTAATCCAACATTCCGCTCCGGCCGTTTAATTTCGCCTGCGATAAAGGTTACACCGGCCCAGGCATCACTAGAGAAAAGAGAGCCCACCATGGCGGCTGAAATGCCGGAAAGCAATAAAGTTCCGCTAATATTGGTCCATTGCAGTGTGTCCAGGCTAAAAGAACGGGTTGACCAGGCATTGGTCCAGTTGGCATTCCAGACTTCTGCTTTAGCACCGATTGTAAAACCAAAAACAATCAATCCGAACAGAGAAAGAATTTTAACAATTGTAAGTATGGTTTGCAGGATTTTACTGTTTTTTACGCCGCGGCTGTTCAAATAAGTTAATAATACGATTGTGATGATGGAAACGAGCTGGGCGGCACTGATCGAAAAATGTTCCGGGATACCTTTGTCGCTTACCCCGGTCTGAATTTGCCATAGGATGTTATTTTCACTAAAAGGCTCATATAAATAGGCAGTAAATTTAGAAAAGGCCACACCTACCGCAGCAATAGTTCCGGTTTGAATCACTCCGAAAAGACTCCAGCCATATAAAAAAGCAATGAGCTTATTATAGGCTTCTTTGAGGTAAACATACTGCCCTCCTGCTTTGGGAAACATGGCACTCAGCTCTCCATAGCTTACCGCAGCGGTCATTGTGATCAAAGCTGTAGCTACCCAGATCAGGATCAACCACCCGGCCGAACCGACTTGCCTGGCAATATCGGCACTCACAATAAAAATTCCTGATCCGATCATGGAGCCTACAACGAGCATGGTTCCATCGAGCAGTCCTAGTTCTCTTTTAAAAGAATGCCCCTGTGTGTCTTTTTCCATTGGTTTGGTTTTGGTTGGTTTGGTTTTCCTGTTGGTCTGCACTAAGATATTTAAAAAATTGAATAATAAAACACCTGGATTAAACAGCGGATTAAAAATTTGCGAATGTGGGAAACACTTTTATTTTTGTATATATTAGCTAGAGCCAAGCGGGCTGATTACCAAACGCATATCATCAATCTAACCAAATACAAATAATTTATGGAGTTTCTACAAAACAATCTTATTTACATGATACCAGTTTTCGGACTGGTAGGAATCCTGGTTATGGCCATCCAAAGTGCCTGGGTAAGCAAACAGGACGCAGGAGATGCGACGATGACCGAACTTGCCGGCCACATTGCCGACGGTGCCATGGCCTTTTTAAAGGCGGAATGGAAAGTACTGACCTATTTTGTAATTATTGCCGGTGCCCTGCTGGCCTGGTCTGGAACAATGACCGGCAGTCCTGAGGCCCCTATTCATTCCAGCCCGGTCATTGCGGTTGCCTTTTTAATTGGTGCAGTATTTTCGGCTTTTGCAGGTTATCTGGGTATGCGTATTGCAACAAAGGCGAATGTGAGGACGACCCAGGCGGCACGAACCAGCCTGGCCAAGGCCCTGAAAGTATCTTTTACCGGTGGGACCGTAATGGGCTTCGGTGTTGCAGGCTTAGCTATTTTTGGTCTTGGGGGCCTATTTATTGTTTTGTATACCAGTTTTGTACCTGCAGGGAGCCTGGCTTCTGGCGTAGATATGAAAAAAACCATTGAAGTACTTGCCGGTTTTTCTTTAGGTGCAGAGAGTATAGCTCTTTTTGCCCGGGTAGGCGGCGGAATCTATACCAAGGCCGCCGACGTTGGTGCCGATCTGGTGGGTAAAGTAGAAGCCGGAATTCCGGAAGATGATGTGAGGAACCCGGCAACTATTGCAGATAACGTGGGCGATAATGTGGGGGATGTTGCCGGTATGGGCGCCGATCTTTTTGGCTCTTATGTGGCCACTATCCTGGCCACTATGGTTTTGGGACAGGAAATCAAATCAGAAGATCAGTTTGGAGGTATGGCCCCCATTCTGTTGCCCATGTTGATTGCCGGTCTGGGATTGATCTTTTCTATAGTTTCTTCCTGGTTTGTAAAAATCAGCAAAGAAACCGATAGCGTTCAAAATGCTTTAAACATTGGAAACTGGCTGTCTATTCTTTTAACAGCTGTTGCAGCCTATTTTGCCGTGCATTGGATGCTGCCTGAACATATGTCCATCCGGGGTTTTGAGTTTACTTCGTCCGCAGTATATTATTCTATCCTGGTAGGCCTGGTGGTTGGAACACTGATGAGTTTGATCACAGAATACTATACCGCTATGGGAAAACGTCCTGTGCAATCCATCATTAATCAGTCTTCTACCGGTCACGCCACGAATATCATCGGAGGTTTGTCTGTGGGTATGGAGTCTACAGTATTGCCTATTCTTGTATTGGCCTCTGGAATTTACGGTTCTTATTATTTTGCAGGATTCTACGGTGTAGCGATTGCCGCAGCAGGAATGATGGCGACAACGGCTATGCAGCTGGCGATTGATGCTTTTGGACCGATAGCAGATAATGCAGGTGGTATTGCGGAAATGAGTGGCCTGCCTAAAGAGGTACGCGAGCGTACAGACAATCTGGATGCGGTAGGAAATACAACTGCTGCAACAGGAAAAGGCTTTGCTATCGCTTCTGCAGCTTTAACTTCCCTGGCCTTATTCGCAGCCTTTGCCGGGATTTCGGGAATCACTTCTATTGATATTTATAAAGCCAATGTACTTGCTGGCCTGTTTGTAGGGGGCATGATCCCCTTTATATTTTCTTCACTTTGTATTTCTGCGGTTGGCCGCGCAGCCATGGCCATGGTACAGGAAGTAAGAAGGCAGTTTAAGGAAATTCCAGGCATTATGGAATACAAAGCCAAGCCGGAATACGAAAAATGTGTAGCCATTTCCACCAATGCTTCTATACGGGAGATGATGCTGCCGGGTGCTATTGCCATCGTTGTTCCTTTAATTGTTGGTTTCATTTTTGGGCCAGAAGTTTTAGGTGGATTGCTGGCTGGAGTTACAGTATCCGGTGTACTCATGGGTATCTTTCAATCTAATGCCGGAGGTGCCTGGGACAATGCGAAGAAATCTTTTGAAAAAGGGGCAATGATCAATGGCACTATGCAATATAAAGGATCAGATGCACATAAAGCTTCTGTAACCGGTGATACTGTTGGAGATCCTTTTAAGGATACCTCCGGCCCTTCCATGAATATCCTGATCAAGTTGATGTCTATTGTATCCCTGATCATTGCTCCGCATATCGCAGTAGGTACAGGAAGTAATGCCCAGGCCAAACTGATCAAGAAAACGGAGATGGTAAAAACAATTCATATAAAACCTTAGCGGTCGTTTAAACCATTATCATTGTTACCATTAAAAGGGATTTTCAGATGAAAATCCCTTTTCTTTTTAGAGTTTTTTAACTAGGTTTGGAACGGATATAATTTTACATTCAACCTACATTCATAAAAACCTAAACTAACTACAAACTAAAATATGCTATTTAAAAAATCTATTCCACAACTATTGGCCGAAGCGAATGAGAGTGGAGAGGGCACGTTAAAGCGTTCCCTGTCCAGCTTTAATCTGGTGGCCCTGGGTGTTGGGGCTATTATTGGTGCGGGGCTTTTTTCCCTTACCGGTATTGCAGCGGCAGACAATGCCGGGCCTGCTGTTATCCTTTCCTTC
>NZ_DATMRL010000626.1:0-5455 GCF_035566355.1 Pedobacter sp.
CCGTCCCAAGCCTGTAAGTAAAATTCAGAAAACGGAATGGATTATAGTCCAGGTTACCCTGAGCAATAATCCTATTCACATTAGAGGTAAAGGGTTTGTTTTGAATTGTCCAGTAGGGATTGTCATTTCCAGTTTTACTAATGATTTTCTGCGAACCGTCCGCATTCAAATAATCTTTCATATCTAAATTTCTTGGCCAGTATAATACCCCCATAATACCGTTCGCACTACCTTGAGAAAGGTACTCCCGATCGGTTCTGACATAATTAGCATTTCCTCCAACAGTTAGTTTTTCACCAACCTTGGTATCTGCATTAATTCTGAATGATTTCTTTTTAAAAGTGGAATTGTCTACAATTGATCCCTGGTCAACTAGCGAAGCTGATGTATAATAATGCGTCAGATCGGAACTTCCACTTACAGAAACATCGTGCGTTTGCGCAAAAGCATTCTTAAAAAAATTGCCCAGATTATCATATACCTTCTCTCCTGAAGCAAAAGCCGGTCCCCATGAATTCTGGGCATTTGCACTGTAAACACCTTGCTCTCCCTGCTTAAACTGAGATTGCATTTCCGGCAATTTATTAACATGATCAAAGGAGAAACTATTTTGATAGGTTACCCGTGCCGCCCCTCCCGAACCTTTTTTAGTTGTAATGACCACCGCTCCGGAAGCTGCCCTGATACCATATAAAGCTGCAGCTGCTGGTCCTTTCAAAACGGTTATGGTCTCAATATCTTCAGGATTGATATCAATGGCCCTGTTTGTTGCGGGACCAACAGAGGTCGCAAAACCGCCCTGACCAACCGGCGTGCTGTTGTCAACAGGAATTCCATCCAGAATAAATAAGGGCTGATTATTGCCACTTAATGAACTTCCCCCTCTGATCATAATATTTGCAGAGGAACCAGCTGCCCCACTGGAATTTGTAATCTGTACTCCGGCAACCTTTCCCTGCAACGCATTCACAATATTGGGTTGCTGAGAGTCGACGATTTCCTGAGCTTTAACATTCTGTGTAGAGAATCCCAAGCTTCTGACTTCCTGTTTTACTCCAAAAGCGGTTACTGCAACTTCATTTAAGGTCTTACTGTCCTGCTTTAATTTAACGTTAATGACTTTTGCTCCATTGACAACTATTTCCTGAGATACAGTACCTATAAAGCTAAAGACAAGTGTTTCATTACTTTCTGCCTTAATAGAGTAACGACCTTCAGTATCTGTACTGATACCCCCGGTTTTACCCTTAACTTTTACTGAAACACCAGGCAGCGGCAAACCGTCGTCTGCTGATGTTACTTTTCCTGTTACTGTTATTTGCTGGGCCATGACTTGAGTGGTTAAAACAAGTGTGCACCAGAATAACATGAGTAGTTTTCTTTTCATGATGAATTTGGGTTTAGGTTGTTGATAGATTATTTAGAATTTACATAAGCATATGGATTGGGAGCAAAAACCAGAAAACAAAACAGGCAGCACTTTATCCATGCTGCCTGTTGATTCTATTTAGAGTGATCCTTCATTATTTCACCTTCAAATTAATTAAAGATCCCTTTTTAGATAAAGTGTTCTTATTGACAACTTCAACCTCCAGAACAATGGCTGTTCCTGTAGCCAGGCCAGAAGGAACCGGATAACTCAGGATCAACGAATCTGTACGGCTCACAGAGGAATAAGCCTTTTGATAAGCTGTAGTTGACACCAGCTGCTGAGCACCTGTACCTACTGTTGCCCTCAGGTTGATCTTGTCAATCGGATCATCAGACCAGTACCTCAGATCCAGGGGAACCGATGTTCCCGAAGTCACATTTGCAGTAGCAGGGGATTGAATAGTAAAACTGGCTACAACTGGCACCTTACCTATAACTGTAATATTATCCTGCAGCCATTGATCTGGCGCATTCTTTTTACATGCAGTGGTCAACAGCATCACCGAAAAAAGACCTGCAACCATTATTGATATATTCGTTTTCATTTTCTCTTAATTAATTGAACAACCATATTTTTTGGGCCTGATTTGGAATCTTAGGCACGTTAGGATTTCGACCTGGTTCATTATCAGGGTATTTTGCCCGCTGAACATACACATTGCCTAAAAGATTTTTATTAGGCTGTTTCAATCCAGGATAAATAGAAGCATCGTATTGATAACGTCTCATATCTGTCCAGGTCTCCATTTGCAGAAATAAGGCTATGTATTTTTGAAGCATGATATCCGTAATCGTGATATTTCCATTCTTAGTAACAACAGCATTAGTTGTATAAGTAGCTATATCTGCATCTGAAACCCCAAGCTTCAGCATGTTTCCTTTTATACCATTAATATAAGCAGTATATGCACCAGCTTTATCTGTAGCAATCAGGGCTTCAGCCTTTATAAACTGCATCTCTGCATAAGTCAATATAGGAACAGGAGATGTTCTTGCACCATAATAGGTTTTTTCCGTTATATCTGAGTTTGCCAGGATTGCACCAGGATCGGTACTCAATGCACCAACCGGCCGGCCTACATAGGTAGCAGCTCCTGCGTTATCAAATAATTTTGGCAATCTTGGATCTATTACCCCGCTAAAATATCCTGTACCATTCATCAGATTCACCAGAAAATAAGAAGGACGACCTTGTTTTGCTGTAATAGCAGGCTGGCCCAGATTTGTATACCACGGGCTTGGTCTTTCCTGAGAATATTTCAACTGTAAATCTACCGCTCCCTTTTGGTCATCAATTGCAGAGGAAACGTCAGAGATGGCTTTAGCAAGATTGGCCGGATCCTTTTTAGACAAATGGAGATAATAGCGTGCCCGTGCTCCATAAGCTACCTTTTGCCAGCTGGCGATTGTTCCGCCAAAAATAAGATCACTTGTTCCCACTTTTAAACTTGCAGTTGCGGGAACTGGTTTAGCCAGATCGGCAATGGCCCCATCTAAAAGAGCCTTCAGTGAAGTGTTATAGATGTCCTGTTGCGCATCATACGTTGGACTTGGAACAGTCGGCCCTTTAAAAGCCTGGCTGTAAGGCAAGTCTCCCCAGATGTCTGTGCTTTGCATTAAGGTTAATGCAAAAAGCACTTTGCCAATACCAGAATACTGAGGAGCTCCTAGCTTTTCTGCACGGTCAATCATATCTTTTAGGTTTGGCATCGCATCTCTGTAAGCAGATTCCCATATATTGTCAAATCCGTAGGGATTATAGGCATCTATATTTGCTTCATAGGAGTTAAAACCAGCTAAATACTGCGGGTAGCTATTTCCATATTGCCCCACATTAAAAAAAGATGTTGCAGTAAACTGAATAGTCGCACCTAAAAGGCCTGATAAATTCGCCTGATCAGGAGTTAACCTTGAAGGATCATCATTAATGTCCAGGGCCTTCTTGCAAGCACCAAACGATGCTGCAACAACGACCATCATAACCAGGACTTTTATATTTATTCTTTTCATTTTTTTAGAAATTAACATTTACACCAACGTATACACTTCTTGTAGAAGGGATACCCGTTCCTACATAGCCAACAGAGTTTGATCCCGCACCATAAGCACTCGCTTCCGGATCAAATCCATTAAACGGTGTGCTTAACCACAGATTATTTCCTGTCACAGAAAGCGATGCCGATTTAATAAAAGTTTTGTTCAGCCATTTTTTTGGCAACTCGTAAGCGAGTGAAACATTTTGCAGCCTTACCCATGAAGCATCCTGAAAACCATTGTTTTCTGTAGAAAGCCTGTATGCAAAACTGTTATTATAAAAGCTTTGGTCAATCAGGGCAGCTTTGTCGTTTGGAACATATACAGGATTTGCCGCAGTACCGGTATTCTTAACGCCTTTAAAAATCACCATTTCATTTCTCATTTGCGTTTCTGCACCTATACCTGTAGTATATCTTTGTGTTTTCGGAATATCGAACACATCTCCACCTTTCTTAAAGCTGAATAAGAAAGAAAATGTAAACCCTTTGTAATTCAAGGTACTGCCAATACCACCAACCCAATCTGGATAGGCATTTCCAACCAGGAAGTTATCTGACAATTGTTGAGTGGTTGACGGATATCCGTTGGCATCAAGAATAAGTTGTCCATTATAAGGGCTGTTTGGATCAGATACTCTTAAATAAGGCCAGCCATACCAGTCTCCAGGTCTGCCGCCAGTTTTAATAATTTGCTTAACCCATGGTGTCTCCGGATTAAATTGAATTTCACTTACTCCGGGAGGCATCGACAGCACGCGTCCTTTTGTTTGTGACCAGTTGGCATTGATGTCCCATTTAAATTCTGGTGTATTGATCACATTGGCTGTCAACAAAAACTCCAGTGAGTTGTTACGGATTTTACCTGCATTCGTTACGAAAATATCAAAACCTGAAGCATAACTGATTGGAACAGGAACAATCTGATCAACGCTATTGAGTATAGCATAGTTAGCATCCAGGGTAATTCTGTTTTTCAGAAAATGAAACTCACCCCCAAACTCCAATCCTTTTGTTCTCTCCGGACGCAGAGATTCGGAACCAACTTTAATATCTCTTCTTACCCCACTCACACCACTAAAAGCCTGAAGTGTTGAATAATACTCTCCGATTTGATAAGCATCCGCATCTTTACCAACTTCAGCATAAGAAGCCCTTAACTTACCATAATTGAAAATCGGATTGTCCTGCAGTCCCAAAGTCTCTGTAAAGACATAAGAAAGACTGGTTGATGGATAAAAGAAAGACCGGTTTTTAGGTGGCAGTGTAGATGACCAGTCATTTCTTCCTGTCACATTCACGAACACTGTATTGTCATAACTCACCGTCAGATCACCAAAAACACCAATGATGTTCTTTTTAGTCGGAAAAGTTGTCGGGTTATAGACATTGTAATTGTTAATGCTCTCCACATTAGGAACTACAGCCTGGGTTCCATTTAAGGAAAGGTTCGTTCCGTTAATATGAGTAAAGGAATGTCCTACCAGGAAATTCACATTCCATTTGTCACCAAATTGCTTAGAGGCCCTGGCAAAGAAATTAGAGTTGATCTCATTATAGCTGATCCTTTGTTCTGTCATAGACCCTAATGGACTAATTAACAAACCAACCTCATTATATACTTGTCTGAAATCCGTATAATGATCCAAACCTGCTTTATAATTGAACGTCAGCCAGTCTGTCGCCTTATATTCGACACCAAGATTACCTATAAGTCTGTTTACATTATCTCTTAAATACGCGTTTTCTGTAAAATAAAACGGGTTTTGTATAGAAGCGTTATACGTTTTTTCAGAACCGTCGGGGTTTAGATAATTTCTCGGATCTACCGTATTGGTAGAGCGCATTAAATAATAAATGGTTCCAGAGGACACACCGGTACGAGGATTCTTTCCTCCTGAATTGATATAATTTGCAGACCCTTCAAACTTCAACTTATCAGAAGCCTTTAGAGTTCCGGCAAGCTTTATAGACGTTTTTCCATAATCTGA
>NZ_DATMRL010000627.1:0-3099 GCF_035566355.1 Pedobacter sp.
TTTGCGTAAACTACATTTAAACATAAAAAACAACGCTGTACCACTATATTCTATATTTTTATAGAATAGTTTGATTTTACAAAATCCTGGAGTAAATTAGAGTTCACTTTTGCCAGAATGGGCCCCAGATCTTTAAAAAAATCTATTTTTACTTGCTTACTGTTACTAATTCTAGTCACTGTTCTGTTAAGCATACCTATAACAAAAGCAGGCGAATATCAGAAAAACCGAACTTATGTTCCAACCGTAATCATTAAAAAGATTTCCGTTAAAAATATGCAGAAAGATTTAGCAATTCTTTGGGCTGCTATTCAGGAAATGCATCCGGCCTATGGCATTTACACCACCCCACGGCAGCTCAAAGCAATATACAAAAGCACTTGTTCGTCAATAACTCGTCCTCTATCCGAAAATGACTTTATAACCAGGATCTACCCCTTTCTATGCGCATTGAAGTGCGGGCATACTCAATTAAAGCATTCCACTGAATTTGATCCTTCCAAAGAGCCTAAAGAACCGCCGCTTCCTTTTCAGGTTCTGGTTCGAAATCACCGGGCCTGGGTGACGACCTATAGAACGGACAAACTCCACACAGGTGACGAAATCATCAACATCAATGACATTCCAACTTCTGATATTATACGTCACGGCTATGATCTATATTGTGGTGATGGCTACAATGAAACTTTCAAAGAATTATTTTTAAGTGAATACGATGGTTTTGAAGACGTCTGTTCTAAATATTACCATTGGAAAGCCCCATACCGCCTGCTGGTCAGAAATAACCAGGGTAAAACAAAAACCGTACAAATAGTCAGTATAACACAGAATACCACTTTAAAACCAGAACAAAAACAGGCCCCTGAACAGAAAAACTGGACAGAAGCCACCAACACAGATTATTTGCCGCTCCGGTTTTCCAATACCAGCTCAACAGCGTGGTTTGAGGTCAAGACCTTTCAGTACGCCGATACGTTAATTTACGAGCAGGCATTTAAGCAAATACGGATGAAAGGCATTAAAAATCTTATTATCGACCTTAGACATAACACAGGAGGCGATATCAGAATTGCGGCGAAACTACTCTCCTATCTCGCAGATTCATCCTTCCATATCATCAAAGAAATAAGATCCAGAATCCCAGATCCGGCAATCAACCCTTTTGAAAACTACTTTGATGCCGACCGGACCGAAAGCTTTAAACTCGGTTTTAAACCAGGGCCTAAAGAAGGAAATGGTTACCATATTGATTTTCGACCCGTATTCGGATTGTCCTACCAGGCACTTCCCGTTAATCCACTATGGCATTTTAAGGGCAAGCTATTCGTTTTAATTGACGGGGCAACTTTTTCCTCAGGCGCACATGCCGCTGCTGCCATTAAGGCCCAGTGTAAAACCGCCAAATTTATCGGTAGAGAAACTGCAGGTACAGAAGAAGGCTGTAGTGGAGGCACTATTCAACACCTCACCTTACCAAACACACATATTGTGGTAGAATTTCCATGGATGCGCGTCGTCTCTGTTGCTAAAAACCCTGTATTTGGACATGGAATTTTTCCTGATTATGCGGTGTCGTACAGCCCTGACGATATCATCAATAAACGAGATCCGGACATTAAAAAGGCATTGAGTCTCCTCCAATAGAGGAATTACACATTATACCCGGGTTTCCAGTTTTCTATCGCATTTCCAAACAGGGCATTATTGATCATATGCACACTAATCGCTGTCTTAGATCCCGTAAACACATTCGAAGTCGGCATTTCTCCGCTTGTCACGCATTTATGAAAATCAGTTAAGGCATACCAGGATCCGTCTTTGATTGGTTCTGTAAGAATTGGAATACCACCGTCTTTATTCCAGGTAATTTTGGTTGCACCTGTTACGCCATCCACTGTCTGATTGTATTTTTTTAAGGTTTCCTTTTCCGGATAATATATCCCCTCATCCACCAACAGGGAAATACTTCCTTTTGAACCCTTAATTTTAAATAAGTAGCCATCATGACTGTTGGCACAAGTAGCCCCAAAATTTCCGATCATGTGCTCTTTACTATATCGCAACACAGCTTGTACGTTATCATAAGTTTCCCTCCCGTCTTTATAGAAATCAATCCCTCCTGTTGCAATGACTTCATCGGCATGCGTATCAAAAACCCAGTTGATAAAATCAATCTGATGGGATAATAATTCTGCCGGGAGCCCACCAGAATACTCCTTATACATCCGCCAGTTGATCTGTCGTTCCAGCGAAGGGTCAGGAACAGGTCTTCTCCAACTTCCATTACGATCCCAGCGACAGTCAATCTGAGTTACTTTACCCAGATACCCCTGGTCAATCATCTCCTTAACCTTGAAATAAAGTGGTGTATATCTGTATTGATGTCCAACCTGTAATATCTGTTTAGGCTTTGACTTGACAAGGGCCACCAGTTCTAAAGCCTGGGGAATGTTGTAAGTCATTGTTTTTTCCAAATAAACGTGTTTACCAGCCAGTAAAGCATCTTTAGCGATCTGAAAATGCATATTTAAAGGTACAGAGATCAGTACGGCATCAATATCTTTATGATCCAGGATTACCTTATAATCCTTAACAGCCAAAGCTCCAGGTGCTATCTTCCGGCCATTTTCCAAGCGAAAATCAAGGACATCACAAATGGCCTTGATCTGGTACAGGTCAGGAATTTGTTTCAATACCTGCATAAGCCCTGTTCCCCTGTCGCCACAACCAATAACTGCAATATTAATCTTCCTGCTTTCAAAAGGTAAGCTTACCGCCTTAAGTAAAGTATTGTGCAATAATAAACCTCCCGCTGTTATTCCCGCCTTTTTTATAAAACTCCGTCTGATCATATTTTTCTTATTTGGTACGGATAAATTTATAAAAATATCAACTTGATATCACCTTAAGTAGTAATATCTTTTTCACAACTAAAAACCCTATTCCCGGTGTAACAAACCAAATCTTCAAAAATAATTCTTGCATAATTCAATTCTTATCTTTTACTTTGAAATACAAAGTTCTTTTATAAACAAATTATGCCCCTCACATTCCCTCCTTTTAATACCAATCACTTCTCTTGCAATAGAAATCCAATAG
>NZ_DATMRL010000628.1:0-6125 GCF_035566355.1 Pedobacter sp.
ATGTGGCCAGGGGCATTTTAAAGAAGAGCTTAAAAATGTACCAGGATAATTATAGAAAAGCAGGTTAGACCTGCTTTTCTGGTGTTTTATCTGTGCTCTTTTTACTGATCAAAGTTATAACGATGGCCATTGCTACAAACAGAGCCCCAGCTACTGGTGTTGCACCAAGGCCAAGAGGAGAGGCAACAATTAGTCCACCCGCATAGGCACCGATAGCTATCCCTATATTAAAGGCTGCAATATTAAAAGCTGAAGCGATGTCTTCTGCACCAGGGACGCGTTTCTCTGCTGTTTGCACAACAAGTAACTGTAATCCGGGAACATTGGAAAAAGAGAGGGCACCCATGATAAACAAGGTGATTATCCCCACTAAGGTATAGTGGACAGTAAAAGCAAAAAGAAGCAAGATCAAGGTTTGTAAAACAAACATCCATAATAATGCTTTATGAGGGCGTTTATTGGAAACTTTTCCTCCAATTAAATTACCGAATGCAATGGCTATTCCATAAAGTAGTAGAATAACGTTTACCACAGATTCTGATAAATGGGTAAGTTCCTGCAATATTGGAGAAAGGTAAGTGAAGGCGACAAAGGTTCCTCCATAGCCAAGAATTGTCATGAGATACACGAGCAATAAATGTTTATTACTGATTACTTTGATAAGGTTGTTTAAAGAGATAGCCTTTTCGCTTTTAAGGTTTTTTGGTATTAGGACTATGCTGGAGATCAAACCTATAATCCCTAATATAGCAACGCCAATAAAAGTAGCTCTCCAGCCAAAGTGCTGCCCGATAAATGTTCCGAAGGGCACACCGGTAACTATAGCAATGGTTAGCCCGGAAAACATGATGGCAATTGCGGATGCCCTTTTTTCAACAGGTACGAGTGAAGCAGCTATTGTAGCTCCAACGGCAAAGAAAACGCCATGGGCGAAGCCGGTAACTATCCTGGCGAGGACCAAAGTATAGAATCCGGGAGCTATAGAGGCCAGTGCGTTTCCGATCGTAAACAACACCATTAAGGCAATTAATAACCTCTTACGGGGAATTCCACTGGTTAGGGCTGTAAGGATTGGAGCACCAATAGCAACTCCAATCGCGTAAAGGCTAACCAGAAGGCCTGCAGATGGTAGGGTGATTTTTAGGTCATTTGCTACTGTAGGTAGTAAACCAACAATTACAAATTCTGTTGTGCCAATGCCAAAAGCACTTATAGTTAAGGCCCATAGGGCTGCTGGCAATCTTTTTTTATGCTTATCCATTCTGAGTTCTAATGATCAGAACAAAGGTTGGTAAAACTCTTATATTATTAAAATAAGTTAATTTATACGTTTGTATCATTTTAATAATACAAACGTATGAACTAAAAATTTGCAATTAGCCGTAATAGCAAATATAGGAAGTGTCTGCATCACAATTTACTTCGAACTTATTTCCGGCAGCGATTTCAAATTCTTCTTGTGCTTTATATTCGATCCAGTCCTCATTTGGTGTTTTGACTTTTAATATACCCGTAATAACCACCATTTTTTCATGAGAAGAAGTAGAAAACTCATAGGTACCTGCTTTCATTACACCAACGGTCGCTTTTCCATGTTCTGTTTCCAGACCCAGGCTTTGTACTTTTCCATCAAAATAGGTGTAGTGTGGTAGTAGATTGTCTGTATTACTCATCTTTTTTTGTTTTTTACCAAATATATAAGATGAGAAACAAATATTCATTTGATAGTCATTAAAAGATTAATAGTTAATCTTTTAATTTGTAATATTTTATCGTATAATTGCTGTTCTATACTATACTATAGAATGACCAAATATAAACATTTAGATGACGTTGATCTTGTCGCCCTGCTTAGAGATGGTGATAAAATTGCTTATACGGAGATTTATAAGCGTTATTTTAATGTATTATTTGTACATGCCTATAAAAAACTAAACGATGATGAGGAAACCAGGGATCTGATCCAGGAACTGTTCACCAATCTTTGGGTCCGGAGAGAAGTATTCGTCCTGAACTCAAGTCTTGTTGCTTATCTTTTTACAGGTGTCCGAAACCGGGTTCTGGATCATCATGCACATAAAAGTGTAAAATCAAGGTATATTTCTTCGCTTCAACAATTTATAGATGTCGAAACAGTGGAAACGGATCACAGGGTTAGAGAAAAGGAGCTTCTCCATTCTATTGAGAAGGAGATTCAAGCCTTGCCCCGGAAAATGCGTGAAGTTTTTGAACTTAGCAGAAGAAGCCATTTTACACATAAAGAGATCTCTGAGCAATTACAAATTTCGGAGCAGACGGTTGCAAAGCAAGTCAGCAATGCGCTTAGAACCCTCCGTTGCAGATTTGGAGAAATGCTTTTAATCTTGTTTCTGATGTATTTTAAATAAAATTTCATTTTTTTCTACCTGTTGCGGTCCGCTTAACCGTTTGGTTATATATAGAGGGATGTATACCTAACCAAATATGAATAAAGCAGAGGCTGGCAAATTGCTGGAAAAATATCGGGATAAGACTTGTACGGAGGAAGAACTTGCACTATTGGAAAAATGGTATCTGGATCTCAAGGAACGTGAATTTGACCAACCGGAAGCGTACATGGATCGCATGGCCAGGGATATTTTTGAAAAATTGCCCATACACGACCGATCTGCTAAAGTTCGTTCTTTCCCAAGACTTGCAGCGGTGGCGGCTATTGTTATTGCCATATTTGCCGGCGGATATTTTTTTCTGGCACACCGGGATATCCAAACGCTCGATTCCAATACCATTCAACCAGGATCAAACAATGCGGTACTGATCTTATCTAACGGCAAGAAGGTTCTCTTAAATAATATTAAAACCGGAACGGTACTGACAGAAACTGGTGTTCGTATTACAAAGTCTTCTGATGGAAAACTTATTTATTCATTGGTTGCGGAAAAGAACAGCAATTCCACCTCTGATCGTTTGGAAATGAATACCATTCAAACACCTAAAGGAGGAAAATACCAGGTGAATTTGCCTGATGGCACTACTGTTTTATTGAATGCGGCATCTTCACTTCGGTATCCGTCACGTTTTTCTAAGGAGAAACGGGAGGTCGAGTTAACAGGAGAAGGTTATTTTGAGGTTGCTAAGGTTTTCAAAATTTCAAGCAATGGAAAAGATCATAAGGATAGGTTGCCTTTTATTGTAAAAACGGTCACCCAACGTGTGGAGGTATTGGGTACGCACTTTAATCTGAGCAGTTATAGTGACGAGCCCGAAGTTAGAACGACTTTACTTGAGGGAAGTGTTCAGGTGGCTGCACTATTGTCAAAGAAAGTTGAAACTTTAAAACCGGGCCAGCAGTCTATTCTCCAAGGTGGGGCTATAGAGGTTAAAGAAGCTGATCTGAACGCGGAGATGGCCTGGAAGAATGATGAATTTGTTTTTGCAAGTAATGATTTCCGCGCGGAAATGCGAAAGATAGCCCGCTGGTATGATGTCGATATTGTGTATACCGATTCTGCCCCCTTGGATGTGGATCTGGGCGGTTTTATATCCCGTTCAAAGAACATCTCAGCTGTGCTTAGGTTGATAGAATTAACAGGAAAAGTTCATTTTAAAATTGAAGGGAGGAGAATTATCGTTACAAAATAACTACTTAATATCTACAGATCAGAATAGCCCATTAGGGGCTTTTCACCAGCTCTAACAGGCATAAATAAAGAAAAAGCCAGCAGTGCGGCAAACACAACTGGCTATATATTACCTGATCGAGTCGAAATAAAACCACTTATTAACTTCTAACCAGATTAACCAAATGTATGAAAATTTTACCGGGAACCATGGGCTAGCCATGCGGCGTTTCCATAAGTTATTATTTATTATGCGGCTAATTACTGTATTTTTAATAGCATCGCTGATGCAGGTAAGCGCCGCGGGCTTCGCCCAGCGTATTACACTGTCTGCAAAAAAAGCACCTTTAGAAAAGATATTCCGGGATATTCATGATCAGACCGGCTATGACTTTTTGTATGGGAGAAAAGTATTGAGTACCAAGAAACCAGTTGATATCCAAGTCAGTAATAAGAGCCTTGAAGAAGTGCTCAAGATATGTCTTGCAGGTCAGTCGCTGGAGTATGTTATAGAGGATAAGACTGTCCTGATTAAAGAAAAGCAAAGCCAGCGGGTTGCTGAGGAACTAAGGGTTAATGTTGAAAAACAAGATAAAATAACGATCACGGGTAAGGTAACAGATACCCTGGGTTTACCTCTTCCTGGTGTAGTGATTGCTGCAGTTAACAAACCTAATTTGGGTACGCAGACAGACAATAATGGAAAATTTGTTTTGGATGTGGAGCCGGGTACCTTGCTGAGATTTTCTTATGTTGGATATAAAGAGCAGCGCTTTACCGTTTCTTCTACAACAAGGGTTATTAATATTCGTTTGCAAGAGAACAATATTCAGGCAGATGAGGTTGTGATTACTGCTCTTGGGCAAAAGCAACGAAAGGAAGCAATCGTTGGCTCAGTAACAACAGTCCGCCCAGGTGATCTTAAAGTCCCTTCCAGCAATTTGACGGGTGCCATGGCAGGCAAAATTGCTGGTGTTATTGCCTTTCAGCCAAGTGGGCAGCCGGGCCAGGATAATGCTAATTTTTTTATCCGTGGGGTAACTACATTTGGTTATAAGAAAGATCCTTTGATCCTGATTGATAATGTGGAGATGACCTCTTCTGATCTTGCCCGTCTGCAAGTGGACGATATAGAGAGCTTTTCTATTCTTAAGGATGCGAGCGCTACAGCCTTATATGGTGCCAGGGGTGGGAACGGAGTTATTCTGGTGAAAACGAAGGAAGGCAAAAACGGAAAAGCACAGATAAATTTTAGATTGGAAGGTTCTTCATCTGAATCTGTAAAAAGTTTAGAGCTGGCCGATCCGATTACTTATATGAAGCTTTTCAATGAGGCTACAATGACAAGGAATCCCTCAGCGATATTGCCTTATACACCAAATAAGATAGCCAATACCATTGCCGCAATGAAAGGTCTGCCAGGAAGTAATGCTTTTGTTTACCCTGCAGTAAACTGGATGGATATGCTGTTTAAGAAAAGAACAAGCACTGAAAGAGCCAACCTGAATATTTCTGGCGGCGGTGGAGTGGCACGCTATTATATAGCTGGTTCTTATACGAACGACAATGGAATATTACGAACCGACATTAGAAATAACAACAACAATAATGTAAGCTTTAAAAATTACCAGTTGCGGTCAAACATCAATATCGACCTTACTCCAAGTACGGAACTCATTGTTCGTTTGTCTGGTAATTTTAATGAATATGTGGGGCCGATGACCAATGACCCATCGTTTGCTACTGATTTGTATAATATTGCTACGCATACCAGTCCTGTTGATTTTCCAGCCTATTATGAGCCAGATGCTGCCAATGCGGGTGTACAGCATATTTTATTTGGTAACAATACCGACGGAACGATCCTGCCAGACGGAACTACGCCACCCACGAATGGGGACGTGAAGAACATTAATCCTTATGCGGCCTTGTTAAGAGGAAACAGAAGATTCTCTGAATCAAGAATGCTTGCACAACTGGAACTGAACCAAAAGTTAGATTTTTTGACTAAAGGACTAAATTTCAAAGGTATTTTTAGTACCAACAGGTATGCAAGATTTGAATCTCAGCTAGCCTATGCACCTTATTTTTATAATGTTCAAGCTTATGATAAGGCCACAAATCAATATACTTTAAACTGGATCAACAATAAACCAGATCAGGCCAGGGAGTATTTAAATTATTATGCCGGGGCCAGTACATTAAATACTTTTCTATACCTGCAGGGGGTTATAGACTATACCAAAGACTTTGGAGAAGATCATAACGTAAGTGCTGCTTTAATTGGAACACAACAACAGCAACTGAATGCCAATGCTTCTACACTATTTACCTCTTTACCTTACCGGAATTTAGGCTTGTCGGGACGTGCAACTTATGCTTACAAGAGTCGTTATTTCCTCGAGTTTAACTTTGGTTACAATGGGTCGGAACGTTTTTCTGAAAATCATAGATTTGGTTTCTTTCCTACAATCGGAGCTTCATGGATTGTTTCGGGCGAGAAGTTTTACGGAAATCTCTCTAATG
>NZ_DATMRL010000629.1:0-11534 GCF_035566355.1 Pedobacter sp.
TGAGATCTTAAAATGTGTTTGTGAAAATATGTTTTCTGAGCTCTCTGAACCTTCCAGGTTCTGAGGTTCGCTCATGAAAACATATTTTCTTGGGTGCAGACCGGATTGGGTGCAAACAGGATTGGGTGCAAACAGGATTGAGTGCAAACCGGATTGGGTTCAGATTGGGTTTGTTGTTGTTGTAATATAGTGTCATCATTAGACAATATAGTTGCAATTACTTGTTGCGCTATCCTATAAATTGGCCTTACAAATATAACCCGAAAATTACAACCATGCTTGATGAAAAAGCCGTTGCCCTAGCGGATAGTACGTAGGGTGCAGATTGGCAATGATAGGTCTTTGTACAGCATTCGCTGCAAAGCAGAAGCTAAAATCTAATCGTCAATTATCAGGAATATAGCATGTTATTATATCAGAAACTTTCAGATAAGGAATTGATTACCGCTGTGAAAAATGGTGAGCAAATGGCTTTGAAACAAATTATAGAACGTTATTGGCAGCGCTTGATCGCGGTAGCAATGAATCGTCTTAATGTGCTGGAAGAAGCCGAAGAATGTGTACAGGATGTATTTTATAACTTATGGAAGAAAAGAGAGAGTATTGAACTGAGATATACGCTTGGTACCTATCTTTCGGTAGCCATAAAATACCAGGTACTTAACCTCCTTGATAAGAAATACCGCAGGATCAAAACAACGGACGTAAGTGAAGATGCTATCGTGAATTCGCTTGGTTATATGGACGATTATCTGCTGGAAAAGGAATTGTTCAGGCAGCTGGAAAGTACCATCAGACAACTGCCTGAAAAATGTCAGATTATTTATAGGCTAAGCCGTGAAGGAGGTAAAACCAATAAACAGATTGCCGCTGATCTCCATATTTCAGAAAAAACAGTAGAAGCGCATCTGACAAAGGCGCTGAAAGACATTCGAGGTCAGTTCACCTTGAATAATTTGCTTGTTCTTATCCTATTGCTGAACCATCTTCAGCGTAAACTATAAAATATTTAAAAAAAATATTAGTCACGACTAAGGGTAACTGAATTATTTTCTGGCTATGCAGAAAATAAGAAGTAAAAATGGAAAATAAAAACCCGGTAGACTATATCAACACACTTGCGCATAAGTGGCGCAGTGGTCAGATCAGTCAACAGGAAATGCAGGAACTGAATACCTGGTATGAGCAGCATCAGGATGAGTTCGTTGAACTACCAGGAGAATATAAAGATCAGCCTGATCTGATAAAAGATAGGATCGAAAAGCAAGTATTTGACAGAATTAATAGGGGAAAACCAGAATCCTGGAAAAAAAATAATCTGGGGTCAAAAATAGCGGTCGCCGCATCGATAATTTTAATAGCCGCTGCAGGGCTATTTTACAATAAGTATAACAGAAGGCAGGAGCCTGCTACAGGTAATTACAGCAAGACCATTGTTCCGGGCAAACAAGGGGCAACATTAATGCTGGCAAATGGGAAGAAAATCAGATTATCTGATGCTGGTAACGGAGAACTTGCTAAAGAATCCGGGGTAAGCATTTCTAAAACTGCAAACGGCCAGATTACTTATGAAATTAAACAACCTCTGGATGCTGCTAACCAAGAGGAGCAAGTAAATACCTTGTCAACCGAAAAAGGCGAAACCTATGGAATAAAACTTCCAGATGGTTCGTTGGTGATCTTAAACGCAGCCTCAAGCATTACTTACGCAGCCAATATTACTGCACTTCATGAACGTAGAGTTAAACTTCGGGGGGAGGCATATTTTGAAGTGGCAAAAGACAAAATACATCCATTTATTGTCGAAACAGAACAACAACAAGTGGCGGTTTTAGGTACACATTTTAATGTGATGGCCTATGAAGATGAAGAAACCGTCAAAACAACACTGCTTGAAGGTGCTGTAAAAATATCTGCCCATGGAAAATATCAATCATTGAAGCCTGGTCAACAAGCAGAAGTTAAACCTTCTGGAATACAACTATTGGATAATGTAGACCTGGAAGAAATCACCGCATGGAAAAATGGTGATTTCAAATTCAACGACAATTTAGAAAATATTATGTCCAAAATTGCCCGTTGGTACAATGTCGAAATTATCTATCAAAATAAATTTGCGCCTGATCTGACCTTTTCTGGAAAAATTTCAAGGTCGAGGAACATCTCCTGCATTTTGAAAATGCTGGAGTATAATGGAGATGTACACTTTAAAATAGAAGGGAGGAAGATTATTGTAACAAAATAGACGTGCACAACATACAAACGGTAATCTGAAAAATGGTTAAAGATGCGCTAACATCTTTAACCTGATATTGAGTTTACCCTTCCGGAAATCCGGAAAAAAAATGACTTGAACCATTTAGACCTAAACCCAACAATTCAAATTTATGGATTTAAACTTACAATTAAGGTATGCCCGTTATCGTCATACCTGGAATAAAATTTTGCTGGCTATGAAATTAACTATTTTATTGCTAACCGCAGTAATTATGCAGGTAAGCGCAAATAGTTTTGCGCAAAAAATTACCATTAACAAAACCGAAGTTTCCTTAAAGCAAATCATAGAGGAAATAAGACTACAAAGCGGATATGATTTTTTATACAATAACAAACTTCTGAAACACGCTAAACCAGTAACCATTAATGTTAAAGATGCCAGTATAGAAGAGGTTTTGGAAATCTCTTTTGCAAACCAGCCCATCACTTATAAACTAGAAGCTAAAGCCGTTTGGCTAAAGGAAAAATTGCAAAGGTTGCAGCCGGCTACTTTAGCTAATTCTGTTAAATGTGAGGTGTTGGATAAAGATGGAAATCCATTACCAGGAGTTAATATAAAGGTGGAAAGTACGAATAACGGAGGCTTAACGGATAATAAAGGTAATTTTCTGTTGAAAAATGTTAAAGCTGGTGATGTCATTATCATTTCTATGTTAGGTTATGTACCGCAAAGAATTACATTAAATTCTCAGACAGAACTGAGCATTACTTTGCTTGAAGATTCGCAGGGATTAAACGAGGTTGTTGTTGTGGGTTTAGGTACCCAAAAAAAGGCGAGTGTAATTGGGGCAATTTCTTCCATTTCTACCAAAGAACTGAAGCAAAGTCCTGTGGCCAATATCTCAAATGCACTGGCCGGGAGGTTACCCGGTCTGGTTGCCATACAAAGAAGCGGAGCACCTGGGGTAAATGGTAACGATGCGGCTCAGCTTTATATCAGGGGTATTGCCTCGCTAAACAATTCCAGCCCTTTGATCGTGGTGGATGGCGTTGAGGGCCGGACCATAAGTGATATAGATGCAAATGATGTGGAAAGTGTAAGTATCCTGAAAGATGCGACTGCTACAGCTATATATGGTATGCGTGGCGCCAATGGCGTTGTATTAATTACCAGCAGAAGGGGATCATCAGCAAAAGCTCCTAGTATTAACTTTACTTCGCAGTTTGGTTTTCAAACACCAACCCGGATACCGGAAACGGTCAACTCCTACGAGTATGCCTTGCTGTACAATCAGGCAAATAAAAATAACGGAACGCCATTAACCTATACCCAACAACAACTTGACGGTTACAAGAACCACACAGATCCTTACTTATATCCGGATAATAATTTTGCAGACCTTTTACTAAAAAAGAAGTCATTGATGAACAGGCAAAATCTGACCATTACCGGAGGATCAAATTTTGCACGCTTTTTTGTTTCGGCAGGATACCTCTCACAACAGGGCATTTATAAAAAGTTTGATACGCCCTATCCATCCGATCAGGTCTTCAGACGTTATAATTTCAGGGCGAATGTGGATATTGACGTTACAAAAACAACCCTTGTACGTTTGGATTTATCTGGCAGTTTTGGCTCTCTTAACCGGCCAGCCTATCCAAATGAACCGTTTTTTTCTATAGTCAGATTTGCACCAAATGCGTTTCCCATAAAGAACCCCAACGGCACCTGGGGTGGTTATCCAACGGTAAAGAATAATCCGGTTGCAGAACTGGCAGATGTTGGTTATGTGATTAATTATGCCGGCCGGCAACAAGGGACATTTATGCTGACACAAAAATTGGATGTGCTGACTAAGGGCTTATCGGCAACAATGTCGCTCTCGTACGATGCCAATTATGCCCAGGACCAGACTCGGTCGAAAAGCTACGATGCATTCCAATACAATTCAAATGGCTCCTATACACGTATCAATACCGCAACTAAATTAGGTGCGGTGAGCGGTGCTTATGGTTTGAGCCGATTTTCAACCTACAGGGCAAATTTAGGTTATGACAGGTCATTTGGAGACCACAATGTAACCAGTACCATTTTTTACAGCCAGCAAAAGTCATTTAGTAATGTTGCAATAGCCTCTGGTTTACAAGGATTGCAAGGTCGTACGACCTATAATTACAAAAATAAATATTTTGCCGAAGCTACTTATGCTTACAATGGTTCTGAAAATTTTGCTCCGGGTAAACGCTTTGGACTCTTTCCTGCAGGTGCAATTGGCTGGATTGTGAGTAGCGAGGATTTTTTTAAGGAGCGGGTTAAATTTATCTCCTTCTTAAAACTTAGAGGTTCGTTTGGTATCGTCGGTAATGACAGCTACAGCAGCAGATTTTTATACAACGGCTATTACTCTGATGGTACAGGAACCTCTTTTGGAAATCCTCCGGCAGGCGTAGGCGGATTGCAGGAAACATTTATTGGTAATAGCGACATTACCTGGGAGAAAGGATACAAAAGGAATATTGGTATTGAATCAAAATGGTTCAATAACATGCTTAGTTTTAATGTTGATTTGTTTCAGGAAAACAGAAAAAACATCTTAGTAGCGCCCCTGACACCTGGCTTAGCCGGTTTCCCAACAACTGCTCCGATTAACAAAGGTGAAGTTGTAAATAAAGGGATTGAAGCAGAACTTGGTATACATGAGAATTTTGGCGGAGTACAAGTTAATGTATTGGCCAATATTGGTTTCAACAGAAATAAAGTACTGGACAACAACCAGGCTGTACCTAAATATGCTTATCAATCAGGTATTGGACAAAGGGTAGGGCAAACCTTTGGTTTAATTGCGGAAGGTTTTTTCCAGAATCAGCAGGAAATTAACAATAGCCCGGTTCAAACCTTTACCAATCGTGTAATTCCGGGAGATTTAAAATATAAAGATGTAAATGGCGATGGCCGGATCGATGATTTTGACCGGGTTCCTATTGGTTATAGTTCTGTGCCTGAAATACAATATGGAACCACGCTGAACTTGTCTTATAAAAATTTCGATATAAGCGTATTGTTTCAAGGTTCTGCCAACTCATCTGCTTATTTTGATTCCTTTGGTTATACGCCGTTTTTTAGCCAGGGTACCGTTTTAAAAGCATTTTTAGGAAGCTGGACTCCGGAAACGGCTGCTTCAGCCACTTATCCAAGAATTGATATTGGGTCTAATCCTAATAACAGCCGGATCTCTACTTTCACTTTGCAAAATGGAAACTACCTGAGGTTAAAGAATGTTGAAATAGGCTATTCTTTTTCTCAGGCTTTTCTTAAAAGAATAGGCTTACAAAGTGTACGGGTGTTTGCAAATGGTCAAAATCTTCATACATGGTCTAAAATTACCCTTACAGATCCTGAATATGGAAGCGGAAGCATTGGCAGTACTTATCCACAACAAAAGGTTTACAATTTTGGGTTATCTCTTAATTTTTAATGTAAAAGAATTTAGTTCAAATGAAGAATTATATCATTATAGCTTTATTGCTATCGACAATAAGTTTCAGCTCTTGTAAAAAATACCTGGACCTTGCTCCAAATGAAAATATTACCGAAGATCAGGTATTTAGTACCGTGATACAATCTGAAAGCTTTGTAAATAATATTTATAGTGTATTGCCCACCGTTCAAACCAGGGGCGGGGACGGTTTTACCTCAATTGACTGTCTAAGTGATGAGGCTGCGCCTACATTCTGGAATAACGGAATGGCTTTTAACAGAGGTGGCTATTCACAATCTTCCAATCCAATAGGTAATATCTGGGCCAATAGTTACCGTGGTATCAGAAAGGCAAACATTTTATTGGAAAGGCTTCCCGGTGTACCGACAACAAGTAATGATGAAATACAAACTAAAACAAGACTAAGAGGTGAAGCACTATTTTGCAGGGCATTTCTTTATTTTGATATACTGAAATTTTATGGTGCATTTCCAATTGTAGATAAGCGCGTACCAATAAATGACCCATTTCAGCAAAAGCGAAATAGCTATGACGAGTGTGTGGCATTTATGGTCAAAGATTTAGACGAGGCCGCAGGCATTTTACCTTTATCCTATTCTGCAGGTCTGCTTGGACGCGCGACAAAAGGCATGTGCCTGGCGTTAAAATCCAGACTATTATTATATGCTGCCAGCCCGCTGAATACCTCCGATAATCCAGCCAAGTGGCAACAGGCAGCCAATGCTGCAAAAGCAGTGATTGATCTCAATCAATATACTTTATACAATGTTAAATCAAATAAGAGCGATAACTATAAAGATGTATTTAATGTATATGCCAATTCTGAAATTATTTGGTTTAGAGATCTTGGAAATAATAAAAACTTTGAGCAAGCTTTTTATCCTCCTGGCATGTCTGGATGGGCAAATGCGGTTCCAACACAAAATTTAGTAGATGAATACCAGATGGCTAATGGGAAAGACATATCAGACCCAAGTTCTGGTTATGACCCTGCTCATCCTTACCTGAACAGAGAGCCCAGATTTTATGCGACCATTTGGTACAACGGAAGTGTCATCAGAGATTACACTGTAGCGGCGAAAACCGGAGGACTTGATGGGATTAACGGCGCGAATGTGAATACGACTACAGGGTATTATACGGCAAAATTTTGTGATGGGTCTGTTAGTCTTACTTCTGGGGCCGGAAGACAAATCATGAGCATCTGGTTTAGAATAGGAGAAATGTATTTAAATTATGCTGAGGCTGCAAATGAAGCAAACAGCTCGCCCGTGGCAGATCCAAGAATTTATACTTATATGAATTTAATAAGAAGCCGGGCCGGGCTTCCCAATTTAAATGAGGGCCTTACAAAACAACAGATGCGTGTTGCGATCAGAAGAGAGAGAAGGGTTGAGTTATGCTTTGAAGAACACCGGTTTTTTGATGACAGAAGATGGAAATTAACATCAAGCTCTCCTATTTTTGCTTTTAGGTGGGATGCTGCCGGAGCAACTTATACAAGGGAGCAGGTTGAGAACAGGCCTTTTGATCAAAAAATGTGGTATATGCCAATCCCTCAGACTGAGCTTGATATTTTGCGTAATGTGACGCAAAATCCTGGTTGGTAATTAATTAGTTAGGAAAATATGTTTTCTGAGCTCTCTGAACCTTGCGCGAAGAGCTTCAGGTTCTGAGGTTCGCTCATGAAAACATATTTTCTTGGGTGGAGACCAGGTTGGGTGCAGATAGGATTGGGTAGAGAGTGGACTGGGTGCAGACCGGATTGGGTGCAGATTAGATTGCGTTGGGAAATGGAAAGCAGTTGGTTCTTTTTGTTTTGAATGCGTATCTTCAGGGATTGAACTGTTATTGCGGTTGGTACGAAGATAAAATCAAGATATGAAGAAATCCTTTGCTGTTAAAACCTCCATCTATTTGTTGGCTTTGGTATTTATTTGCCCCATCATCAGGGCGCAAGATAAGCCGGCGATTGTTCCAGAACCGGTTTCGTTGGTTCAAGGTAAGGGTAGGTTTGTAATTAATGATCAGACTTCTTTAATCCTTCCGTCGGGCAACGCTGAGCTTGCCAGGTTGGGTAATCAGGCTAATGAATGGTTTGGTGTACTAACAGGGCATAATTTGCCTGTAAAGAGTAAAGCTACTGGGGCGGGGAACTCCATTAGGTTGTTGTTGAATCCGGAATTGAACAATCCTGGTAATGATGAGGGTTACGAGCTATCTGTTACTGAACATGAAGTAAAATTGCAGGCGCGTAAAATGGCGGGTTTATTTTATGGTTTACAAACGATCCGGCAACTGCTTCAGCTTTCGGCCGAAACCAATCAGCAGCATAGTTTGCCCGTTGTTGAAATTGTTGATTATCCCCGATTGAAATGGCGTGGGTTGATGCTGGATGTAAGCCGGCATTTCTTCTCAAAAGACTTTGTGAAAAAATATATCGATGATATGGCGCACTATAAGTTCAATGTTTTTCACTGGCATTTAACAGACGATCAGGGATGGCGTATAGAAATAAAATCGTTGCCCCGCTTAACTGAAGTGGGTGCCTGGAGAGTGCCAAGGACAGGACAGTGGTGGTCTTATACGCCACCTCAGAAAGATGAAAAGGCTTCTTATGGGGGATATTATACGCAACAGGATATCAAAGAAATAATTGCCTATGCGGCTGAAAGGCACATCACCATTGTACCGGAAATTGATGTTCCTGGCCATTCACTGGCAGCTATAGCGGCCTATCCTTATTTGTCTGCAACCGGATACAATTATCCGGTAAATCCTGGAAGTAAGTTTTATAATATTGACGACAATACTTTAAATCCGGCAGATGAGCGGGTGTATGCCTTTCTGGATAAAGTTTTTACAGAGGTTGCGGCTTTGTTTCCGGGTGATTATGTCCATATCGGTGGCGACGAGTGCACCAAAAACTTCTGGCAACAATCGGCCGTGGTACAGGATTTTATGAAACAACAGGGGATAAAGACGGAGCACGAACTGCAGAGTTATTTTATAAAAAGGGTAGAAAAAATCCTGAAAAAAAAGAAGAAAAAAATAATCGGATGGAATGAAATTCTGGAAGGTGGACTGGCTCCTGAAGCCACAGTGATGAGTTGGCAGGGGATGCAGGGGGGGATTGAAGCAGCGAAACAAGGACATCAGGTTATTTTTACACCGAGCAGTAATACCTATCTGGATCTTTACCAGGGTGATCCATTATTGGAGCCTGATACTTACGATATGCTGCGTTTAAAAACAGCCTATCAATGGAATCCCTTTCCTGCAGGGATAGATAGTACGTATGTTTTGGGCGGACAAGGAAACCTGTGGTCAGAATCTGTGCCTACCGCACGACACGCTGAATACATGACATGGCCACGATCTCTGGCATTATCTGAGGTTTTTTGGTCGCCACGTGGAAAACAGAACTGGGCTGATTTTCAGACAAAGTTAATACCTCAATTTAAGATTCTTGATGCCGCACAAATCAATTATTCAAGGGCGGCATTTGATGTGCTTGCTACGGTAAAACTCGATCAGGAAAAACAATTACTGGTTTCTCTTAGCACAGATGTAGACAGCCTGGATATTTATTACACTCTGGACAATACCAATCCTGATCCATCGAGTGTGCGTTATAATGGAACACCGATCGTAATTCCTAAAGGTATTTATCAAATAAGAGCACAATCATTTAAAGGAAATACTGCTGCGGGAAAATTATTGATTGCTCCGTGTGGAGAATTAGAAAAAAGGACTAGGTGACGCCGGTTATGCGTTCGGTTTTCTATTTATTTTGTCAATTTGCTTTTGTAGCATTGATTTTTCTGTGCCGGTTTTACAAAAGTGTTGTGCCTTTATGAAATATTCTTTGGCCTTATCCATGTCGTCAGTATTTTTGTACAATTCTGCCAAAAGAACGAGATAAAAATGGTTCGTATTCAAATCTAGCTTTTTGGCTTCTTCTATGGCGGGTAAATTTCCATGAACTTTTGAGAATGCCCAGATCCTGTTTAAGGCCACGATAGGAGAACTGTTTGCCAGTAATAAAACATCGTACAATTTTAATATACTCGTCCATTTGTCGGGATTGTTGCGATCAACGGTGTGCCAATAGCCAATACTCGCTTCAACGTAAAGTGTTGATGTTA
Organism: Pedobacter sp.; assembly: GCF_035566355.1. Lineage (GTDB taxonomy): Bacteria > Bacteroidota > Bacteroidia > Sphingobacteriales > Sphingobacteriaceae > Pedobacter. The sequence continues at coordinate 9,866 of NZ_DATMRL010000629.1, forward strand.
TTTCCCATTTAGATGCCTGTTGTAAATAATAAAATCCCTTTTCAATAAATTCTGTGTCCCAAAGTGCTCTGTCCTGGTCATCATATAATATTATGTTTCCGTTTTCCGATTGCCGTGCTTCCAAACGTGAAGCCTGAAAACACATTAAGGACATTAGAGCATTTGAAGCGTGATTGTTGGTTTGGGGGGTGTCCAACAGTAAATAAGCCAGATTCAGCGCTTCGACGCAGAGCTCTTTCCGAATAATGGAATTGTTGCTTTCAGAATAGTAACCTTCACTGAACAAAAGGTATATAGTTTGAATAACGGTGTTTAATCGCTCATTGATTTTATCATCGGCAGGCATTTCCATCTGAATTTTTTCTGAATAGAGCTTTTCTTTGGCTCTTTGCAATCTTTTGTGAATGGTTTCCTTGTTTGATAAAAATGCGTCTGCAATTTCATTTAATCCTAATCCGCAAAGGATGCGTAATGCCAGACAAATTTGTGCTTCTGCTGAAATAGACGGGTGGCATAAGGCAAAAAGCATTTGAAGCTGACTGTCAGAAATGTTTTTGTCCGAAAAATCAATTCTGATTTCATTCAACAAACTGTTATCGGTTAATTGTTCAGATACTATTTTGTTGAATGTTTGGTTTCGGGCAAGATGATTTTTTAACTTGTTTTTGGCAACGGTATAAAGCCAGGCTGTTGGATTTGAAGGTTTCCCCTTGTAGGCCCAACTATCAAGTGCCGCTAAAAATGTTTCGCTTACAATATCTTCCGCTGTTTCCATATATTCCAGACCAAATGATCTGGTCAGGACAGATACCATTTTACTATATTCTGTCCTAAATAAATGGGGAATTATATCGTTTTCATTCATTTTTTTCTAAAGTTCCCGATTTTTCGGGAACTTTTTTTTAATGTTTTACGATTTGCCGTACTTCTACAGTATTGCCTTCACCCTGTAAAATGGGGGCACCTTTTGCAAATTCTGCGGCTTCGTCTGCCGATGCTGCTTTTACAATAATATAGCCACCAAGTGTTTCTTTAATGTCACCAAAGGGCCCGTTTGTAATAGATTTTTTGTGGTCAACTATTTTAGCATCGTCAAATAACAGCCCGGTGCCACTTACAAATTTGTTTTGTTCCACAATACTGTTTACCCAATCCATTTGTTGTTTCATCCATTGCTGAATTTGTTCTGGCGAAACCTTTCCGCTTACGTTTTCGTGTCTGAAAAGAAGAATGTACTCTTTCATTTTTGTTGATTTTAATTGTTATTGAATGTTTGAACTATACCCCAATAACAATCTGATTTCATTGAAAGGGACAATCAAAGATGAAATATTATTTTAAACAATTGGTTTGAAATAATATTTCTATTGTAATTAAAAGCGTTCTTTTAATTCACGTTATTTGTTAGCTCACGCAATAAAAAGGCATTTCGAACGCTATACTTGAAATATGAATCTACCACTGCGCATCAATTTTGATGAAAAGGATTATACCTATATGATCATCACCAAGGGAATAACAAAAGAAACCAATGCCATCCATATTAGCCTGAATGGTATGGATTATCAGCTTGTTTGCAATGAAAAAGGGGAGTGGGATGCTGTTGATGCGACTGTAAGCGATCATCCCGGGCTGCTTAAAGCGATAGGAAGAAACATCAAACTCCGGT
>NZ_DATMRL010000630.1:0-5243 GCF_035566355.1 Pedobacter sp.
AGTTATTGCTGCTTTCTATCCAGTATATTGGTAAGGAAAAGTATGAGTATGCTTTTATGGAAAAAAAAATGATTGCTGCTTTAAATAAACTGGCGCCTAATCTGAAAGCCCATGAGATTTCTTAAGCAAATTGTTGGCTGGTTGTTTTTAGGCTTGATTAAGCTTTATCAATGGCTGCTGTCGCCTTTGCTTGGGGCGAGTTGTCGGTTTACGCCTACCTGCTCACAGTATGGAATTGAGGCAATCAAAAAGTACGGACCCTTTAAGGGCGGCTGGCTTACCCTGAAAAGAATAGGAAGGTGCCATCCCTGGGGCGCGCATGGACATGATCCTGTACCATAAAATTAAAAATCTGCTATATTTGTACCAATGGCCAAGATACTCCAAATTGAAACTGCGACACAGACCTGTTCTGTTGCACTGTCTGTTGACGGTGAAACAATTGCTTTAAAAGAAGAAACTGCTCAGAATATACATGCTGGTAGTTTGACGCTGTTTATTGAGGAGGTGATGAAACAGGCTGCTATGGAATATAGTGCACTGGATGCTATTGCTGTCAGTAAAGGGCCTGGTTCTTATACAGGGCTTAGAATTGGTGTTTCTACGGCTAAGGGTCTTTGTTTTGCATTGGATAAACCACTGATTGCACTGGATACCCTAAAGATGATGGCGAATGGCTTTATAGAGGCTAATCCGGAAGATAAAGGGCTTGTCTGTGCGATGATTGATGCCAGAAGAATGGAAGTGTATACCGCGATTTTCGATCATTCGCTAAATACCATCAGCGAAACTGAGGCGAAGGTGATAGATGAAACCTCTTTTGAGCAGGAACTTTGTCGGCATAAGATGACCTTTATTGGTGACGGTGCGTTTAAGTGTAAGGATGTTCTGAAAAACGATCATGCAGTGTTCTTAGATCTGAATTTCAATTCTGCGGCGCATCTCAGCAAACTGGCAGAACAAGCATTTCTGGCCGGAGACTTTGAAGATGTGGCTTATTTTGAACCGCACTACTTAAAAGATTTTGTGCTTACCCAGCCTAAAAAGAAAGTATAAATTAGTTTTTTTCTTCAAAAAGGTGGAATAGTTTTTTAAAGAAACTTTTTTCTTCTTGTTCATCTCCCACACCAGGCATATGGCTACTGTTTAATGGGTGCTCTACTGTTCCCCCGAATTTAATGCCGATTCCCATGTAAAAGGATGCGCCATAATATCCTGACCCCGAATTGCTTTTGATATTGATGGTTTTGATCAGGTTATCTGTGCCCAGGAAAGCCTCGAAATTAGGTGTTTTGTACATTCCCTGGAGTCCGGTCATAAAGAAGCCGTTAAAATTATAATCAGGAATCAGGCTCGCCGAGAATTCGTTGTATTTAAAGGTATTTACAAAGGCAGCGTCGCCACCTTTGAAGAACAGGTTTTTAGATAAGATCAGCATTGGGGTGTAAGCGCCGAAGGATTTGGAGGCTGTAATATCTGCTTTTGCATTGGTTAGGCTATAAAAGCCGCTTTTTGAATCTTGAAGCGTTACAATATCTGTGATTTTCTTTTTGAAATCGTGGGAGGACAGAGCATCGGGATCTTCGATGATGGCGCGTCCGTTAAATGGGATGTTGTGGCTGTCATTGTTCCATTTGATAAAGCCAAGATCTTTAACATTGGCCATTAGGAAATAACCTGATTTAGACGTATAGGTTGTACCGAAGCCAATAGAAGCGCCGGGATTTCTAAAGCTTGGCATGAAAGTATTGGCGCTGAGTTCGTCAGAATTCATGAAAGTTGCCTTGTAGGTGCCGCGGAGTCCAAGGTCGAATACATCCTGGTTTGCTGCATTTTTATAAGCGGAAAAGGAAGATCCGTTGATGTCTAATTTATGATAACTGATACCACTGAGCAGACTCAGCTTTACGCCGAAAGCCAGTTTCTTCGTATAGTTCTCCCGGTAGGTGATGCTGAACTGATGGTAAGATTGTCCATACCCGTTATTGTTGAACAGATTGTTGTCTGCGGGGATATTGCTGAAGCGCTGGTAATCATTGAGGATGGCCAGGGTTTCATTGGTGTAAGTTGCGGTTCCATCCGTTCTGACCTGCCAGGAGAAGCCTAATTCTTTGTGGTATTTGTAGGATTGAAAAATTCTGAAGGTGAGCAGATAAATATTGGAGTTCTGATACACATGATTGAGTGCACCATTGCCAATTGGCAGATCAGAAGTTTTAAATACATTATCCGAAATGGCTCTTCTGAAAACCTTGTTGGCATCACCGGTGTTGGTGGCATTCAAACTAAGATAGGGCAGGAGAAAATTAGAGGCAAATTTTCTGGAGGAGTCTAAAACAAACGCTTTTTGCGCCGGATTTTCAAAAGCATCGAATAATGTTCTTGTGTTGAACAAGCCATACTGCTGAGCTTCAGTTTTCAAAACCAGGGATAACAGCACACAAATAATTAGGAACCTTCTCATAAAAATTAAAGATATTTTAAATCTAAAGATTTTTCGCTAAGGATTTTATCTGTATAACCATTTTATGGTGTGTTGTTGTTAAAAAGAAGCGTGTTGGTTTGAAAGTTCTTATGGTCGGCACTGAGTTGATAGATAAAGGTGCCAAATCTCTCGGTGTTTTCCTGTTTTTTCTTGCCCAGATAAAAAAGAATAGTAGAGGTGTTTGGAAGCTGGTCGAGAGCATTGACATAGGTTTTGTTATTGACCAGCAAATGATTCCCTGAATAGTTGTTCAAAAAGTCCTGTAAGGTGCTGGCGTTGTTTGCGAAAATCATAGCATTATCTATGATGATATAATAAGGCTTTTTGAAGCTTTTAAAGGGATCTCCAAAATAGTAGTACAGTAAATCTTGTTCTTTGAAGGATTTGATTTCTGTATGGTAATCGCTGCTGATGTCCAACAGCAACTGGCTGAGTTTGTCTCCGTTTTTAAGGTTAATTGCGCCGAGTTTTTCTCCACTCGAAAGCTGGAATGTAAGGATTTGATCCTTAAAGTATTCCGGGATGGTACGTTGAAGAACCAGGTGGTATTTTGTGTCGAGATGGCTCAGTGCGGTTTGAATTTCCTTTTCTTTATTTAATTCGGTAAATCTCTTGTGGAGTTGCTGACTCCATTCCGTATAATCACTGATGGTATAGATGGTGTAATTTGCTGTGTTTTCTGGTAAAAGGGCATCAATGGTTATTTTTCCTGCCTTACTTTCTGTAAAAAGTTTCAAATAATTTTGGTCACTTTTTACAAATGTGTTTCCGGTGAAAAGGATCTTTTCTTTACTGTAATTGTAGCTCAGGCAGGCAAAGGCATCCTGTTGCTGAAAGAGCATAAGTGATTCGTCTAGTCCTGAAGGACTGATTTGCTGGAGTAAATTTTGCTGAAAATTAAAGTTGAGGTACACACTGGCTACGCTGTTGCTGGTCAGTTTGAGATTGGTTTTGATATAGTCTAAAAATTCCTGATCGGTTTTGCCGGCCTCTGCTTTTATATTATTGCTGATGGTTTTAAAAGAGGTAGAAAGCAGCAGCAGGTTGTCTTTTTGTTTAAGATAAAAAGTCAAGCTGTCTTTTGTGGTTAGCCTGGAAACATCTGCTGTATCCGTTAAGGAAAGAACTTTTGATTTTAACAGTGGTTTTAAGGTTGCCGGATCATTCTGTCCATTGATCTGGGTACTGATCAACAGGTCTGTGTTTTTATTTTTGGCAGCAATAAAGCTGATATAGAGGTTTTGTCCATTCAGGTATTTGTTCAGATCGGGGTCGTTCAGAAATTGGCTTTGCAAAGACAACAGTGTTTTTTGTTTGTCCTTACTCAGCAAACTTTGAAGAAGATCCTGGCTGGACAGGAGATCTGTAACGCTTTTATTGTTCTGAACGCAGAAAACAAGACCGGACTGTGCCGTGGCAGCAGACAAGCTCAGGTCGGTGATATGGGTGTCTTTATTAAGTTTAGAGAAATAGAGATAAGTAAGCGCGCTAAGCACTGCGAGCAAAATAATGACGATAAAGTAAATTCTTTTCATTTGATCTACAGGCAAATTTAATTTATATTTTGGATTACTAATAAAATGCACTCATTTTGTTATTTTTAGCGCTTATAAAAATGCCAATCTGAAATGAACAAGAGAATAATTCTAACAGCTTCTTTTTTTGGTGCCCTGGCTGTAGTGCTGGGTGCATTTGGAGCACATGGTTTGAAGAGTGTTGTAGGTGCTGAATCATTAAGCATTTGGGCGAAAGGCGTAGAATATCAGTTTTATCACGTTTTTGCGTTGTTATTTTTGTCTACCTTCGGTAGGTTCAGGAATAAACTGGTAGATCTGGCTTATTTCTGTTTTACGGCCGGGATCATTTTGTTTTCCGGATCTTTATATCTATTGGCTACAAGAGAGCTGCTTCATCTTTCTTCTGTACAGTTTATCGGTCCGGTAACGCCTCTTGGAGGCTTGTTTTTTATCGCGGGCTGGATACTCTTGTTTTTTGCTGCACTAAGGCATAAATAATGGGGGAAATCAGTGAGTTTAAATTTGAAGAGCGGGAAACACTCTTCGTGGAGGTCGTTTTACCTTTGTCCCTTGCTAAAAATTACATTTACCGGATTCCGTTTGACCTGAACGATCAGATCGAAGTGGGTAAAAGGGTGATTGTCCAGTTTGGAAAGAATAAAATCTATACCGCTTTAATTAAGAGCATCAGTACAACTGCGCCTGAAATTTACGAGGCGAAGTATATTATTGATGTGGTGGACAGATATCCGGTAGTGAACCCCCTGCAATTGAAGTTCTGGGACTGGATGATGGATTATTATGTTTGTAATGAGGGAGATGTGATGTCTGCAGCGCTTCCAACAGGGCTAAAGCTCACCAGTGAAACCATTATTGTGTTTAGGGAGGATGCGGAACTGGACGTAGAGATGCTGAGTGAGAAAGAGTATGCTATTGTAACTGCTTTAAGTACACAGCATCGATTGTCTGTTGATGATATCATGAAGCTCCTGGGGCAAAAAACTGTTTTTCCAATTATTAAATCTCTTATAGATAAGGAGATTGTCTATATCGCAGAAGAGGTTGTAGAAAAGTACAAGCCCTTGCTGAAGTCTTTTATTACGCTGAACGATTTTTATAAGGAAGAAGAAAATCTAAAGGAATTGTTTGGGATTTTGGATCGGGCACCTAAACAAATGGATGCTTTGCTGGCTTACATCAGTTTATCTAAAAACAGGCCCGACATCTCCAAGCAGGAATTG
>NZ_DATMRL010000631.1:0-10028 GCF_035566355.1 Pedobacter sp.
TGCTGCTTTTAAAGATCAGTCGGTTTCGCTTTGGCAGGCGCCTTCGCTAAATAAAGACAGGGATAATGAATTCAGGCCTTCGATTTGGTTGGGGGACAACAGCAAAATTTATTTCTCCCGTACCAGCCGGGATCTGAAAAGGGTTGATATTTGCATGATCGACATCAACAGTGGCAAAGTTTCTCCTTTAATAGACGAGCGTTTCAATACCTATGTAGAGGTGAACCGGCCAGGTCTTGTTAATGACGGTCAGGAGATCATCCATTGGTCTGAAAGAGATGGCTGGGGACATTTCTACCTTTTTGACGGTCAGGGAAAACTGAAAAATCAGATTACAAAAGGTGCTTTTCATTGTGAAGCCATTGTAAATATTGACCAGAAAAAAAGGGTGTTGTACTTTACGGCCAATGGACGTGAAGGCAAAGAAGATCCTTATTACCTGCATCTGTACCGGGTTAACTTTGATGGTTCAGGATTGAAATTGCTGAATAACGGAGATTTTGATCATGCTGTTAGTATGAACGATGAGGGAAAATATTTTGTTAATAATTTTTCCAGGGTAAATACTGTTCCTAAATCTGTGTTGATGGACAATGCGGGCAATAAAGTGATGGATTTAGAAACAACAGATTTGTCTCTGTTGATGGCTACAGGTTATAAGTTTCCGGAACCTTTTAAAGTGAAAGCAGATGATGGTGTTACTGATATCTATGGGGTGATGTATAAGCCTTTTAATTTTGATCCGTCAAAGAAATATCCGATTATTGAGTATGTATATCCCGGGCCGCAGACAGAAGCTGTGAACAAGTCCTTTAGCAAAAGCATGGACCGGACAGACCGTTTGGCACAGTTTGGTTATATCGTGATTACGGTAGGGAACCGGGGAGGTAATCCGGCACGCTCCAAATGGTACCATACTTTTGGTTATGGAAACCTTCGTGATTATGGGCTTGCGGATAAAAAAGCAGCTGTTGAACAGCTTGCTGACCGTTATTCTTTTATAGATGCAAATCGGGTAGGGATCACCGGGCACTCTGGCGGGGGCTTCATGTCTACCGCTGCGATGCTGGTTTATCCCGATTTCTTTAAAGTGGCTGTTTCCAATGCCGGAAATCATGACAATAGTATTTATAACAGATGGTGGAGCGAGAAGCATCATGGTGTAAAGGAAATTATTTCAGCTAAAGGAGATACGACTTTTAAATATAGTATAGATAAGAATCCGGAGATTGCTAAAAACCTGAAAGGTCATTTAATGATCATGACAGGTGATGTAGATAATAATGTGCACCCTGCGAATACCATCCGCCTGGCCAATGCTTTGATGCGGGCGGGCAAGCGTTTTGAATTTGTGATCATGCCTGGTCAGCGGCATGCTTTTGGTGACCTGACAGAATATGCTTTCTGGAAATTAGCTGATCATTTTAATAAATACCTTATTGGAGACTTTACTTCTTCGGATCAGGTAGATATATTGGAAATGGACAGAGAGGTTGAAATGAATGGGAAGAACGGCAGATAAGTTATATCTGATATAATAAAAGCGAAAGGCCGCATCACGTTTTTAGTGATGCGGCCTTTCGCTTTATTAACTCTTTAAATTTACAGATTGAGTTTTTTTAGCAGTTCTTTAGATAAGGCTGCTTTCGGAACAACTAAACTTACCGTGTTGATGGCAAAATAAGGTTCGGAAACTTCAATATATCCTTTAAAAGGACCTACTTCTCCCCAGGAATTTTTTACTTTAAATAAGATCTTACCTTCTGGAGTTTGGTCCAGACCGATCAGGTGCATTAAGTGATCATCTTCGGTAGTCAGGTTCTCATACAGTTGCTGACGCAATTCCTGTGAATAACTGCGTTCCTTGATATTGGGGTTCAGGCTGGGCTGTTTTCCGTCTTCTTTGTTTTCAAATAGCATTGCATAGCCTTTTTTCTGCTGAAAATCGCTATTGCTGACATCTGCATCCCACATAATGGTATAACCATTTTTTAACGCGGATTTGGTCAGACTCAGCATTTCATCCAAAGGAATATTATAGAAAGACCCATTTGCAAAATTATCTGGTGCCTCTAAAATAAAGGATTCGTAAAATGGATGATGGGTAAAAGAGGTAATACTGACATAATCTTTTGGATTAAACTTCAGAACATCTGCAGCGAAAGATTTTGCTGTATAGGTTTTTCCTTTGTAATCGAAATTTGCTGGAGGTACGCCTATTTTCTGGTTTAGGATCTGCTCATAGCCTTTTAGCCAGTCTGGATTTAAAGGTCTGCTTTTAAGTGTGCTGTCCAGATACGTTTTTAGGGCTGTTTCCAATCCGGAATGGTCTGGAATTGTTCCGCTTACACCTTGAAAGGCTTCTTGCGGCATGGCTCCATATAAAGCAACCGCCCGGATCAGGTCATGGCCAAGACCGCCTTCACCAAATTGGGCTTTGCCCTGGCGCAAGATGTAGTTTTTAGCTTTTTCTATATAAATGTTTCGGGCCGTAAACATTTCGCTCAGGTCAAATTCGCCTAAACCTTTACGCATTTCTTCAGATTCAATGAGAGAAGTGGTAGAGTAATTCCAGCAGGTGCCGGATTGCCCCTGGTTCTTTACAGAAGTTGCTTTATTGTCCTTAATGATTTTAAGGGGTGTTTCCTGTGCATTTGCAGCAAGAATAAAGCTGATGCTGCAGGCCAGTAAAAAGGTTTTTTTCATTGGAGTATATTTTGATTTTTAAAGGTTATGAAGCTATCATGAGCAATATTCATTTTTTTTGTGAGTGTTTGCTCATTATGGTTCCATTGGGCTATAGTTTTTTAGAACAGGTTAGTGATATGTCCTTCTCAAAGAAGGGAAAATTCTGTTTAAAAATACCAATTTCTATACAAATAAAAAGCCCCGGCAAATTTTGCCAGGGCTTTTTTATTGATTAAGTAGAAGTTCTTAGAAGTGGAACATTACACCTAATTTAGGAGCAAAAGTGTTTGCATCTAAACCGAATGAGTTAGAAGATGCTTTAGCACCAGTTGCTTCAACTTTAGTTTGTGCATGCTGATATTCTAAACCGTTAACTGAAAATTCGATACCGATATGTTTAGTAGGGAAGAATGCAAAACCTGGAGCAACAGTTACACCGATGTTTGTAGTGGTACCTAATTTATCGCTGGTGTTACCTTGAACATCAATGCTTTTGTAGTTACCAAACTGCATAGGAACTGCAACTTGTCCGAAGAATTTAAATTGATCAGATAAAGCTACATAGTAACGGCCAAAAGGAGCAACTTCAAAAGCCTGAGTTAAAGATCCTGTTGTTACTGCTGTATTTGCAACTTTGTCGTAAGTATAACCAACTCCGGTACCGATAGCAAAATTGTTGCTTACAAAATAACCAACGCTAGGTACAATGCTGAAACTTACGTCTGATTTTGGAGCACCATTAGCTTTAGTTGAAAGGAAACTTAAGTTACCACCAAGCATTGTATTTCCTTTTTCAGTTTGAGCTTGAGTAGTGAAAGCTAAAGCAGCAACAGCAGCGATTGATAATAGTAATTTTTTCATTTTCTTATGATTTTAATTTATATTTCCGGTCAGTTTTTAATGTTTATATTCTGACCATTGTTGTCATATAGTCAATGCCTGTGCCAAAGGAATATTTTGAATCCGCATCGCTGGGGCGCTTTTTTGTAAAGTGCTAATTGATAGTGGAATAAAAAAATGCATTTGATCCTTTATTATTTTGCAATGACAATTAACAATTTCTTTAAATTAAAATAACATTAAAAAATTCAGTCAATTTGACTTTATTTGTAAGATTGTCAGCTGATATGTTGTACACTTTGTCATACATGGTGTCTGGTTACCGGAGGGATGTAAGGCTGTAAAGAAATATTTCCTGAAAAAACTTATATTTCATAAAACTATTGCACCCCCTTTATCTGTTATAACATCATGAGATTATCTATAGACCGCAAGCCAGTAAAAGTATATCCTGACCCTAAAAGGGTAATTGCAAGATTTTTTTTTAATGGAGATGATCGGGCAAAAGAGGTTATAAAACTTGTTTTAAAGCTCTCCAAAGAGGAGGTCTTTGGCTTAATATCTCCATTGCTGCAGGAATATTCCAAAAGGCACCGGAATATTACGAAGATCCTGGCACGGCACTGCAAGAAGATTAAATATTGTATCGAAGCCATTGGTGTGGATTATGAAAGTCTGGATAAATACCAGCGTCTGCTGATCGGATCATATTTTACCCATGAGTATTCCATAGAATCGGCGGCATTTTTTAATCCATCTATAGTAGAAGATCCGGATCAGACAGATCTTGTTGAAGGAGAAAAAAGAGTGATTATAAGTTTCAGGGCAGTAGGTGAGGGACATATTTCTTCTGTGGTATTTAGAAGGGCACTGATTGACCGAGACAATAACATTACTGTAATCCCTTCCGGGAATTATATTGATGAGGCTGAGGTGATCAGGAATGCTGTATACAATAAGAAACTGTTTTTGAAAAAAGCAGCAGATTCTATGATCGATATTGAGGTGCTGGACGAAGTAGGGAATAAACTCGAGGATAAATTTGATTATGCACAACTCAGAAAAGTAAGTATCGATTCCAAGAATCTGCAATCAGATGACTTGAAGAAACTGGAATATGATAAGATCCTCTGGCTATCAGATACTTATCATGAGATGAGTTTTTCCAGGGATACCGATATTTCAGACCGTGTCATTTTTCCTATTTCGGAGTTTGAACGTAAGGGAATAGAAGATGCCAGGTTTGTTCGTTTTATTAAAGAAGATGGTACTATTATTTATTATGCCACCTATACTGCATTTGATGGGGCTATGATTATGCCTAAACTGTTGCAAACTACAGATTTTTATGATTTTAAAGTGAGCCCGCTTCATGGTATGGGCGCTCAAAATAAAAACCTCGCTCTTTTCCCCCGAAAGATCAACGGAAAATATGCCATGATGTCCAGAATAGACGGTTGGAACAATTACCTGATGTACTCTGACAAGATCAATGTGTGGGACCATCCGGTAAAATTACAGCATCCGGAATTCCCCTGGGAGTATGTCCAGATCGGTAACTGTGGTTCTCCAATAGAAACTGAGGCCGGCTGGCTGATCATTACGCATGGGGTAGGACCAATGCGAAGGTATTGTCTGGGTGCAAGTTTATTGGATATTAATGATCCTTCTATTGAAATAGGCCGGCTTAGTGAGCCACTGGTTATTCCCAATAATGACGAAAGAGAAGGTTATGTGCCCAATGTACTGTATTCTTGCGGATCTATTATTCACAATGGAGAATTGATCATTCCTTATGGCCTTTCAGACTATTGTTCTTCGTTTGCGACTGTAAATCTGGAATTATTGCTGGACAAACTTAGAGAATCGAAATCAAACCCTTAATATCTTCTGGTAGAGTTTAAGATAGTCCTCTACCATTTTTTCGGTAGAGAATTTCGATACTGACCAGTCCCTGCAAGCTCTTCTTTCCAGATGATGAAGTTGATCTACTGCCCGGATAGCCTGTTGTTCATTCGATACAAGGAATCCAGTTACCTGATCCTGTATCAATTCTGGCATAGAACCGCGGTTAAATGCAATAACGGGAGTTCCACAAAGCATTGCTTCAGCAACACTCAATCCAAAAGGTTCGTCAAAACTGATGGGATGTAATAAGGCTGATGCTTTTCCAAGTAACTCGTTCCGTTCTTTTGGACCTTTGGATCCAAGAAAAATGATCTGATCATTTAAGTAAGGTTCAACTTCGCGCTTAAAATAACCCTCGTCCTGAACTATGCCTGCAATCAGTAGTTTTTTCTTGCTTTGCAAAGCGATACGAATAGCTTCTGAGGTACCTTTGTGTGGATGAATTCTGCCAAAGAAGAGTAAATAGTCTTCAGGATGTTCATTAAAACTGAATTCTTCTTTATTTAATCCATTATAAACCGTAGCTGCATAATGAAGGTCCGGATGTCTGTCGGAATTGCTGATGGATACATAATGACCAGTGTTATTGTACTTTTTGTACACAGGAATGATTTTCTCTGAGGAAAAGCCATGAATGGTGGTGACCACAGGAGTTTGAATGAGACCTGAGTAACTGAGGGGCAGGAAATCAAAATGGTTGTGGATCAAGTCAAAAGAACCTGCCTTTTCCATCAGATTACTGATGTGAAGACATTCCACCACTTTTGCATCGAGAGAACGGTCTTCTTCGTAGCCCTTGGTAATTACGGCATCTAATTTTCCCGCAGTTTGGGAATCTCCTGTGGCAAAAAGTGTCACTTCGATTCCTTTTTTGACCAGGCCTTCAGTGAGATTCGATGCAATCTGTTCCCATGGGCCGTAATGACGTGGAGGTGTTCTCCACGCCACAGGCGATAATACGGCTACTTTCATTTTGTGATTTTAGGGAATTAAGAAGCGGATAAATTCTGCGTATCCAGCAATTCTGTGCTTTGAATGAATTCGTATTCAAATTCAAGTGCTTTAAGGACCATCAAATGTGAGATCCAATAAGCGAGTGTACTTTCTGCACCCTGGTTACGGTTAACACCATGTGGCTGCAAACCGTCACCACATCCTTTGGTTTCATGATCATACAAAGGCAGCCTTAAACTGTTTTCACCAAGGAACCACTGGTAGCTTAAATACATGTGTTTGATGTACTTAAGGTCACGTGTAATCTGGTAGGCTTTGAAATACATGAGTACCATGGCCATCGTTTCAATGGCTTGCTGGTCGTAAACGGCCATTTCTTTGTTACGGTATAGCCAACCATCATTGCCCACAGGATTAAGATAACCTTTGTCTAAGGTTTTCTGCGTCAGGAAATCCATACTTTCCAGAGCGATGTCCATCGATTCCTGGTCACGCGTCGTTTCGTAGTGGCAAAGCAGGGCTAAGGGAAGTAATGCATTGTCATAGGTCAGCTTATCTTCGAACCAATACCAGTCAGGACCTTTCTGGCTTTTGTAAGCTTTCTTTAAAGGTATTGCCAGCTTAGTCATTTGCTCAATCATCCCTTCATCATAAGGATTGGCTTTTAGAAAACTGCTTAAGCCAATCATCGTATTGGCAATTCCCCTTAAATGTTCCAGCTTGCTGAAATGGGGAATAGACTTTACAAAAAGCTCCCTCGCAAATTCTTTGTAAGAGTTATTTGGCGCATTATTGATCAGGTAACCCAATGCCCAGATGGTTCTGCCAAAAGAATCTTCAGAGCCAACTTCGTCCAGGTATTCCCTTCTGAAACTCAGGAAATTTCTGAAGTTTCCATCATCACACTGCATGTATTGAATATAACTCAGGTAAACAGGTAAGAGTTGTAACGCAACTTTACTCTTGTTTTGCTGATAGGCCAGTATAGAAGCGATCAGCGCTCTTGCATTATCATCCAGACAATAGCCTTCCTTTAAGTTAGGAATTCCATATTTTGCGTGCTGAACAATACCTGTATCGTCTGTCAGGCGTTGTATATGGGCAAAACTGAAGGCCGGCATCATATCCGGATCGATAATAGGTTTATTCTCTTCCACGGCAAGTTCGGCCTCAGCAATTGACTTTTGTAAAGCTTTGATATACACTTTACCTGTGTTCGGCCAGCGCAAATGCATGCCGTAATCGTAAGCATTCTTTTTCATCTTAGCTAGACGCTCCGGATCGTCAAAAAGTTCATTTACAATAGATGCCAGTGCATCATGATCTTTAAAATCAAATAACTTGCCCCTGTTATCTGCCAGCAATTCCTGCGCATGCCAGTACGGAGTGGAAATTACTGCGGCTCCAGCGCCTACTGCATAAGATAAAGTTCCGCTGGTAATTTGAGCTTCATTGAGGTAGGGGGTAATGTACATGTCTGCTGCAGTAAGGAAGTCGAACAATTCTTCTTCAGACACGAATTTGTTAATGAAAATGAGGTGGTTTTCTACGTTTAACTTTCGGGCCAGTTTTTTTAGACTGTCTCTGTATTCCTCTCCCGAATTCCGGATAACGCCAGGGTGTGTCGTACCCAATACCACATACATCACATCCGGATGTTTCTTTACAATTTCCGGTAGGGCATTTACAACGGTTTCAAGTCCCTTATTGCGACTGATCAGACCAAAAGTGAAAAGTACTTTTTTGTTCCTGAATGCATTGGATTGCTTTACAGGATTGTTTTCTTTGGATTCAAGATTGGGAACGCCGTGCTCTATCAGTTGGATTTTTTCCAGCGGGATATCATATACACTAGTTAAAAAGCCAACAGCCCTGTTGCTCATGACCACGATCTTTGAAGAATATTTTGCAATTTCACGGATAATGGTGAGTTGCATAAAGTTCGGATCCTTTAACACCGTATGAAGAATGGTGATCAATGGTTTTTGCAGCCTTGCAATAAGCGGAAGGATATAAACTCCATTTTCGCCACCGTAAATTCCGAATTCGTGTTCTAATATACAGACATCAGATAAACTGGTATTGATATAATCAGCACCTCTGATGTAATCTTTTTGGTTGTCTTGTCTGATGACATATTTGACTTCCTTAGGGTACTCATATTCATTTAAATTATCAGAGTCATTCATAGCAACAACAAAGCTGTCGTCTGAAACTATTTTATCAAGTCCAATAGCATGAAGCAAGTTGTTGTTAAAAGTAGCAATACCGCATTCGCGCGGTGGGTAAGTAGATATATAGGCTATTTTCATCGGTATATTTTTTTATGAACAAGAATCATCACCAGGTTGAACTGGTTCGATTCAGGTATAGAACAAATAATCTGCTTAAATGTTCATTTTTCGAAAATTTTTAAAGGCTAAAGCTTTTTTGATGTGTTTTTGAAGCTTTCTCAGTGGGAAAATTCCAATATAATTATTATTATATAATGATTTTTATTTATTGGTTAAACAAAATGTTTTTTACAGGAATAAATTGTTTAACTTTTTAAGGAATATCTGTGGTTTTTGTAACGGAACAAGGATGTTTGTACATAGTGGTACAAATATTGGGGTGTGGGCCTGAAGAAAAACACTAAATTTGCCCTATGCCATTTATTAAGACACCAATCGCGAAACTGCATTATCAGGAATATGGAACGGGGAGCAAAGTGATGCTGGCCTTCCATGGATTTGGGATGAAAGGAACGCAGTTTGGTTTAATGGAGCCTTATTTGGGTAAGCATTACAAGATGTACAGTTTTGACTTGTTTTTTCATGGCGATACTGTTCTTCATAACGGGTCGCTGCCCCAAATTAGGGAGGGTATTACCTCTGCTGTGTTTGCAGAGCTGATCGTTGCTTTTATCAAAGAAAAAGAACTGGAACAGCAGCCATTGACATTATTGTCTTATAGTATCGGAGCCCGTTTTGCGCTGGCACTGTTACAGGAATTGCCGCAAATGATTAGTGGAGTTTATTTTATTGCTCCCGATGGTATAGAACCCAATAAATTACTGGTCAGTGCAGCCGAGAACCGGCTGATCAACCGGAGTTTCTGGAGATTGGTTTCCAGCCCTAAAACAGTAAATTTTCTGCTTAGGGTGCTTCGTAAAACGCGTTATATAGATGATAGTCTGGAACGGATCCTGTCAAGAGAGTTTGAAACGCATGAAAGCCGCCTGGCCTGTTACAATACGATTACTTACCTTAGAAAACTTTCCTTTGACCGGGAAAGATTGGCTGCACTGATGAATGATCATGCTATAGAGATCAGGATGTATTTTGGTCAGCACGATAAACTTTTCCCGCCTTCTATAGGGGAACGGTTTAAAAACCTTGTGCCTAATGCCTACTTGCATATATTTGACGAAGGGCATGAATTGGTCAATGCGGAGCTATGCAAGGTCATGGAAGAGGAACTGGAAAATCTGATGAGCCTGAATTATGATCAAAGATAAGCCGCTTAAGATGGTGCATTACCTTGGGGTAATGGTGGAAAAGTATATGCTAAGGCATTTTTCTAAATTGATGATTGTGGGAGAGGTACAGACGCAGACCGATAAAGCAGCCCTGGTATTGCTCAATCATTTCAGTTTC
>NZ_DATMRL010000632.1:0-16879 GCF_035566355.1 Pedobacter sp.
GATCGCGGCTATACTCCATATTTTTAATCTTTTTGTGTTCATCTTCTGGTTATTATAAAGTGATCGATGCTGTAAAACCGTAAATACGTGTTGGCGGGGTTTGGTTCAGGTTATTTGATCCTTGTGCATTATCTGTTGTCGCGTTAAACTCCGGATCTGTGTACACATTGGTTTTTGGCCTGAACATAAACAAGTTTCTGCCTACCAGGGCAAGATTAGCCCTCTTAATGAATTTAATATGTTTCAGGTATTTAACCGGTACTTCATAGCCGAGTGAAAGTTCACGGATTTTCCAGAAAGCCGCACTGGTCACATAGTTCTGCATCACACCATAACGTGTAGTTGAACCCGCCCAGTAATCAATTCCTCCGGTCCTGGTGGTGATATTGGTATTCGGCACGTATACACCTGGAGAGGTCTGAATCACAGAGTTCGGGTACACAAAGCGTTCACGGCCATTGCTGGCAGAACCATAACTGATCCCTGAAAAATCCATCGTACTTCCTGCACCACTGTACACCACACTTCCACTCCTGTATTCAGCAGTTCCAGACAAGGTGAAATTGTGGTAATTTACACTCGTGCTGATGCCAAGTATATTCTTAGGTGTCGTTTGGCCAAACAAAATATTGGTCTGACTTAAAACAGGAAAACCTGTTCCCGGATCTACAATGGTTCGCCCTTGTGGATCGGTAGAAAACCCATTACCCATCAGCACAGGATAAGGCTGATCCTTTACAATGTAATTGTTATTTCCTATGCTTAAGTTGGGTAGTCCCTGATACAGAGAAATGGCTTTGTTCTGGTTGTAGGAATAATTCAATCCGACATTCCAGGTAATTCCCCTTCCATTTTCACTAAGTATCGGTGTTCCTTTCATGGAAAGTTCAACACCATGGTTTCTACCCTCGCCGGTGTTAATAATGGCATTGGTAAAGCCAGTCGCACTGGAGATATTGATACCGTTAATAATTTCCTGGTCTTTTGTTGCTTCCCAATAAGCCGAAGTTTCCAAAGAGAGTCTGTTGTTGAAGAAACCCAGTTCCATTCCGATCTCTGAAGATACGGTTTGCTCGGGTTTTAAATTGGGGTCAAAAACCGTTTTACCAACACTATAGCCCGCTGTAGATCCATACGGGAAACCAGAACCTACATCAAAAGTAGCCTCCAGGGAATAAGGAGAGAACTGTACCGCATATACTTTAGCTATACCACCTCTGATCTTACCAAAGGACAGGATATTATTATTCTTAAGTGCAGAAAAAGCCTCTGTGAAAATAAAGGAAACATCGGCAGAAGGATAAAAGAAAGATCTGTTCTCCTGAGCCAGTCTCGAATCCCAGTCATTACGTCCCGAAGCATGTAGAAACAAATAGTCTTTATAACCTACCGTCAAATCACCATACAGTCCAAGCTGCCTGTCTTTCGTAGAAGCCTCTCCTACAATTGCATCGCCAGCACGGTAACCAACATTATAAAAATCAGGAATGACCAGATAGTTTGTTCCAGCAGATAATGTTCTGCTAGACTTTTGAATAACCTGAGAACCGCCAATCAGTGTAAAGTTCAGGTCTCCCACCTTTTTCTTAAAGGTAGCCAGGAAATTTCCTTCCATCCTGCTGTTAAAATAAGAATAGTCCGATTCCGTTCCCGGAGAAGTTTGGGGATTAGCAATTCCTTTTCCGCTGTCATGAGCAAAATCAGAATAGCTTACAGCCTCTCTGGTATTTTTACCATTGATCGTATAGGTCGTAATTCCTCCTCTTGCTGTCAGGTTTAACCAGGGAGCAACGTCATAAGATAACGATAAATTCCCCAATAGATCATCTCTTCTCTCCCTTGTTCTTTGATAAGCCAGATTGAAATAAGGATTCAAGCCGTAGTCATTGTAAAAATTGTTCAGGTTTCCATAGATAGAATTAATATCCTTATACTGCGTAAGCGGAATATTTGCCGGCGTATTGATGATATTATCGTAAATCTGGGAATAAGACTTATCGTAATTCTTCTGGGTATAGTTCAGGTTATAGTCTACTTTCAGCTTATCGAAAATACGGGAGCCGTTAAATCTTGCCGCTGTACGGTTAAATTTATCACCTGGTACATAGCCCTTGCTGTTTAACCTTTGCACATTGATATAGGTAGAGCCCTTATCATTACCAGAACTAAAACTCAGGTCATTTTGCTCATCAATACCCGTATCAAAAAACTTCTTCTTTTCGTCTGCTGCATTTGCATACGGCACCATCTGGATAGAACCGTCCGGAAGCGTACGCCCTATAGGGCGGATACTACCATCAAAACGATCACCAAAGTTTTGGTTTTCATAAGGTGTATATTGCGGAAAACCGTAAGCATCCTGTCCGGAACCTCCGCCAAACTGAGTCTGCATTTTCGGGAAATAGGACAATTGGTTGAACTGAGTAGTATTGGTATAGGTGATTTGAGAGGCATCCTTCATTCCTTTTTTTGTTGTTACGATCAACACCCCGTTAGAAGCCTCTGAACCATACAGTGCCGCAGCATTAGCACCCTTCAGCGTATTTACACTTTCTACATCATTTGGGTTGATGGAGTTCAGATAACTCAAGGGAACAACTACCCCATCTAATACCAGCAAAGCCTGGTTATTTCCCTGAAAGGAGCGGTTACCACGCAGCACAACACGTATCTGGTCGCCCGCATCAATCTGGTTATTGGATTGAACAATCTGCAATCCGGCAATTTTACCAGATAAACCTGCAGCCAGATTGGTTGGACGGCTTTGGGTGAGTTCTTTTGCATTGACCTGCTGGGTCGAGTATCCCAGTTCCTTCGCAGATCGTTTGATCCCTAATGCCGTAACCACCACTTCTCCTAGCTGATGCGCATCCTCCGTAAGGATCACATTTACAACAGACCTGTTTCCTACAACAACTTCCTTCCGCGCAAAACCCAGGTAAGCAAAAATTAACGTGGTATTGCCATCAGGTACCTGGATACTATATTTTCCCGAGGCATCGGTATTGGTTCCCAATGCAGTTCCTTTTATAAACACACTTACGCCCGGCAGGGATTCTCCGCTATTGCTGGTTACCGTACCAGTAACGGTAATTTGAGCATTTTCTGCGCTCCCTGGTTTGACCGCAGGTTTCACCTGCAGTACAATATCTCCATTCACAACTTCGAAATAGATATTATTTTTGGTCAAAATGTTGTTCAAAATACTACCCAGATGCTGCCTCTCTGCATCAATGGAAATCAGCTGATCTGTATTGATAAAGTCTTTGCTGTACACAAACTTTACGGATGCTTTTGAGGCCACCTTTTTGAGTACAGACTCCAGACTAATGTTCTTTGCAGAAAGATCAATATACCGGTCAAGGACAGCATCCTGAGCTTTGCCTGTCCTGGCATAGGATACGCCAGACACAATGATCGCTATAGCTAACTGACTTAATGTGACTTTCATAATTTTAAATAAGCCAAGACGGTCTTGTAAAAATAAATTCATAAATTAGATTGTTTCTTTTGAAATAATGAGACAAATAATTTCCCTTTAGAACGGATTCAGCGTTCTATTCACGTGGGATAATTTAACAAACAGAGGTGTTCACAGCACTTCTGTTTCTTTTCCAATAAGACGGTAGGTTTTCTTTATTTTTCCATAGGATGTTTAAATTTTAGGTTGTTTATAAGTGGTTGAATTGTTGATTTGCTGTACTTAATGTAATCTCTTTGCCAATACTGGTATAACTGCACTGTACGGATTTACAGATCAGCACAAGAATATCTGGTAGATTTTTACCTTTAAAATCGGCCGTGAGCCTATATTTTTTTAACTTTTCTTCTTTCAAAAAGATGGGAACGTGGTAATATCTGCTCAACGCTGGAATTATCGCTGATAATTCGGTATCCTCAAAAGAAAGCTCTGCTTTGCGCCAAATCATCATGTCTGAGCCCGGTTCTATAGGTGTTTTCAATAAATCCTGGTCTGCTTTATTGTAGCTCACTTCTTCCTCAGGAAGCAACATGATTTCCTTTTTAATTTTTGAAGCTGTACGAACAGATACTTTACCTGTCAAAACCGAGACTTTGGTGATTTTTTCTCCAGGTACAGACCGGACACGAAAACTTGTCCCCCAGACTTTGGTCAATACTGTTCCGCTTGAAATCAGAAAGGGATGCTGTTGGTCTTTTGCTACTTCAAAAAAGATCTCTCCCTGCATACTAACTGCCCTGAATTTCCCAAATCTTGAAGGATAAGTAAATCTGGCCCCCGGATTTAGCCAAACTGTACTCCCATCTGGCAAAATCTTCTTTAATACGGAGCTGGCCGAATTATAAATCATCTGATTTCCGATCTGGGTATCTGATCGCTGCTTTCTCGTTGAAAAGAAAAATAACATTCCTGCAGTTAAAGCAACAGCCGCTGCCATTGGCCATCGAAACCATTTAAGCCACGCTTTCTTCTCCGGTAATAGAACCTGATCCTGTTCAAGGCCCAGGTCAGTGTTCATCATTTCCTCCAGATGTTTATCCAGCTTACCCTGCTTCATTAAGTACACAAAAACTTCCAGCTCCTCGTCTGTTGATTTTTTTTCCAGGTAACGCTGAACTAATTCCTTGTATTTTTCTTCTTCCATATTGCGGCTCTAACTGTAAAGACAATAAAATAGAAGACTAGGGTAGCTGAAATTGAAAAAAATATGCTTTATTTTACTTTAAATCGTTTTACCTATGTAAACCAAAAATAAAATACAGGAAGAGGCTTAAAGAGATCCCGTATTCACTTTTTACTGCAGAGCGCAATACCTTCATCGATTGAACCATATGGTTCTTCACCGCATTTCTTGAAATATTTAGTGATTTTGCAACCTCATCATAGCTTTTTTCCTGATCCCTGCACAATCTGAAGATCTCTCTGGTCCTTTCAGGAAGGCTATCCAGGATTTTTCGAAGGAAAACCAGATATTCTTTATGCATCAACTGCTCTTCAGTCTCATTTCTAAGATGCACAAAACTATCGACAACCTCACCAATGGCTATTTCAGATCTAAAAATCACCTTCATGCTGTTCAGGGTGTGGTTTCGGGCAGTTACAAACAAATAGGCTTTAAAAGATTTTACATCAGCAAGTATCGCTCGGTTCTCCCATATTTTAATGAATACTTCCTGCGTCAGGTCTTCAGAGAGTGGCGAAGAATTCACATATCTCAGGATAAATTTCTGAATAGACGGACTATACAGATCATACAAGCCTGCAAAACCGCGTTCATCACCCGCAATTAGCTGTTGTAAAAGATCTTTTTCGTTATGTACAGCTGAAGTCGACAAAATATTCTTTCAGAAAATGATTATCCTTTGATTGCTTGAAATCAAAACTAGTGAAAAATAAACCAAGGTAGAAATCTATCCACTTTTTATTACCGATAAACAAAGCCGGGGCGCAGAGTAACAAAACAACTCCATAACTTGGTATATAACAAGAAGACAGTTTATAATCTCCTTTTGAAAATCGATGAAAAAAATTCCACATAAGTGAAAATTTCATTATCTTTCACTAAACAAAGCAATACCAGTTTTCTCTGGCAACTAGTGAGTTAAACTATTTTGTCTATGCTTAGTCATCTCGTCCCTTCAGACCACAACAATGAGCA
The DNA here is from genome assembly GCF_035566355.1 of Pedobacter sp. Taxonomy (GTDB): domain Bacteria; phylum Bacteroidota; class Bacteroidia; order Sphingobacteriales; family Sphingobacteriaceae; genus Pedobacter. Next base: position 5,640 of record NZ_DATMRL010000632.1, read on the forward strand.
GGATGCAAACGGCCTGTCCCAGCACGACATTCAGCTGATTAAAGAATTTAATGATACCGCAGCGCCTTATCCAAAAGAGACGATGCTGCATATGTTATTGGAGGAACAGGCACTACAACAACCGGATCACACGGCGCTGGAATTTAATAAGACCTCTTTGAGTTATAAAAAACTTAATGAAAGTGCCAACCAGCTGGCCAGACATTTGATTCAACTTGGGTTAAAACAAGGCGAAAATGCAGGCATTTTAGCTGCACGTGGTTTTGAGATGATTATTGCCATGTATGCCATTTTGAAAGCTGGAGGATCCTATGTGCCTGTAGATCCTGAATATCCAGCGGAAAGACAACAATATATTCTTTCAAATTCCGCCGTAAAATTACTGATCGCAGATGAAGTCTGCTCAGCTCAGATACACCTGCCTGAGGTACAAGTTGTTCATTTACAAAACGCGCTGCTACTTCCCTACGACAAAGGCAATATAAATTTGCCCGCAGATGGTCATCAAATAGCCTATACCATCTATACATCCGGGTCAACCGGAAAACCTAAAGGTGTAATGATTGAGCATTGCTCTGCCGTAAATCTCATTACCTGGGTAAACACCCGTTTCAATATTGACCGTCGTGACCGCTTGCTATTTGTGACTTCTATGTGTTTCGACCTCTCTGTCTATGACATCTTTGGAATTTTAGCAGCAGGCGGTACATTGATCATAGCAGGACAAACGCAAATAAACGACATTACAGCATTGCAGCTTATGCTTCAAGACCACCGAGTTACCTTCTGGGATTCGGTTCCTTCAACTTTAGATTATCTGATCAAAGACCTGGAGTTAAACCAAATAAGCTATACGCAAGATAATTTAAGAATCGTTTTTTTAAGTGGTGACTGGATTCCTGTAAAGCTACCTGAGCGGATCAAAAACTTTTTCCCTGCAGCGCAGGTGGTTTCACTTGGGGGTGCAACAGAGGGCACTGTCTGGTCAAATTATTTCATTATTGATCAAATACAAACAAACTGGAAAAGTATTCCTTATGGAAAACCCATCAGCAATACTTCTTTCTATATTCTCGACGAACAGCAAAAGCCTGTACCCGTAGGAGATATTGGAGAACTCTATATCGGTGGAACAGGCGTAGCGAGGGGTTATGCGAATTCACCCGAAAAAACCTCTTATGCCTTCTTAAAAGATCCTTTTGATCCAAAATTCGGAGAAATGATGTACCGCACCGGTGACTTGGGCCGTATGCTTGCAGATATGAACATGGAATTTCTAGGCAGAAAAGACAATCAGGTAAAAATAAGAGGTTTCAGGGTTGAGCTGGGCGAAATAGAAAATGTGCTTGGCCGCTATTCAGGTATAGAACATGCTGCAGTTGTGGCAAAGGAGGATAATTCCGGCCAGAAATACCTGGTTTGCTTTTTAGTCCCCGCCCCAACCTTTACCAGGGATGAAGTGATCCATCACTTAAAAGACATTTTGCCTTCGTACATGGTACCTTCTCTTTGGATAGAACTTACTGAACTTCCATTAAACATCAATGGCAAAATTGACAGAAAAGCACTCCTGGATCTCCACATAAGTCAGGCTGAAGATGTGATCTCCAAACCATCAGTTCCTTTGCAGAACAATGAAGCGCTTCTCTGTACCATTTGGGAGGAAGTATTTGGCATCGAAAAAATAGGCATTCATGATAATTTTTTTGAATTAGGGGGCCATTCCCTTATGGCATTGCAAATCATGTCTCGTTATGAGAAAAAAACCGGGGAGAAGATTCCTGTCGCGGCCCTGTTTAAATATCCGACCATCCTGTCCCTGCTATCTTCGTTAGAGGAGCATAAAACGAAAAAAAACGAAAGTTTAGTTGCCTTAAAATCAAGCGGAAATAAAACACCTTTATATCTTATACATGGTGATGGCCTTCATGTGCTGAACTTTAAAGCTCTGGCAAAATATGTAGATTCAGAACAACCCGTTTATGCCCTGCAGCCCAAAGATTTGGATAAAATCGATGAAAAAATAGAGACGATTGCTGATATCGCCAGGAATTATATCATAGAGATTTCAGCGCATAACCCAGACGGCCCCTATGCGATTGCAGGTTATTCATTTGGTGGATATGTTGCTATTGAAATGGAAAAGCAACTCAGGCTTGCCGGTAAGGAAGTAAAACTTCTGGGCATTTTTGATACAAATACAGAGAATATTTTCTATAACAAATCATGGTCTGTTAAACTTCCTAAGAAGATCATCCGACAATTTCCTAAATTCTACTGGGAGCTTAAATCATTGATCAAAGACCCTTCCTCTGTATTAAAGTATCAACGCCATTTATTTTCCAGAAAAATAGAAGAATTATTGAGTTGGCTTGGTCTGCAAAAAGAAAAAGAAGCCGAGAGCGACATTACCATGCAGATGAAATTGATCAGCAAAAGAAACGCAGCTGCACTGCGAAATTACAAGATCAGTCCAATTGACAACTATATTTATCTTTTCAAAGCGAAGACCCGACCCTATTTTGTAGATGATTTTAAATACCTGGGCTGGCGAAAATATGCCAGAAAAGGTGTTAAAGTTTTTGAAGTTACGGGAGACCATGACACCATGTTTAAGGCACCAAATGTAGAAGAGCTTGCACAGGTATTACAGGAAGCCTTAGATGAAGTCCAATCCAAAAAGCAAGTTATATGATCATTGAATCCATTACCCGAAATGATATTGAAATCTGCGCTGAGACCTTAAAAAAGGCCTACAATCAGGCGCCCTGGAATTACCACTGGAGCTCAGAAGATGCAGTCAGTTATCTCAGTGATTACATGTCTCAGGCTCAATTTACAGGCTTTGCGCTATACCACGAGCAGGAGCTTGCCGGAGCCGTTTTTGCGCATATCAAAACCTGGTGGACAGGAAAACAACTCTATATTGATGAATTATTTATTGCTCCTCACCTGCAAAAAAAAGGATTTGGCCGGATACTGATTGAACATATGGAGAAATACGCCTTAGAACAGAAGCTAACAACCATTACTTTAATGACTCATAAATTTATGCCTGCAATGAAATTTTACGAAGACATCAATTTTATTCATGTTCAGCCGCTTGTCATATTATTTAAACCCATATAAAAGCAAAAATCCCGCTCTACTTATCGTAAAGCGGGATCGTAGCCCGTAGGGGAATCGAACCCCTGTTTCCAGAATGAAAATCTGGCGTCCTCACCCCTAGACGAACGGGCCATTAAAATGAAGTATTATCCATACTTCCCAGGTAGCGGGGACCAGACTCGAACTGATGACCTTCGGGTTATGAGCCCGACGAGCTACCAACTGCTCCACCCCGCACTATATCTTTTTCAAATAAACCACTTATTTACCATAAGCGATACCGTAGCCCGTAGGGGAATCGAACCCCTGTTTCCAGAATGAAAATCTGGCGTCCTCACCCCTAGACGAACGGGCCATTAAGAAGTGCCATAACCCCGAAAGGTTACGACTTCTTAGGTAGCGGGGACCAGACTCGAACTGATGACCTTCGGGTTATGAGCCCGACGAGCTACCAACTGCTCCACCCCGCACTTTATACAATTTCAAAAGTGAATATTAAATCCTTAACTCTTCTTCCGAATTGGAATGCAAAGATATAATTCGTTTCTTTGTAGTGCAAATTTATTTTAAAAAATATTTCGATGTCGCACAAAGCAGGTTTTGTAAGTATAATAGGTAAGCCCAATGTGGGTAAATCAACGTTAATGAATGCCCTGATCGGTGAAAAGCTTTCCATTATTACCCCGAAAGCCCAGACCACCCGTCACCGTATTCTGGGGATAGTGAACGAAGAAAACTATCAAATTGTTTTTTCTGATACGCCGGGCATCATAAAACCCAAGTATCAGTTGCAGGATTCTATGATGAGTTCCGTGAATGGAGCACTCTCTGATGCAGACCTTATTTTGTTTGTTACGGACATTCATGAGGGACACGACGAGAACGATGTACTCGAAAAAATTGAGAAAACTACTATTCCGATCATTGTGCTGATCAATAAAATTGATACCGCTACGCAGGAAGATGTAGAAGAAAAAACAGCTTACTGGACAGAAAAATTAAACCCTAAACATGTTTTTGCCATTTCTGCGTTGCATGAATACAACCTGAGTGGCATTATGGAAACCGTTTTAAACTTTCTTCCTGAACACCCAGCTTACTATGACAAAGAGGATCTGACCGACCGTAACCAAAGATTCTTTGTTTCGGAAATCATCAGAGAAAAGATCTTTAACAATTATCAAAAAGAAATCCCATACAGTACAGAAGTGGTGGTTACCTCCTTTAAAGAAGAAGAAAAGATCACCAGAATCAGCGCAGAGATTATTGTAGAGCGTGATTCTCAGAAAAACATCCTGATTGGAAAAGGTGGTTCTATGCTTAAAAAGGTTGGTACTGAGGCCCGTAAGGATATTGAGAAATTTTTGGATCAGAAAGTTTTTCTTGAAACCTTTGTAAAGGTATTGCCAGATTGGCGCAGCAAAAAGAATTATTTAAAAAGTTTCGGGTACGAAAATTAAACCTACCTTTGCAACCCCTTAATAATTAATACAATAATTAATACAATTCACACCCCATATGAGTAACATTATCGCAATCGTCGGAAGACCAAATGTAGGCAAATCTACCCTTTTTAACCGCTTAACTGAAAGTCGTAAAGCTATTGTAGATGATTTTAGCGGCGTTACGCGTGACCGCCACTACGGTGTTGCAGAGTGGACCGACAAGAATTTCACCGTTATTGATACAGGCGGTTATGTAGCCAATTCAGAAGATGTTTTTGAAGCAGCCATCCGTGAACAGGTGATCATTGCTATTGAAGAAGCCACGGTATTGCTGTTTATGGTCGATGTAACCACAGGAATTACAGACCTGGACGACGAGATCGCTTCATTATTAAGAAGAAGTAATAAACCTGTTTTTACCGTAGTCAATAAGGTAGACAATACTTCCCTGGAAAATGAAGCTTCCGTGTTCTATGGTTTTGGTCTGGGCGAGATTTATTCCATTTCTTCTATGACCGGTTCGGGAACAGGAGATTTGCTGGATGACGTGATCACCCATTTCGAAGACGTAGTTGAAGAAGAAAATGCTTTACCTAAGATTACGATCGTAGGACGTCCCAACGTAGGAAAATCTTCTCTGATCAATGCACTGATCGGAAGAGAAAGAAACATTGTAACCCCGATTGCCGGAACAACCCGTGATTCTATCCATATCCATTACAACCAGTTCGGGCATGAATTTATGTTTATTGATACCGCCGGTTTACGTAAGAAAACCAAAGTAAAAGAAAACATCGAATTTTATTCCGTAATGCGGACCATCAAAGCACTGGAAGAAGCTGATGTGGTGATCCTGATGATTGATGCCATGGAAGGACTGGAGTCGCAGGATGTCAATATTTTCCACCTGGCAGAAAAAAACAAGAAAGGTATTGTGATCCTGGTGAATAAATGGGATCTTGTAGAGAAAAATAATAAGACGGCTAAAGTGTTCGAAGAGCAGATCCGTCAGAAATTACAGCCCTTTACAGATGTTCCGATCATCTTTATCTCCGTACTGAACAAACAGAGGATTTTCCAGGCTATTGAAACTGCCCTGGATGTGTATAAAAACAGAAGCAAGAAAATCCCGACCTCTAAATTGAATGACGTAATGCTTCCGATTATTGAGAACTATCCTCCGCCATCCATGAAAGGAAAGTACATCAAGGTGAAATACGCTACCCAGATCAATGCGAGTTCGCCAATGTTTGCCTTCTTTTGTAACCTGCCACAGTACATTAAAGAACCTTACAAACGTTTCATTGAAAACAAACTAAGGGAAAATTTTGATTTCAGCGGTGTGCCGATTCAGATTTACTTCAGACAGAAATAAAAACCGATTATTGCAGGCTGTTTAAAGCCTGCTTAACCATACTATCATTTAGATTCAGTGCTTTGTAATAGCCTGCATCGCCCAAATGGTATTTATACAATAATACTCTAAGATCATTACAGATCACAGGTTTGGCTGCCATCAGCTGATGCTGATCTATAATGATCTTCCTGTTTTGGATATATTTTACCAATGCATTAAAATCCTCATGACTGATGCTGAAAGTACTCATATTCTGTTCGAGATAGTGGCTGTTATAGCGGTTAGCCAGCACATCAAACACAAAATCAAACAGTATCTTTTTAGAAATCAAACTATTATAAAATTTATTAACACCAACCGTATCCATTTTCACATAAATATCTGGCTGGATCCCACCTCCACCAAAAACAACTTTCCCGGCTCCGGTTACAAAAGACGGGTGTTTCTTTAAGGTATCTTTGGGCCCCGAACCTTTATCGGTCAGTTCGCCATCACTAAATCTTTCTTCCAGTTCATTCTGATAAGCTGCATAGCCTTTTTTATAGGATTTTTGTATACTACGACCCAAAGGGGTGTAATACCTGGCAATGGTCAAATTCAATGCTGAGCCATCTCCAAAGGGAAACTGTTCCTGAACAAGGCCTTTCCCAAAAGAACGACGCCCAATAATTAACCCACGGTCCAGATCCTGAACAGCGCCTGCAAGAATTTCACTTGCCGATGCTGTATTTTCATTGATCAGTATAGCCAGTTTGCCATGTTCAAATTCCCCACCCCCGGTAGCGATATAATCCGTTCTGGGTTCATGCTTTCCCTCAGTATAGACAATGAGTTTATTTTCCGGAAGGATTTGGTTGGCCAATCCTGTCGCTGCAGTAAGGTAACCTCCCCCATTATCCCTGAGGTCAAGGATCAGCTTAGACATCCCTTTCACTTTCAGGCCTCTAAGTGCTTCTGTAAAATCTATATCAGTATTTGCACCGAATTTACTGATTCGAATATAAGCGGTCGACGGGTTTACCATGTAAGCTGCATCAATACTACTCACCTGGACCCGTCCTCTTTTAACATTCAACAAAACAGACTGACTGGTACCGGCACGCATCACCAGCAACTGCACCGGGGTACCGCTTCTACCCTTTATTCTACCAATCATCTGATCTCTGGGCAGCTGTTTCCCACTTACAAACGCGCTGTCTACTTTCAAAATCTTATCTCCGGGACGCATACCTGAACCATAAGCCGGACCATCTTTAATCACATTAGTGACCATAAGCGTATCATTCAGGATGTAATATTCAATTCCAATACCCTGAAAATTACCTTCGAGTGCATCAGATTGTTCAGCCGCCTTTTCTGGAGGAAGATACATGCTGTGGGGATCCAGCTGATGCAGAATACTGTCAATTGGCAGATGGTTTAAAGTATCCGTATTGACCTCATCAACGTAGTTTTTATCAATCAAATGGATGATTTCTGCTACTTTTTCCTTATTGTTATCAGCTTTGAGTGTTTGCTTTTGTAAATTATATCCCTGGTCTTTCAAAAATTTAAATCCAAGATACATCCCACCTATTAAAGTTACAGAATAAGTGAGTGCTATAATCAGATTTTGACGGGTAATTTTATTCATGCAGCAGATGTTGTACAAAGTTAGGAAATAACCCTGTTAATAACACAAATAAGGCAGGTACATTTTTAATATATTTGCAAATCTGGTTGTCCCACGACTTAGGTCATTTCAGTACCGCCTAAAATTCCATAATTAAATAACTCCCTGAACGACAGAATTGTTTTCGATCTTCTTTTAGGGAAAGATCATCTGAATAAAATCAAAGCCTGATTCAACTTGAGAATTTAAGTCATGGCCCTCCTTTAAACAATAAGGAATTTATTTTTTTTGTTGATATCCATTGAAACCAGCCTCAGGATTTCCGGTTTAGAAAGAAATTGACGAATTTTAGCAAAAATATAGTATATGATAAGAGTAACCGAGCAAGAGTCCAGGTACAATGATATTGATAAGATGTCCGTTCTTGAAATTTTGAAAGGGATTAACCATGAAGATAAAAGTGTACCCTCAGCTGTAGAACAAGCCATTCCACAAATAGAAAAACTGGCTTCTGCGGTATCGGAAAAAATGCAGAACGGCGGTCGTTTGTTCTATATTGGCGCTGGTACCAGCGGACGTTTGGGCGTAGTAGATGCTTCAGAATGCCCACCTACATTTGGTGTGCCGTTTGATTATGTTGTAGGCATCATTGCCGGTGGTGATACAGCGATCCGCAGAGCGGTAGAAAATGCAGAAGACGACACGGAACAAGCCTGGGTTGATTTGCAGGAATACCACATTAACGATAAAGATTGTCTTATTGGTTTGGCTGCTTCCGGCACTACACCCTATGTTGTTGGCGGGTTAAATACTGCCCGGAAAAACGGTATTCTGACGGGCTGTATTGTATGTAATGAAGGCGGGCCAATCGCTCAGGAAAGCGACTTTCCCGTAGAGGTCATTGTAGGTCCTGAGTTCCTGACCGGTTCTACACGCATGAAATCAGGCACAGCGCAAAAGTTGGTACTGAATATGCTCAGCACAACAGTAATGATTAAGCTGGGCAGAGTCAAAGGCAATAAAATGGTTGACATGCAGCTAACCAATCATAAACTGGTTGACCGCGGTACCCAGATGGTCATGGATGAATTAAATATAGACTACGATCATGCTGCAGACCTATTGAACCGTTATGGAAGTGTGCGCAAAGCAGTAGAAGCCAGTCATAATAAATAGAATATGCACGAAATTGAACCCTACTATCAGTGGCGCGATGATTACATTGCGGCAGAAGATGAGCGTTCACCCTTTTTTAACACTGAATACTCAGAATTCTATTTTGACAAACAGTTGTATAATTTCCTGATTCATCCGCAGTGGGATGATTTTGGCTCAAACACTCTTTACCTGAAAGTTCTGTTTGTCGATTACGACCGGCAATATGCTATTATAGAGTTTATTGGAGAGTGGAATGATGCCATCAACAACGACATTATGCTACTGAAACGTGAAATACTGGAACTGATGATGGATGAAGGCATCAACAAATTCATTTTAATCGGAGAAAACATACTGAATTTTCATTCTTCTGAAGACAGCTATTATGAAGAATGGTTTCAGGAGGTTGAAGATGGCTGGATTTCGGGCATCAATTTTACACCCCATGTGATTGATGAGTTCCGCAGCAGTAATATAGATTACTATATCAACTTTGGTGGTGAGCTTGACGATTTGGCATGGAGAACTTTAAAACCTTTGCAAATTTTCAAAAAAGTTGAAGAAATCCTGACAAAAAGACTCGGGGCATAGCTTTTGTATGAATCAGACAATTCTTATCTTTAACTAAAAATTAGAATACAATGGATAACAACAATAATTATGAATGGGCACAAAAGTCCGTTTTTGTAGAACAGCAAAGCGGAGCAGTTGCAAAGAATTTCTTTGCTAATGTTTTCTTATGGATGTTTGTTGCTTTAGGTGTATCATCTTTAGCGGCGTTATTTATGGCGAACAGCCCTGCTGCTTTGAGTTACCTGATTAACCAGCCCTCAGAAACCAGCAGAGGAGGTTTATCCATCCTTGGATACGTTGCTATGTTTGCACCACTTGCTCTTGTAATGTTAATGAGTGCAGGATTAAGCCGTCTTTCTTATGGGGCCTTATTGGGTATATTTGTTTTATATTCTGTACTTACAGGCATCAGCTTAAGTTTCATTCTCTTAATTTATACCTCCGGATCTGTTGTTGCTTGCTTTGCAGGTGCAGCGGGTATATTTGGAATCATGGCTTTTCTTGGTTATACAACCAATACAGACCTGACCAAGTTTGGATCTATCCTAATGGTGGGCGTAATTGGACTGGTGATTGCAAGTGTGATCAATATGTTTCTTAAAAGTTCTGGTTTTGACTATATCATGAGTTTCTTTGGCGTAGCTATTTTTACCGCTCTTACTGCTTATGATGTTCAAAAACTAAAAAGAATTGGTGCAGGAATTGAAGCAAATGGTGATCAGGTTGCTGCAACAGACGCAAAAAAATTAGCCATTATGGGCGCACTATCACTTTATCTGGACTTTATCAACATATTCCTTTTCTTATTGAGGATCTTCGGAAGCAGAAAATAATTCTGTTTCTTTATACAAAAGCGGCCTGCAGATGCAATTCTGCAGGCCGCTTTTGTATGCCCGGTTTGATTATGCAAACATTTCTTTACAACAGCAGTACTGACTTTTTAATCGACCAACAGACATCAATCAAAATTTAATTCCGAAGCCTGAACAGAAAACTCTTTGTTTTGCAATTTTATTGGCTTTAAGTCTCTATTTTTTGGAATTGATTTTTCTTTGTTGCATTTTTGCACTGCTTATAGAGAAAGACGGAGGGATTAGACCCTGCGAAGTCTTAGCAACCTGTGCTTACAAGGTGCTACATTCTACTGGACCGTGTACTAAACGTTCCCGAAAGATAAGTTAAAGTCGACCCCTAGCCGGAATTTCGAATAAGCCCTTTAGTATTATATTTCCATGTTCAGGTATTTAAACGGCCGCTCATGGAGAATATTCTACGACAGAAGAAAGACGAAGAATGAGTATCAGAGAAGAATTAGAAAAGAGAATATTAATTATAGATGGTGCCATGGGAACCATGATACAGCGCCATGTACTCACCGAAGAGGATTTCAGGGGAGAGCGTTTTAAAAATCACCCTTGCGATGTCAAAGGCAACAACGATTTGCTGAACCTGACACGTCCGGATATCATCAAATCCATACACCTGGATTATTTGAAAGCCGGAGCAGATATCATTGAAACCAATACGTTCAGTACCCAGCGTATCTCACTGGCCGATTACCAGATGGAAGAACTGGATTATGAAATGAGTTTTGAAGGTGCCAGAATTGCAAAGGAAGCTGCAAATGAATTTATGGCTGCGCATCCGGACAGAAAATGTTTTGTCGCAGGTGCAGTTGGTCCAACTAACCGGACGCTATCTATTTCTCCCGATGTGAATGACCCTGGCTTCAGGGCGCTGACCTTTGATGAACTGGTAGATGCCTATGATGCTCAGGTCCGCGGTCTGGTTGACGGTGGCTCTGACCTGTTGCTGATCGAAACCATTTTTGACACCTTGAACGCCAAAGCCGCCATTTTCTCTATTAAAAAATATGAAGAAGTGATTGGCCGTAAAATAGAGATCATGATTTCCGGTACCATTACTGATGCCTCCGGAAGAACATTGTCTGGCCAAACAGTAGAGGCATTTTTAAATTCCGTTATAC
>NZ_DATMRL010000633.1:0-16899 GCF_035566355.1 Pedobacter sp.
AGATTTATACGGGGGTGCTGGTAACACCTCCGTAATTTTCCTTTCCCCATAGTCAAATATCAGGTTAGTCTTTTTTTCATATTGTTGGTTGGTTTAAGGTTTAGTAATTATGTTCTTTGGTATTTTTGGTTCTTTTTTTTCCAGGCTAAATTCAAGGCCTAATAATTTAAGTACCTGTAAAGCCTGATGAGCGTTTACATTTCTATAGAGTTTACCCGAAAATTTCCGGTCACCCAGCTGGTCCACAGCAATCACATCCATATCATACCAGCGCGAAAATGTGCGTAAAATAGTCTTCAAATCAGCATCCTTAAAATAAAACAAGCCATTTTTCCAGGCTATAATCTGTTCCAAATCAGCTTGTGCTACCTTGATCTCCGATTTTCCGTCTACAACGGCTTGCTGACCAGGGTTCAGGATCACATTGCCGGCCGCTTTGCCGGCAGACAATAAAGAGACTTTTACACTTCCTTCCAGTAATGTGGTTTTTACAGTCCCTTCATCCCCATAACAATTGATGTTAAAATGTGTACCCAGAACCTCCACCTGCTGGTTTTTACTCAGCACCAGGAAAGGAATATTTTTACTTCCATTTGCGGAAACAACCGACCCCGGCAACTTAGCTACTTCAAAATAAGCTTCCCCTGATAATTGAACTTTTCGCGCTGACCGGCTAAATTTAGAAGGAAATGTCAGTTTACTCTCTGCATTCAGCCAAACATGGGTACCATCAGGTAAAATAAATTGATAAGTACCACCACGCGGTGTAGATGCGGTCAGCATCATAGTTTCTCCCCTTTTCTCTTCAAGTTCAGAATGCGCATCTACCGAACTGCCATCATTATAGGTTAATTGCTTTTCCCCAATCACCAATCCTGTTTTGGTTTCACTTAGTGAAATGGTTTTGCCACCAGCAAGGCTCAATGTCGCCCTGTTACCGCCAGGTTCAATATGGTTAACAGCCAGTACCACATGCTCGGACTTGCCCCAATACCCCGGTTTAATATAAAAATATAAGCCTGTGCCTAGCGTAATAACAATTGAGGCTGCAATACTTATCTTTTTCCAGAGTTTAATGGTTTGATGTTGTTTAGGAACCTGATTATTCAGGTTGTTTTCAGTATTTAGAGTAGAAAGGCCTTGCAGTGTCTTGTCCCACATACGGTCCGAACCAATGGTATTAAACCGGATCAGCTTCTTTTTCAGCTCTTCTTCATTCATTAAACTGTTAAACAGTAATCGGTTACCCTCATTTTCATTTAACCAGCTATTGAGTTGCTGCTGCCCATTGGCATCCAGCTCGCCTTTAGCATAGGCTGAGAAAAGTAAAGCTCTATCAAATTCCTGTTCAAACATTGCGTTATGCCTTTATACTATTATAACCACCCGAGGTTAAATCATTATATTCTGGTATGGTATACCTATAAAAACGACGTTTTTAAGAAACGCCTAGTCAAAAAATATTTTTCCGGATAATAAAATTCAAAAAGATCATCAAAATACTGAATTACAAACAAATAAGCTCTCAAAAAAATCTACTTTTGATTCAGGAACAGTATCAGTGCCAGCATCATCGCATCCGGCAATCCTTTTTCAACAAAGGCATGCCGCAACTGTTCCACTGCCCTTGCTTTGTGATTACGTACCGTTTTTACAGAGATGTTTAATTGCAGGGCAATTTCATCGGTTTTTTTGTGTTCAAAATACAGCATTTTGAAAACCTCGCCACATTTTTGTGGTAGCCCATCTATTTCCTTGTTAATAATATCCAGGTAGTCAGACTCCGCTACTTGCTGTAATATCCTTTCATCTCCATCTTCAAGTTGCCTTAAGTATTCATCCTGCCAGCCTTTCCGGCGTTTAATTTTTTTTAAATGATCCAAACAGGCATTTCGGCAACTGATATATAAAAAGGCCTTGATTTTAGAGAAATCTGTATACTGTTTCCTGAACTGCCAGAGCTTCACAAAACAGGAAGAGACAATATCTTCCGCTTCCGCTTCATCAGCAATTAAACCCAGGGCAAAATAGCGCAGTGATTTGTGGTGCAAGTCAAAAAAAAACCGCAACATACCTTCATCGCCTTTTTGGAAGGCATCCATCTGCTCCTTCTGGATATCGACTTTGCTACTCATATCACCCGCTAACATAATTAATAATTTGAGTACAGCAATAAATAAGAGGATTTTTTTATGCCCTATAACACTATATTTCTTTTAAATACACAAATCTCAGCGGAACAAATTGACGAGGTATTGAAAGTTATAGAACTTTCAATATCACATTTTCAATAAACCTATTTGTCAATCCCTGCGGTCTTATAAACTGTTTCAACATGATGTTGAATGGTTAGGTAAAAAATATAAATAAAGTGAGTGTAGTCAACACTCATTATGGAGTCAATGATTTCCATTTCACCACCCTCCCCGGTCTGCACCCAAGAAAATATATTTTACTGGGAACCTCAGAATCTGCAAGATTCAGAGAGCCCAGTAAAACATATTTTCACCCCTCGGAGACCACAATAGAAATTTAGCACAGAAAATATCTAAAAAAAAAGCTCCTAGTTTTCACTAGAAGCTTCTTACAGTACCCTGGAAGGGATTCGAACCCCTGACCCACGGTTTAGAAAACCGTTGCTCTATCCAACTGAGCTACCAAGGCATTTCCTTTTTCTTGGAGCGCCAAAGATAGGATTAAAGCCTTAAAACAGCAAATCTATTTAACAAATTCTTTATAAGGAATTGATAATAAGGCTAAAATTCTATACTTAATTTCTTCCCAGGGTGTGCATCCGCATAAGAAAGGATCAAATGGAGGATGTAATCATTAGAAGGAAGCGGTTTTAACGCAGATTTAACCTCGCTCATATCCTTTACATCCGTATACTGTGAAATATACCCCATTCCATAAAACTGCCCCTTCTCTACCCAAAGGCAACTTTGCTCATCTTCTGTCCTCCCCTGATCGATCACTGCAAATGAAGGCAGCATCTGGTGAAGCTCCTGGATCGCATACTTCACCCTTACATTATAGGCCGCTGCAGATTCTTTACCTACACAGGCGCCACTGCACTTCCCATCTTCATGCCCAACACAGCCTATCCGGTTCTTTTGTATAAAGCACAGCCGCTCACAAAGCAAATGCTCCTTAATCAGCATCCGCAATAAACTATGCCCTTCAGAAAGACTATTGAAATTATATAAAGACGGTCCTTGTTTTTTAAACTTATCAATACCCAGACGTATATACCCATTCTGATCTATAAAAGAAAACAAGGAATATTTCTGTTCAAAACGTTTCATCGCGCGGTTATTTTCGGGCCATAGCCTTTTGATTTCGACCGCTTCGAGAATAAAAGCCATGAGCTCTGTGCCACAAACTTCAAACTCTACATGATGAATGTTCTTTAGAAAATCCTGCCGCTGAGGTCCGAGGTTATTTCCAGTAAAATGCGAGCAAACGCGCTTTTTGAGGTTCTTGGCTTTGCCAATATAAATCACATTCCCCTTCTGATCTTTAAAATAATAAACTCCAGGATTTTGAGGAAGCGCATCAACAGCAGATTTTGGCAGGTTAGGTGGCAAGGCCTGTTCTTTGGAACCCTTATTTAAAGCTTGTTTAATATGTCCTTCCTGATCAGCCTCCAGCAGCATTCCTAACAGAATTGCTGTTGCCTCTGCATCCCCACCCGCACGGTGTCGGTCATTTAAAGTAATGCCAAGTGAGTTGCACAATTTCCCAAGGCTATAAGAAGCAAAGCCTGGAAATACCTTTCTGCTCATTCTAACCGTACACAATTTTTTGCATTGCAAATTGTAGCCCGCTACCTCCAGTTGGTGGCGTACAAAAGAAAAGTCGAAATTAACATTGTGTGCAACAAAGATTTTATCGTGCAGCAAATCGTAAATCCGTTCTGCAACTGCTTCAAATTTAGGCGCAGAAGCCACCATCTCGTCGCTTATACCCGTTAAAGACTCAATATAAGCAGGAATAGAATGCTCGGGATTGATCAAGGTATCAAAACGTTCTGTTACGCTCGTCCCATCATGGATTTGTATGGAGATCTCTGTGATCCCATTTCCTGATGCATAGCCTCCGGTAGTTTCTATATCGACAACAGCAAATTGCATGAGAATTAAATTTGCTGTAAATGTACTAATTTATTTAGTATCTGTTTGCTCTAATTTTTAGCAGACGTTTCAATTTTAATCGGATTAGAAAGAATTTTGTGAATCGGACATTTGTCTGCAATTTGCATTAACCTGCTTTTTTCATCTTCTGAAAGCTGTCCGGTAAATTCTATAGCCCTTGAAATGGTCGTACTTTTATCCATTTGATCTTCGCTGCAGATGGCCAGATCAATTTTAATGGTATCGAGGTTGTATTGTTTTCTATCTGCATACATCCGTATAGTGATCGCTGTACAGCTGCCCAGGCTGGCCAACAACAAGGCAGCAGGCGGCATACCTTCGTCTGTACCGCCTATAGCCTCCGGTTCATCTGAATAGATAAAATGACCTCCTGAATATACTTTGGTTTTATAATGTGATCTGTCCAGTTCTGTAACCGCAGTGATTTGTGTATTACTCATGTAACTATTTCTTCGTAGCTCTTTTACGCTGCCGTTCTTCGGCCTGTTTTACCTCATCCTTTTCGGAGAGTGGAAAATCTGTTTCCGGAGATTCCTCTTTAGAATGTCCGTTTTTTTTAGGATTCGGCTTTCCTGTTTTTGCTAAATCTTTATCCGCATCATGACCTGGTTTATTCTGATTCGTTTTCATAACAACACTCTTTATATATGATATGAAACAGTGCAGAACCAGATCAGTTTCAATTAAATTAATCTTTCTTTAAGCTCACTTTATAGAAGGAGGAGATAAAGGTCTCTGCACGCGGCTCAGTGATCACCTGAAGGTAAGAATGACCTGCTGCTGGATTAACCAGGCTGTAATGAACAACCGCCTCTCCTTTTGCAGAAAAATCAATCCTGTTGATCATAATCTGATAACCGGAATTCGGCTTGGTGCCTCTGGAAATGGTGATGCGGTTCACATCGGCATTTACTGCTGCAGAGACCATGGTCACTTCTTCTTTCACTGAAGTTTCATCTCTTTCTTTGTGACCGCGAACAAATTCAGCAGCCTTCTGTACCATTTTTACGGCTTCCGATTCCGTAATAAAAGCCTTAGGTCTGAAATTCCCTTTCTCCAGGGCAAGTACATTAAATTTGATCAGGTTTTGAACCGCAGCTGATCCTTTAGAAAAAGCGGCCTCGTCCTTGATCACAATGAACATCATATTAACGGGATAATTTCCGGTAGCCTGGATGGCCTCATTTAGATTTGCTGCAAATTGTTCCCGGGTCATCGGGCTCTCCAGCTTAACTTTACGGTCCAGTTTAATCCCATTATTAGCGGCAATAATCAGTGATTTTGCATAGGCTGCCTTATTGTTGGCATATACGAAATAATCTGTAGCCTTTGGCTCTTTAACAAAACGAATGGCATCTATATTCAAGCCCAATCCTTTTACAATCAGATCCACACCATGACCAAAAGATACTTTAGTTGCAGTGACTTTTTGATGATAAGCTACAGGAGCTCCTTTTACCGGAACCGCATGGCTTTGAAAAGTAAAGAAAAGAATGGGTATGGTAAGTGTAGTATATAAATTCATAGGAAATGTATTTAACTCTACCACGAATGTAACAATTTTAATAGAAATTGTCACAAACACCCATTTAATTTAGTTCATTTTCAGTTTTTTTTCAATGTCGCTCACATAGGTTCTGAATTTTTTATCTGTCTGGATCAGGTCTTCAACAGTCTGACAAGCATAGATCACTGTAGAGTGGTCTCTGCCTCCAAAAAATGCACCAATGGTTTTCAAAGAAGACCGGGTCATAGACTTGGATAAATACATAGAGATCTGACGGGCCTGTACGACTTCTCTTTTACGGGTGGAAGCTTTCAGTAAATCCATCGGCACTTCAAAATACTCGCAAACTTTCTTCTGGATCACCTCCATAGAAATTTCTTTGCTGGTGTTCTTTATAAAGTTCTTCAGCATGGATTTAGCCAGGTGGAGATCAATTTCTTTCTTATTGAGCGTAGATTGTGCCAGTAGGGAAACCATTGCACCTTCCAGTTCCCTTACATTATTATTGATGTTGTTGGCTACATATTCTACCACTTCCTCTGGCAGATTTATACCATCTACATACATTTTCTTTTTCAGGATCTCAATCCTGGTCTGCAGGCCTGGTAATTGCAGATCAGCTGAAAGCCCCCATTTGAACCTGCTCAGCAAACGTTCTTCCAGCCCCGAAAGGTCTTTTGGTGCCTTATCTGAGGTGATGATGATTTGTTTACCCGACTGGTGAAGGTGGTTAAAAATATGGAAGAAGATATCCTGCGTTTTTTCTTTCCCGGCAAAATTATGTACGTCATCCATAATGATCACATCCATGGCCTGGTAAAAATTCACAAAATCATTAATGGTATTGTTCTTTAAAGATTCAACGAATTGCTGGCAGAATTTCTCGCAGGAAACATAGATCACCAGTTTATCCGGCAAGGTTTGGCGGATCTGGTTTCCGATGGCCTGGGCAAGATGCGTTTTTCCCATTCCCGAAGGACCATAGATCATCAGAGGATTAAAAGAAGTTGCCCCTGGTTTAGCCGCTACTGCATGTCCGGCCGAACGGGCCAGTCTGTTACAGTCTCCTTCTACATAATTCTCAAAAGTATATTGCGGGTTCAGTTGCGGATCAACCTGGATCTTTTTTAAACCAGGAATGATAAAAGGGTTTTTAATGTCCCTGTTGATGTTAACCGGAACAGGCATACTTTGTTTTTTATTTTCAGAGCCATTACCACTTGAAGGCATTTTTGTGGTATAAGGCAAGCCGCCATTGGAAGACTGATCCACTACGATATTGTATTCCAGTCTGCCTTCATCTCCCATTTGCAATTTCACCGTTCTGCGCAGTAAGCTTACATAATGCTCTTCCAGCCACTCATAAAAGAACAAACTAGGCACTTGTATCGTCAGAACCTTATTCTCCAGTTTAAGCGGAACAATAGGCTCGAACCAGGTTTTGAAGCTCTGGGCCGGGATATTATCCTTAATAATTTGGAGACAGTCATTCCATACCTGTGTACAAGTGCTATGCATAGTTATTCTTTAATTTTTTTGATTTAGTCCTTATGAGACGCTAGGTCTGCCCCGTTGTTTGGGGATGCGAAGATCATAAATTTTACTAACATTGACTAGTAAAATCTTGTCTTTTTTTTAACTGATTCATTTGCAAAAACATAGAATCATCAAAAAAAAACTATTGTGAATAAGTTTCAAATATGTTAATTTTTACTAAGAAATGTTAAGATTAACTAACAAAACAAAAAAAGGCAATCCTTTTGGATTGCCTTAAAAGCTGATCATACTGAACTTCAGCCCAGAAAAAGCCTTAGAACTCTATATGCCCTCTTATGGCAAATACATTGACCGGTCCTCTGTCCTTATTGTAGGCCGGATGATTGACAAACTGATAATCTGCCGTAAGCCAGAAAGTTTTGGTGAGTTTTGCATTGTAATAGGTCTCCAGGATCATCTCCTTACCATAATTCAGTTTCCCGTCTCCGATAATAAACCCATAGCCTCCATCTGCAATAAAGGTACGGTGCCCGCTGGACAGTCCATTAACAACTGCTGCCAGACCAAAAACATCATCAGCTCTTTTCCATCTGGCTCCTTTGAGCGATAAGCCCAGACTGGCCGTCCGGTCAATTTCTGTAAATGCCCAGGTCACATCTTTACCATCGTTCCATCCTGCACGTGCAAAGATCCCCAGGTCATCGGTCAGCTCCTGATCACCACTAAAACCGATTCCGTATTTACGTCCGCCGTAAGTGGTGCCTTCTGCCTGTCCTGAAATGACATCCAGAATCTGAGTATTGTTGTCTGCCAGGGCTTGTATACCTTGAGCATAAGATGGAGATTTGGAATAGGTATTGGTGAACAGTAAACGAAGAGAACCAGGTCTTTTAAAAAGGTTCTTCCGTTCAATCTCCAATGTCTCTGAATGGGCTTTGTCTAATTTATATTCTAATTTAGGTGCATTTGCAATACGGGGAACGGCCACGCTGGACAAACGAAATGCCCAGTCTGCCTTCACCAGTTCTACGACCAGCCCCATGGTATAACCCCGCGTGTTTGCTGGATAATCCCAGGCTCCGTTACCCATCAGCGACCAGTTGAGGAACTGGCTTCTTGGATCATGGCTGTATTTATTGTCATCATAAAAGTCACTTGCTGCAAATTTACCGGCTGTAATGGTGATCCGATCTTTAGGAACCATTCCGCCCACCTGGTTTACATCATCAGCTACATACTCATATCCGGTATTGTCCAATGCAAACTGCTGTTGGAAATAAGCCCGGGCAATAAAGATCGCGGGCGCGGCATTCCCTACTCTGTAAGTTTCTCCATTCAAAGCACCTGCTACACCAACCGCAGAACTCAGGCCTCGTCCGCCAGAGATTTCCGGATTAAAATAAACAGCTGCGCCTTTCCATAATTTCCTTCCCAGGAACATGGTCGAAGTTGCACTGGTCGCTGCAATTTCAGCGGTATCGGCCAAACTGTTCCGGCCTTTATAGGGCGCCTTAAAGGCGGAGTGGTATTGCGAAATGGCCGTAAACTGGAAATGATAACTCCAGTTGCTTTGCTTTACCGTATCTGCCTGCTGTGCCCAGGCCATTTGTGCCGATAGCAGCAGTATACCTATTGTAGAAATTCTCTTCATATTCATCTTGTTTTGTACGTGTTAAAACGGGATGCAAAGGTAAAATAGCCCATACCAGGGAACGATTAGAAAGATATTAGAAAAAAATTAGAATTTCATTAGAAGGATATTAAAACTTCCCGCAGCAACTCTATAGATGTGGGATCTCTACGGTAAAAACGGTCCCCTTACCTGGCTCGGTCTGTACAGAAATACTTCCTTTGTGCAGTAAAACAATCTTTTTTGTCAGGGAAAGTCCTATTCCATTGCCGTTTGCTACTTTTTGATTCAGCCCACGATAAAAGGCATTAAAAATATAGTCGAGGTCTTCTGCGTTGATACCAATTCCATGATCAGAAAAATTAAGCACCACATTCTTTTCCTGGTAAGAAATCGCCACTACGCATTGGCGGTCTGCTGAAAACTTACAGGCATTTTCAATCAGGTTCACAAAGGCCGTTTGTAATAAATAGGCATTTCCGTTTACAGAAATCAGGTCATCATCATCAAACTCCTTTTCAAAAAGAATGTCAATATCATAATCCGGATTCGTTTTTTGCAGCTGCAATTGTGCATCCAGCAAAAGCTCATCCAGGCGCACTTCCTTAAAATGAATTTCTGAAGAGTCGTAACTGGCTTTAGCAAAATCCAGCAAACTGTTAGACAAACGCGCCAGTTTCCTGGCGTCTGAAAGCGCCTGACTGATCACCACTTTATAAGCTTCCAGGCTTCTTTCCTTATTCTGGGAAAGTTCCAGTTCTGTAATAATAGCGGATAAAGGTGTACGGAGTTCATGAGAGATGTTGGCTACAAAGCTCTTTTGTGCATCAAAGGAATCTTCTAGCCGGTCCAGCATCTCATTGAAGGTATTAGACAATTCGGACAACTCATCTTTACTGTGCCGTGGATCCAGGCGCAGGTCCAGGTTGGTTGCAGAAATCCGGTTTACTTTCCTGGTGATCTCGGTAACAGGAGAAAAAGCTTTCTTCACAAAAAAGCGCCCGGCAAAGTAGATCACAAGCACAGAGATCAAAAATACAATACAGATATTGGCCCGCAGGCTGGCCAGCTTATTATAACCGTACTGATCAAAACCAGCTGCTGTGATGACATAATTGGTGTTCTTAAAGCGGTAGGAAATACCCACTACCTGCCAGTCCGACTGGTAAAAATGAATTTCCCGCTGCTTCACAATATCATCGATCATTTTCCGGGTTTCCTTTACAAAATCGATTTCTGCTGCATCATGATACAACAGCTGGAAAGAAGTACTATAAATAGCCACTTCTACTTCATTCAGAATTTTTCGGTTATTGCGATAAATGGTGTGCAGGGTCTTTGCGTCTACATTTGCATCTAAGAAAAGATTGGCCTTGGTTACCGCTTCCTTGGTGAGCAAATTATAATACTCTCTTTCTCTGCTTTTTTTTGCCGAGATATAAATATAAGAGGCGAACACCAGCAAAATAGCAGCTGTAATCAGTGTAAACAATATTGTTAGCCAAACTCTTATCTTCATACCCGGTTTATGTTGCTATTCTTCTTTTAAAATAAACCCCATTCCGGATTTGGTATGGATCAGTTTCTTAGAGAATTCTTTATCTACCTTTTTCCTCAGGTAATTGATATAGACATCGATAAAGTTGGTGCCTGTATCAAAATGTGTTTCCCACACGTTTTCTGCAATCTCGACTCTCGAAAGCACCTTCCCCTGATTTTGCATCATATATTCCAGCAATTTAAACTCCTTTGGTGTCAGGGAGATCTCTACCTGGCTCCTTTTCACCGTTTTGCTGTACAGGTTCATTTCCAGATCTGCCAGTTTCAGGATAAAGCCATCCGTACGTTCATTAACCCGGTTCCTTTTCATCAGGGATCGGATTCGCACCAGCAATTCCCGCATCTCAAAAGGCTTGACCAGGTAATCGTCTGCTCCGGCATCAAAACCTTCTACCTTATCATCTGTGGTTCCCAGAGCCGTGAGCATAATAATAGGTACATCCGGATTAACCTGCCGGATCTGCTTGCAAAGATCCAGGCCGCTGATACCAGGTAAAACAATATCCGTGATGATCAGACTGTAAGCGTTACTTAGGGCCAGTCTTTTTCCTTCCAGACCATCCGGAGCCAGTTCAATTTCAAAACCTGCTTCTTCCAACCCCCTTTTGATCAGTTCTGCAATCCTGTAATCATCTTCAATCAGCAAAAAACGCGACATAGCTTCCTATTAATCTGTAAAACGTGTAGAGCTGGTAAAAATATCAATTATATTATTAAATTTGTTATGACCTTGTATTGACAAATGAAGTACTCTACCCTCTCTGACCAGGAATTACTGAACCTCTTTAAAGGAAGTGATGAATCTGCCTTTAAGGAGATCTACCTGCGTTACTGGAAAGAGGTTTATAAGGTAGCTTATAAAAAAATACATGACCGGGAGCTGGCCGAAGAGCTTACCCAAAACCTTTTTGTTGACCTTTGGAAACGCCGGGAAACGTCAGTGATCCAATCCTTGAGCGCTTATCTTTTTGGTGCCCTTAAATATGCGATCATCAATTACTTCAAATCCATGATCGCTCAGGAAAATTATCACCTCCATCTTCAAACTACAGAGCAGCCCTGCGCCAGCAACAGCGCTGACCACCTGGCCTTACTAAATGACCTTTCGGAAGCCATCAACAAAGGCATTGCCCTGCTGCCAAAAAAAACTGGCGAAGTTTTTAAACTCAGCCGCATCCACAACTGTTCTGTCAAAGACATCTCCAGACAACTGAATATTTCTGAAAAGGCCGTGGAATACCACATTACCCAAAGTCTGAAAACCATGAGGTTTCATTTAAAAGAATACTTTGTTCTGGCGCTTATTCTTGGCCTGTTGTTTTAATTTAAGAATATTTTATTTTTTTTTAGGGATAGGTCACGTTCAGCTTACATATAGTTAAAAGCCATTGTAATGAGCAGAGCGTCATTCCATCAATTGTTAGAAAAATACCAGCAAGGCAACTGCAGCCCCGAGGAACAGCGCCTTGTGGAACAATGGTATGAAATGCTGGATGCAGAAGAAATTGCTGATGATCCTGATGAATTCATTAACCTGGAACAAAAACTCTGGGACAAGATCAAGGGCGACATTCAGGAAAAACCGTCAGTTCAGGCATTCCGCAAAAACCACATCTTCCATTTTTTAAAACCAGCGCTTACTATAGCTGCCGCTTTTGGAGCTGTACTGTTGATCACCACAGCCTTTTATTTTTATCAGGATTACACAAGACCATCTCAAAGGGTTTTCTCTAAAGTCAAATCTCTGCTCATCAAAGCGAACAGTACTGACACAGATTTAAAGATAGATCTGGAGGATGGCAGTACTATATTTTTAGAACCAAATTCCGAAGTCCAGTACCCTGAACATTTTTCAGCAGCAGTCCGCGAGGTGGAGCTTACAGGAAATGCCTTCTTTCAGGTGAGCAAAAATCCTTCGAGGCCTTTCCTGGTCTACAATAAAAACACAGTAACCCGGGTAGTGGGTACCAGCTTTACGATCAAAACCAATACCAGTACCAATGAAACGGAGGTTACTGTAAAGACCGGGAAGGTTATTGTAACTGCGAAAGAGAAAAAAAGGGCCTTCAGTTTAAAAAAACTATTCCAAACCACCCCGGAAGTTGTACTGGTACCGAACCAGAAGACTATATTTCAGCCCATTGCCGGGCACTTTACCACTACTCTGGCCGATAATCCAATACCTGTTCAGGTAAAAGATCAGCCACAAACATCAGATTATAAATTTAATGAAACGCCGGTAAGTGAGGTCCTCAGCCAACTGGAGACGACTTACGGTATAAAAATCCTTATTGAAGATGAAGCATTGAAGAGTAATACCTTTACCGGAAATCTGTCGGAACAGAACCTGTACAATAAGATTGATTTCCTTTGCCAGTCTATCAATGCCAGTTACCAGCTATCCGGAACCACGATAGTCATCAAATCAAAAAACAAGATCAACTAACAACCTAAAAACAAACAGCCTATGCCTAAAAACAGAACTCTCTAACCAAATCATTCGAATAAAAAAAAAGCTGACAACGTTGGGGGACGATGCCAGCTAACAATTCTGTACGAAAAATTTCACATTAACGAACAAAACTTCTAAAGGTATGAAAAAAAAGCGATTTGTTGCTTTAATAACAACAGCGATGAGGATATCTATTACACAAATTTTTCTTGGGATTTTATTTACCTGCGGAACATTCGCCAAGGATGTTGGCGCGCAGGAAGTACTCAACAAGGAGATTTCTATAAATATCAGCCAGGGAAATATCAAACAACTGCTCAATAAGATACAAGCAGAAACCAATGTCAATTTTGTATATAGTGCATCGATGATCAAGGCCGATCGCCAAACCTCGGTAAACGCCGTAAAAAGACGGCTGGGCGATGTACTGGACGAAACCCTGGTGCCCTTAAAGATCTTTTACCGGGTAGTAGACAACACCATCCTGCTCTACGATAAAGAGCACATGGATAAAGCAAACTGGCCACCAGGGCTAACCGACCTGGAACAGAATGGCCTTAAAGGTAAAGTTAGTACAATTAAAGGTGAACCTATACCCGGCGTTAGTGTCAAAGTAAAAGGAACTGCTATCGGGGCCATGACAGATGTGAACGGAAACTATAGTATCAGTATTCCATCGTCTGAGGCCATCCTGGTCTTTACCTATATTGGTTACGTTACTAAAGAAGTAGCGGTACATGGTCAGAAGACTTTAAATGTACAATTGGAAGAATCTGCCCAGGCACTGGGAGAAGTAGTGGTGGTAGGTTATTCCACGCAGCGTAAGAAAGACTTAACAGGTGCGGTTTCGGTGGTCAACGTTTCAGATATGATCAAACAGCCAACCTCTTCGGTAAATAACCTGCTCCAGGGACAAGCCTCGGGGGTAACGGTACTCGGATCAGGCCAGCCGGGTGATGAACCTCAGGTAAGGATAAGGGGGATCAATACTTTTGGCAACAACAACCCCTTATATGTGGTAGATGGTGTGCCTACACAAAACATTTCAGACCTGAACCCTAATGATGTAGAAAATCTTCAGGTGCTGAAAGATGCAGGTTCGGCTTCTATTTATGGCTCCAGGGCTTCCAATGGGGTCATTGTGATCACCACAAAAAAAGGGAAAAATGGTGTACAGGTGAATTATGATGCTTACTATGGTACTCAACGTCCTAAAAAGGGAAATGTATGGCACATTTTAAATCCGCAGGAAATGGCTACCCTTCTGCAAACTGCTAAACAAAATTCAAACGATACTACGGTCAATGAAGTTTATGGAAAAAATTATCCTTACACTGTACCAGACTATATTTACCCATTTCAGGCTAAATCAGGAGATCCCTCCGTTGATCCCTCTAAATATTATGTAAAGCCTTTTTTCACCAGCCAGGATGAATACAATTCTTTTTACCGCATCAACCCGGCCAATAAAACGGGTACCAACTGGAACAATGAGATCTTTCAGCCAGCGCCGATCCACAGTCAGAATTTATCTGTAAGCAATGGTTCTGAACAGGGAAGTTATCTCTTTTCGGCCAATTATTTTGACCAGAAGGGAACCTTGCTGGAAACCTACCTGAAAAGGTATACGGTAAGGGCTAATACCCAATATAACATCAGCAAACACTTCAGAATTGGAGAAAACCTCTCCTATTCCATCACCAATAATCCAAAAATCGGCGGACTTAGCGGAGACAATGCAATAGGACATGCCTTCCGTGAACAGCCCATCATTCCGGTTTACGACATTATGGGTAATTTTGCCGGTGGGTATGGTGGCCAGCTTGGTGATGCTTTTAACCCGGTAGCCATGCTCCGCAGAAACGACAACAACCGGTCTTCAGACAACCGGCTTTTCGGAAATGTGTTTGCTGAGATTGACCTTTTCAATGATTTTACGCTGAGAACAAGCTTAGGAGGTGAATCCTATTCAGGAATATCCAGAACATTTACCTATCCTCAATATGAGAATGCGGAAAACAACACCACCAACAGCTATGCGGAGGTATCTTATTCCGGATTGAATTACACCTGGACCAACACACTGGCCTACAACAAAGTATTTGACAAGCATACTTTAAAAGTACTGGTCGGAACGGAATACTATAAAAACCGGTACAACAACATGAGTGGCAGCAATAAAGGGTATTTCTCCTTTGATCCTGACTACACCACCCTTTCTACCGGAAGTGGGCCAAAAGATGCCAATAGTTACCGTGAAGCAGATGCGCTGTTCTCTCTCATTGGCCGGGCGGACTATACTTTTAACGACAAATACCTCCTGGGTGCAACCATCCGCAGGGACGGTTCTTCTAAATTTCTCCAGAATGTATATGGCTGGTTTCCTTCGGTAAGTGCGGGATGGAGACTTTCTAAAGAGCGTTTCCTTAGTGATGTAAAATGGTTAACAGACCTCAAAATCAGGGGTGGATGGGGTGTCATGGGGAATCAGTTGAACGTATCCGGCGGCAATTCTTTTACCACCTTTGGCAGTTCTATAGGGCAGTCTTATTATGCATTGGGTGGTGGCAATAATTTGGTTTCTGGCTTTTACCAGGACCAGACCGGTAATCCTGGCGCGAAATGGGAAAAAGACATCAACTCCAATATTGGTTTTGATGCAACCCTTTGGGCAGGTGAGCTGGAAATCTCTGCAGACTATTATCGCAAAGACATTAAGGATTTGTTGTACAATCCTGAGGTGATTGCAACAGGTGGAAGTTCTGCAAAACCTCCCTTCATCAATATAGCTCAAATGAAAAACACCGGTTTTGATATTGCAGTAACCGGCCATAAAAACATCACGAGCGATCTTAAATTAAATGTAACCGCAACGCTGACTACGTATAAGAACACCATCATCAAAATCTCAGACGGCGCTAAGTACTACGATATTGATGGCAGGCGCTTTGATGGCAGCAGCATCATCAGAAATGCAGTAGGTCATTCCGTTAGCCAGTTCTTTGGCTACAAGGTAGACGGCTTCTGGAACTCTCAGGCTGAAATTGATGCAGCAAATCTGGCTGCGCAGAAGGCTACTAAAAATCCTGAAGCGGTATACCAGACGGATATGGGTGTGGGCCGTTTTAAATATGCAGATGTTAGCGGAGATGGCTATGTAACGCCCGACGACCGGACTTTTCTTGGTAATGCGAATCCGGATTTTAGCTATGGCTTAAATATAGGTGCTACTTACAAGAATTTTGACTTCAGCGCTTTCTTTTATGGTACCCAGGGAAATTCCATCTGGAACCAGGTCAGGTGGTGGACAGATTTTATGCCTTCTTTTAATGGTGCCAAAAGCTACACAGCATTATATGACTCCTGGACACCAAGCCACCATAACGCCCGCGCGCCTATCCAGGAAACGACTCAGTCTTTTAGTACCAACAGTGTACCCAACTCTTATTTTGTGGAGAATGGTTCTTATTTGCGTTTAAAAAATGTGCAGATCGGCTATACTTTTCCAACGGGTATGTTGCAGAAAGTAGGCATCAAAAAACTGAGGGTTTATGCCTCAGGCGCCAACCTGTTTACCATTACCAAATATTCAGGGGTTGATCCGGAGATTGGTACCTCCAGCGAAAATGACTCCAAATCTGGCGCGCAAACCGCCTATGGTATAGACGATGGCTCCTACCCAAGCCAGCGTACCTTTTTACTAGGTGTTAATTTACATTTTTAATCACTAACGGTTTAGACAAAATGAAAAGATTAAGCTATATACTCTTCCCAATCCTGTTGCTGACCGGATCCTTCTGGTCTTGTAAAAAAGCATTGGAACAACCACCCTTGGGTTCTTTATCAGAAACCATCATAGCGAATAAAAATGGGGTGAACGGACTTCTGGTTGGTGCTTATGCCGGTTTATATGGCATGCAGGGCGGAGACCAGGGCTTTGGCGGCACAGATGCCTGGCAAGCCGCTCCGAGCAACTGGGTATTTGGAGCCATTGCTGGTGGAGATGCCTCTAAAGGTAGTGATGGCAGTGATCAGCCTGCCATTGATCCGATTGCCAACTTCTATTCAGACGGCACCAATGCTTTTTATAATGGTAAAT
>NZ_DATMRL010000634.1:0-8880 GCF_035566355.1 Pedobacter sp.
CAAGCTGAAGGCTTGTTTAAAGATGCTGCAGATGTTTCCAGTCATGCCTTCCAAAGTGCAGCGACCGGACCTGGCGATATTAAATATAAAGACCTCAACGGTGATGGTAAGATAGATGCCACTGATCGCACTGTAATCGGCAATGATGTACCCTTTCTTAATTATGGAGTTTCTTTAAGTGGCTCTTATAAGGGTTTCAGTTTAGAGATCTTGACTTATGGCGTGGCTAATGTTAAAACCTATTTTGATAGTGAAGCAGGTTCTCCATTCTTTAATAGTGCAGGGATAAAAGAGCCGTTTAAAAACAGGTGGACCAAAGAAAACCCAGATCCAAATGCAGAATTTCCACGTTTGTTACGCAGCCAGGACGGGCCTCAGAATACACAGATTTCTTCATTTTGGTTGTTCAGCGGATCCTATTTCAGAGTTAGAGGATTAACATTGGGTTATACTTTACCAACACTGCTTACCCACAATTTGAAAGCACAATCCATTCGCTTTTTTGTTACAGCGAATAATCCGTTCACTTATATGGCAGATAAAAGACTTGCCGATTACGATCCTGAAAGCGGCTCTGGCCGCGGTGGATATCCAGGCGTAAAAACATGGTCTTTAGGAGCTAGTATTAAATTTTAAGGCATTTAAAAACAGAAAGATGAAAACGAATATCAATATAAAATGGATGAGTGCTTTTGTGATGCTGCTCACTATAGTATCTTGTAAGAAAGACTTCTTAAACAGGCCCCCTCAAGACCAGTTATCTGATGCTACATTCTGGAAAACAGAAAATGATATGTTCGGAGCCCTTAATACCGTTTACAGCAATACTCTTGGCGGAGAAGGTGCTACAATTTATGAAGATGCTAAAACCGATAATGCTTATGGGCAGTATCCCTGGGAAAGTACAGCAACAGTAGTTTCTTCGGGCGATATTAATTCTGCCAGTGATGCAGGCTGGGACTTTACAGCGATAAGAAGTGCTAATTTGTTATTGGAAAATGCAGATAAAGCAACAATGGATGCTACCAGAAAGGAAAGATATAAAGCGGAGGCCAGGTTTTTAAGGGCCTATTCTTATCTTGACCTGATGAACAAATTTGGTGATGTGCCTATCATTACCAAAACACTTACTATAGCGGAATCGGATGTAAAAAGAGATCCCAAAACACAGGTATATAAATTTATCACAGACGAATTAGATGCAGTGTCGAAGGTTTTACCTGTAAGCTATGCCGGAGGAAAGTATAATGATAAAGGCCGGGTAACCAAAGGTGCTGCATTGGCGCTTAAGGCAAGGGCACATCTTTATAATGGAGATTGGCAGCAGGCGTCAGATGCGGCACAACAAGTTATGGGCTTAGGCTATGGGTTATTTAAAGTGACTGCTGAAACAGGCGATGATCTGGCAGATGATTATAGCAAATGGGCTACTTTTAGTGATGCTGCAGAGGAGAAGAAATTCCGCCTTGGGATCAGGAGCTATGAAGAAATTTTCTGGGCCAAAAATAAACAAAATAGCGAAGTGATATTGGACAGGCAATATATTGCTCAAAAGGATGTTAATTACCTGAATACCTATTTGCTCTCCAGTGCATTGGGAGGTTGGTCATCTGTTACACCAACACAGGAATTGGTGGATGCTTATCCGAACTATAAAACCGGAGAGCCTGTCGCTGCGACAGATCCGGCTGTTAGAGCAAGTTTATTTAAAGCCAATGATCCGGCTTTCTATAATGAATATAAAAATCGGGATCCAAGGTTTTATGCCAGTATTTTATTTGTTGGCAGTCCTTGGAATACTATAGAAGCGGATTATACCTTCTCCTGGAATGGTGGAGGAAATAACAATTCTTCAACGGGTTATAACTTTAGGAAGCTAACTGATCCCGAAATTTACAAAGCTCAACTGGATAATTATTCCAACATTATCCTGATCCGTTATGCCGAAGTCTTGTTAACCTATGCAGAAGCTCAGAATGAACTGTCAGGACCAAATCCAGCGGTATATAAAGCAATTGATGATTTGAGGGACAGAGCTGGGATGCCACACGTGGACCAGGTGAAATATGCTGCTAAAGAGGCTATGCGAGAGTTGATCCGCAGGGAACGCAGAATAGAACTGGCCCTGGAAGGTCAGCGGTATATGGACATCAGAAGATGGAAAATTGCGCCTCAGGTGATGAAAAATACGAATGACATCAGGAATAATCTGGCCCAAAAAAGGGTTTGGACAGATAAATTGTATCTGATGCCGATCCCTCAGAAGCAAATGGATATCTCGAAAAACTTAACACAGAATCCTGGGTATTAGTGGGGCTCTGAGCACAAGAGATTGAGTAAATGCAATTGTAATAAAAGGGGAGTCATGATGCGATGGCTCCCCTTTTCTTTTAATCTAAAACGTTTGCGGTAATAATTCAGTGCGACTTTCCTTATTTATAGCAGATGTTGTATAAATTGGAATCATGTTAAGAGTCTCCTTCTTTTGTCTTTTCCTGTTTTATACGACTTGTCTTCAGGCGCAAAACTATTCTAAAGATTTAACGACCCCTGGTTTGATCCCAATGCCTGATCAATTTCAACCTGGTGGAGGTACATTTCGTTTCAGCAATGAAACGCCGGTTATCCTGAACAATGCAAATGCTGATAAAATAGCCTGGTACCTCAAGACTGAAGTCTTAAAAACTACTGGAATAGCACTTCGTAATGGAGAGAAAACAAAGGGTGCAGCCATTTTTTTAAACTTAAGATATAAAAAATCTGATCCAGAAGAATCTTATCATCTTATGATTGAAACCAATCAGATTGTTATACAGGCCAGCAGCGAAAAAGGTCTGTTTTATGGGGTGGTCTCTTTTCTGCAAATTTTGAGGACAGCAAAAATAAAACATGGAATTGCTGAGATTCCAGGTTGCAAAATAACGGATGCCCCTGCTTATGCCTGGAGGGGCCTTATGCTGGATGAGTCTCGTCATTTTTTCGGAAAAGAAAAGGTTAAGGAAATCCTGGATTGGATGGCGTTTTATAAATTGAACCGGTTACACTGGCATTTAACAGATGAACCGGCCTGGCGCTTAGAGATAAAGAAATACCCCAATCTGGCGCTTATAGGAGGCATAGGTAATTACCTTAATGAAAATGCTCCTGCCAAATATTATTCACAAGAAGACATCAAAGATATCATTGCTTATGCCGCAGAAAGGTTTATTGAAATTATTCCCGAAATTGATATGCCAGGACATGCCACAGCTGCAAACAGGGCATATCCTGAATACAGCGGTGGTGGTACACCAGAACATCCTGAATTCACTTTTAATCCTGGCCTGGAAAAAACATATGGCTACCTGACGGATATTTTAAAAGAAACCAGTGTTTTATTTCCTTCGCAGATGGTTCATTTAGGCGGGGACGAGGTTAGTTTTGGTAATGAGAAATGGAAAACCAACCCAGAGATTATAAGCTTAATGAAAGCTAAAAATCTTAAAGATGTAAAAGAGGTGGAAGACTATTTTATTAAACGGATGGCCGATTCTGTTTTTCGTCTTAACTCAAAGCTTCTGGTCTGGGATGAAATGGCAAATGCAGGATTACCAATAGATAAAACGATTATGTTTTGGTGGCGGCATGATCAACCCAGGCAGCTGCGGACATTAATGGAAAAAGGGTATAGAACCGTTTTGTGCCCCCGTTTGCCATTATATTTTGATTTAGTTCAGGACAGTACGCACAGGTATGGGCGGAAGTGGAATAAGCTATATAGTCCAATGGAGGATGTTTACAATTTTAACGCCGCGGGATTTGCGGGGAATGAGCAGGAGCTGAATCTTATTGAAGGTATCCAGGCCAATCTATGGACGGAAACGGTACCCGATCAGATGCGCTTGGATTTCCTATTGTTTCCCCGCCTGGCTGCACTGGCAGAGTCGGCCTGGACAAAACAAAAGAATAAAAATCTGGAGGCTTTCAAATTCAGGTTGAAAAGCCATATTAATTTGTACAACCAGGCGGGGCTGTATTACTACGATCCGTTTCAATCAGGTCAGCATCCTGAAACACCAGTAAAGAGAAAGAAGCCATTGAATTATAAAGATTGATATGAAAAGAATAATGATTTCTATCCTTATCATGTCCTTTGTCTGGACAGGTAAGGCCCAATTACCTGCAAAAAACTGGCTAAGCAAAGCATACAATACAAATGGTCAAGGTGTTTTTAAAAACCTAGGTCTGTGGCAAAACCAACAGCGGGAGGAAACCTTGTCTAAAATTGCTGGCCTGGCGGATAGTGTTAAAACCAAAATTCTTAAAAACGCAGAAATTGGAAACCAATATACCTGGCCTTCATTGCCTGCAAGTTTATATCTTGATTACAAATTTACCGGAACCCGGATCAATTATGAGAATCTGCAGTCCGAGCGACGCAGAATTTTGTCCAATCTGGTATTGGGTGAACTCGTTCAAAATCAAGGCCGTTTCCTACCGCAGATTGTAAATGGTCTATGGCTTATTCTTGAAGAGAGTACCTGGGTTGCACCGGCACATATTGTGGTGCAAAAAGAAGGTGCAGATCTACCCAATATCCAAAATCCATACATTGATCTGAATGCATCGAGAACAGGGGCGACTGTTGCGGTCATTTATAACCTGCTCAGTCCACAGCTGGGTAAATATTCAAAAGTAATCAATAGTAGAATTGAATATGAGCTTAACCGAAGGATTTTTCAACCTTATCTTAAATATGATACTTTCTGGTGGATGGGATTAAAAGGAAATACAGTAAATAACTGGAATACTTTTAACAATACAAATTGTATGCAGGCGGCTTTATTGATGCTTAAACCTGGCGACTCCCTGGAACTGTTCAGTAAAAAACTTTTGTTAAGTACAGACCATTTTATCAATCACTATCCTGAGGACGGTGGCTGTGATGAGGGGCCATCTTACTGGGATATGGCTGGAGGGAAGCTTATACGTTTAATTAGCCTGGTGAACAGTGCGTCGGAAGGTAAACTGAATTGGTCAGACAAAGAACTTCTGCACAGAATGGGGACTTATACTTACAAGATGCAGATTGCAAACAACAATATGGTCAATTTTGCAGATGCTTTTTCTAAATATTTGCAAAATCCAGAAAGTGTTTATCGTTACGGAAAGCTATTTCATGATGAAACTTTAAAAGCATATGCATCCTTTATATTGAATTACAAAAAAGCAGAACTTCCGCTTGATGATGTGAACGAATTTGTACAGACCCTACAGGTGTACGAGGAGATAAAGCAAATTAGCCCTAAAGCACCTTATCCGCTGGAAGAAGTACTGCCAGATCTGCAGGTTTTTACTGCCCGCAGTAAAAAAGGAAGTACTGATGGATTGTTCCTTGCAGCAAAAGGAGGTAATAATGCCGAGAGTCACAATCATAACGATATCGGTAATTTTATAGTGTATGCTGATGGAAAACCATTGTTGATTGACGCAGGGGTGGGTACGTATACAGCAAAAACTTTTAGCAGCAAACGTTATGAATTATGGAATGTGCAATCTCAATGGCACAACTGTCCAGGTATTAACGGTACAGATCAAATGGATGGTAAAAAGTTTGCTGCCACAGATTTTAAGATTGACCACCCAGGTCCTGAAGAAACGACCTTTTCTGTAAACATTGCCGGGGCCTATCCGGAACCTGCTCAGGTTAAGTCCTGGATAAGAAGCTTACAGTTTAACCGGTCAGGTAATGAGATTATTCTAAGCGAGGATTTTGAACTTAAAAGATTTGTAAAAGAAAATGTTTTAAATTTTATCAGTCCGCTGAAAATGAAATTGGAAGGAGATCAGGTTCTATTTCCTGAATTTCCTGGCTATAGTATAATCTATAATCCGGAGCAGTTCAGCGTACAAATGGAGACCAGGCTGATGGATGATGACCGATTCAAGAAGGCCTGGGGTAATGAGATTTACAGGCTGCGATTTATATCTAAAGGAAAGGGATTAAAGGATAAATATATCTTGAAAATTAGAAAAGACAGATAATGTCATTGGCCTTTACAAAGGATAGGCAGTTTCACTTTTTGGTTCAGACAAAACAAAGAAGCTTTGCACCGTACTGATATTGGGCAGTGTAGCCAGTTTATTTCGTAGAAACATATGATAGGCATCCATGTCGCTTGTAGAAATGCGCAAAATGAAATCGAAAGCACCAGTCATCTGAAAACATTCCATAACCTCGCCGAATTTGGATACTTCGTGTTCAAATTCATATAGGGTGTCTGCTGTATGGTCTTTCAAAAACACATGTGAAAATGCAAGTAAACTTTTGTTTATTTTCTTACGGTCGAGAATGGCAACCACTCTTTGTATATAGCCTTGTTCTTTAAGTTTCCGGATTCTTTCATGGACAGTTGCAATGGATTTTTTAATCTTAAAAGCGACTTCTTTATTGGTTAAGGTGGCATCTTTTTGTAAAATCCTAAGAATTTCAAGGTCCGTAGCATCAAGTTCAGTCTGCATTTTGTTTGTTTATGAAATGTAAAAATGAAAAAAAATAACTTAAAGATATAAATGTGATATGTAAAATGGAAATAATAAAAGTTTAAAAGCTATTTTCCGTAAAATTTCCGGATATAAAGCTAAGTATTGTTAATATAATTCGCAATACGGAGTTTTACTGAATTATCAGACAAAAGGATAAGCGCAGTAATTATGTCATTGGATACAAAAGAAGCAGCTTGCTTAACAGAAGATTTAGAAAAGAAATTTGAGCATTTATGGCATCTGGTTGGAAACACCCCTATGCTGGAATTGAATTACAAATATCAGGGAAATACAGGGAAGATCTATGTAAAGTGCGAACATTATAACCTTACAGGAAGTATAAAAGACCGTATTGCACTATTTACTTTATATAATGCTTATAAAGAATGTAAAATTAAACCTGGAGACGTCATCATTGAGGCGACCAGTGGTAATACCGGAATCGCATTTGCTGCGATTGGAAAGGCAATGGGACATCCTGTTAAGATCATTATGCCAAACTGGTTAAGCAAAGAGCGGATTGATATTATCAAAAGCCTTGGAGCGGAAGTGATTTTAATCAGTAAGGAAGAAGGTGGCTTTTTAGGAAGCATCAAATTAGCAGAGTCTATGGCTCTGGAAAACAACCATACTTTTTTGCCTCGTCAGTTTGAAAATACAGACAATCCGCAAGCCCATGAGCAAACAACAGGCGTGGAAATATGGGAACAACTTAAGATGAACGATCTGGTACCTGATGCCTTTGTAGCAGGAGTAGGAACAGGTGGAACAATTATGGGGGTAGGAAGACATTTGAAAAAGCAAAATCCGTCCATCAAAATCCATCCGCTGGAACCGGCAGAATCGCCGACTTTGACTACCGGATATAAAGTAGGAAGCCATAGGATCCAGGGTATCTCTGATGAATTTATTCCGGAAATTGTAAAACTTGCTGAACTGGATGAAGTGATCCAGGCAAACGACGGGGATTCTATCTTAATGGCTCAGAAACTAGGCCGGGAACTCGGACTGGCTGTAGGAATTTCCTCAGGTGCAAATGTAATCGGGGCAATCAAATTACAGCAGCAACTAGGTTATGACAGCTGTGTGGTAACGATTTTTTCAGATAGCAATAAAAAATACCTGAGTACTGACCTCATGAGGGAAGAACCCGTTAAAGAAGGCTATCTGACACCGGATACAGAATTTATTAACTATAACCCAATATGCCGGTTAAAATAGGCCATTGAACCACATATACAATCAACTTAAACTTAAACACACAAAATATGAAAAAGCTCATTTTATTTACTGCAGTGATCTTATCAGCATTGGCAGCTCAAAGCCAGATTTTAAAACCAGTAACCTGGAGTTACGCTGCAAAAAAAACAAGCGCAACTGAAGCTACAGTTTTCATCAAAGCGACTATTGATGATGGATGGCATTTGTACTCTCAAACGGTAAAAGAAGGTGGGCCGGTTAAAACTACTTTTACATTTCCTGCATCTTCGGCTTATACTTTGGTTGGAAAAACAATTGAACCAAAATCAATCAGCAGGTATGAGGAAACTTTTAGCATGAACGTAAATTTCTTTGAAAAAAGTGTTGTTTTTCAGCAGAAGATCAAATTGAAAGGAAAGAACGCAGTGGTTAAAGGGACTGTTGAATTCATGACCTGCGACGATAAACAGTGTCTGCCACCAGAGCAGATCAATTTCAGTGTACCTGTAAAATAGACTGATAATGGATGCGAAAAAAATTAAGGCAAGTATGAAAATGCTTGTCTTTGGTTTCCTGCTGATCGTTTGTTTCCAGCATACTGCATTTGCACAAGCTGCAGATACCACTTCGGCAGATGGAATTGAATTCACCGAAATTAAAGATACACAAACGGATACTCCGGTTAAGGCTGTGGCTGCTATTGTTCAGGCTCCTGTTTCTAAAGATACAGTGGCTGCTGTTAAAACAGACAAAAAAGCCGCTAAAGGAGAGGAACAACAATCATTATGGGGCATCTTTATTGCAGGGTTTGTTGGTGGACTTGCCGCTTTGCTGATGCCCTGTATTTTTCCAATGCTGCCTTTAACCGTGAGCTTCTTTACTAAAGGCAGTGAGAAAGGGAAAGCCTTTGGACGTGCCGCTTTATATGGTTTTTTCATCATTATCATTTATGTGGTATTAGGGTTGCTTGTTACAGTGATATTTGGTGCTGATGCCTTAAACAGTCTATCCACCAATGGTATATTCAACTTCTTTTTCTTCCTGTTGCTGGTTGCTTTCGGTGCATCTTTTCTCGGTGCTTTCGAAATTACACTTCCATCATCATGGGTTAATAAAATGGATGCCAACTCAGATAAAGGGGGGATAGCCGGATTG
>NZ_DATMRL010000635.1:0-12104 GCF_035566355.1 Pedobacter sp.
TGGAACAAGTACGGATGCAAATGGACAATATTCGATAAAGGTTCCTGCCAATTCCGTTCTGGTTTTTAAAATGATAGGTTTTGTGGTGTCGGAAGAACCGGCTAACAGATCTGTTATCAATATAGTTCTTAAAGAGGAGAAAGGGGCCCTTGAAGAGGTTGTTGTTACCGCTTTTGGTAAAAAGCAGCGAAAGGAAGCTGTTGTTGGTTCTGTTACTTCTATAAGCGCTAAAGATCTAAAAATACCATCCAGTAACCTAACTACTGCACTTGCCGGAAGACTGGCAGGCGTTATCGCTTATCAACGCAGTGGCGAACCCGGAGCAGATAATGCTAATTTCTTTGTGAGGGGTGTAACTACTTTTGGCAATGGTAGTGGAAACCCACTGGTATTAATTGATAACATTGAATTAACGACTACTGATCTGGCCAGATTATCGCCTGATGATATTGAGAGTTTCTCGGTTTTAAAAGATGCCAGTGCAACCGCTTTATACGGTGCCAGAGGTGCTAATGGGGTAATTTTTGTAACGACCAAACAAGGAAAGACAGGAAAAGCCCAATTTAGCTTTCGTGCTGAAAATTCGGTTTCTGCACCCACAAAAAAATTAGAAATTGCCGATGCGATAACACATATGGAGCTTTATACCGAAGCACAGTTAACCAGAGATCCATTAGCAAAACTGATATATTCGCAGAATAAAATTGATCATACAAAGGCTGGTGATAACCCGGCCATTTATCCCTCAACAAATTGGACGGATTTGTTATTTAAAGACCGCACAACCAACCAACGTGGTAATCTAAGTGTTAAAGGTGGTGGTGACGTAGCGCAATATTATGTAGCAGGAGGCTATAATTTAGATAACGGAACTTTAAAAGTAGATGAACGAAATAATTTCAATACCAATGTAAAGTTAAGTACCTTTCAGTTGCGCTCTAATGTAAACATTCAAATTAGCCCGAAAACAGAGTTGGTTGTAAGGCTCTCTGGTTATTTTGATGAATACACCGGACCGGCTGATGGAGGTTCTGGTGTATATAAAAAGGCATTAAGAACAAGCCCAACATTATTTGCGCCATATTACGCGCCCGACGCCGCAAATGTTGCTTCTCAACATATTTTATTTGGCAACTATCGTGAAGGAAATTCGTTTTATATCAATCCTTATGCAGATTTGCTCCGTGGCTATAAAGATTATTCGCAAAGCAGAATGCTGGCTCAGGTAGAGTTAAATCAAAAACTATCGTTCATAACCGAGGGCCTTAATTTGAAAGGAATATTTAGCACCAACCGGTATTCTTATTTTGATGCGGTGAGGGCTTATGGTCCCTATTTATATAATATAGGAACTTATGATAAGCAGAGTAATACTTATGTTTTAAACTGGTTAAATGAGGATAGGACAAATGAATGGGATACGAATTATCCTCACGAAGACATCAAAGCTTTTGGAAGTAATAAAGATGCAAATACCAATCTCTACGCACAAGCAACGCTTGACTATGACAGGCTATTTAGCCAGAAGCATAACCTTGGTGCCACATTAATTTTTACCATGCAGCAAAGCCTGTTTCCGGCCGCTGAGGTACAAGCTTCACTACCACATAGAAATGTTGGCGTATCAGGAAGGGCGTCTTACGCTTACGATAACCGATATTTTGCGGAGTTTAACTTTGGTTATAATGGCTCAGAGCGATTTAGCAAAGATCAGCAGTTCGGCTTTTTTCCAACTATTGGGTTTGGATGGGTTGTTTCAAATGAGAAATTCTGGAATAATTCATTCATCAATAAACTAAAAATAAGGGGTTCGTATGGCCTTGTTGGTAACGATAAGATTGGGCGGGATGAAGACAGGTTCTTTTATTTAAGTAGTGTAAACCTAACCAATAATGGTCGGGGGGCCTCATTTGGTTTTGATAACAATCGATTTAGGCCCGGAGTTTCTATTGACAGATATCCCAACCCATCGATCACATGGGAAAAATCATATCAAAAAAATCTGGCCATTGAGTTGAGTCTTTTTAACAAAATTAACCTGGTAGGAGAGATCTATGAGAAAAAAACGACTAATATATTGCAGGCTAGAGCATCTATACCTACTACTATGGGCTTAAGTGTAACCACGCTGGCCAATGTGGGTGAGGCAAAATCAAGAGGGATAGACTTAAATCTTGATTATACTGAGAATTTTAGCGGAGATGCCTGGTTTGCAATTAAAGGCAGTTTTACATTTGCCCGGGGTGAGTATTATAAATATGAAGAGCCAGAATATAAGGAGAAGTATAAGCTTCATCCGGGGCAATCTATTTCTCAAACCTATGGCTATATAGCAGAGCGCTTATTTATAGATGAAAATGATGTGCGAAACTCTCCTAAACAAAACTTTGGTCTGTACCAGGCGGGAGATATTAAATATAGAGATGTAAATAATGATGGACAAATTACACCACTGGATCAGGTGCCTATAGGAAATCCAACTACACCTGAAATCACTTATGGTGGTGGTATTTCTGCAGGATATAAAAATTTCGATTTTTCTGTTTTTATACAAGGATTGGGCAGAGAGTCATTTTTTCTTGATCCCTGGAGAACTGCGCCTTTTGTAAATTACGACCCCGATGGATTAAACTTTGGCCGTATTGGTGAAAATGCCTTGTTAAAAGCTTATGCAGATGATCACTGGTCTGAAGAAAACAGGAATATTTATGCGCTTTGGCCAAGGCTTTCAGTAACTCCAATTGAGAATAATAACCAAACGAGCACCTGGTTTATGCGAAGTGGTAATTTTTTACGTGTAAAATCGCTTGAAGTGGGTTATACTTTGCCAAAGAAGCTTACCAACAGACTAAGGATGAGAACATTCCGGGTTTATTTTAGTGGTACAAACCTGCTCACTTTTAGTAAGTTCAAACTTTGGGATCCGGAATTGGGTGGAAATGGATTTGGTTATCCGCTCCAAAAGGTATTTAACCTGGGCTTAAACATAAACTTTTAATATTTTTAAGATGAAAAGAAATATAAACATATTTGCTACAGCTCTTATTTTATTATGCGTAGTTACAGGCTGTAAAAAATACCTTGATGTAGTACCTGATAATATTGGCACTATTGATTATGCCTTTAGAATGCGAACTGAGGCCGAAAAATATTTGTACACCTGCTACAATAATTTACCATATTTTGGAGATACAAGTTCTGATCCGGGATTTATGACCGGCGATGAGCTCGCGGCACAATATCCAAGTTCAATTTACTTTGACATTGGATTATACAGAATAGCCCGGGGCGAACAAAATATTGTAAATCCTATTGGTAATTATTGGGATGGAGACAGGGGAGGTAAACCTTATTATCAGGCTATACGGGAGTGTAATCTATTTTTGGAGAATGTAAATAAGGTACCCGATTTGTCTGATTCGGAAAGAAAAAGGTGGATTGCCGAAGTTAAATTACTAAAGGCCTATTACCATTTTTTCCTGTTCCGGATGTACGGTCCAATCCCGGTTATCCGCAAAAATTTGCCGGTTTCAGCTTCCATTGAAGAAGTAAGAATACCAAGAATGCCAGTAGATTCTGTAGTAAATTATGTGGTTAGTTTAATTGATGAAGCTGCCCCGGATCTTCCTGCTCAAATTATGAACCAAACATCCGAGTTGGGTAGACTAACAAAGCCAATTGCATTATCAATAAAAGCACAGGTATTAATCACAGCTGCCAGCCCTTTGTTTAATGGAAATCCAGGCTATGCTAATTTTAAAGATAAAACCGGCGTTCAGTTATTTAACCCAGCCTATTCTGCGGAGAAATGGAGAAAAGCTGTTGATGCATGTAAGGAGGCAATAACTGCTGCTGAATCCGCTGGAGCAGCATTATATTATTACACACCTGAATCTGGCGAAAAAGTTACCGATTCTACTAAATTAACCATGAACATCCGTGCTGCCATTTCCGATAAATGGAATTCGGAAACCATTTGGGGTGCATCAAATGCCTATGCCAGTTGGGTTCAGTCGTTATCTCAGGCAAGGATTACCTCGTCAGATCCCGATGCTATAAAAACGCCGCCGGCAGATAATGAATCTATTCGGTCTACACTATCTCCGCCAATACATATTGCAGAGATGTTTTATAGCAATAATGGTGTGCCTATTGAAGAAGATGTTAATTATGATTATGCAAACAGGTTAACTAAACTAAGAACGGTTACTGATAAAGACAGGTTTTACCTGAAAAAAGACTATGAAACTATTCAGCTAAATTTTGATAGAGAGCCAAGGTTTTATGCGGATTTAGGCTTTGATGGTGGAATTTGGTATGGGCAGGGATTGTATAACGATGCTAAAACCTGGTTTTTACAGGCAAAGGCCGGGCAATTTGGGGCTAGATTAGGTGCCGCATTATTTTCTGTTACGGGTTATTGGCCAAAAAAACTGGTAAACTATAAAAACGATTTCGGAAGTGATTCAAAAGGTTATAACACAAAAGGCTATCCATGGCCGGTCATCAGGCTTTCAGAGATGTATTTGCTTTATGCTGAAGCTTTAAATGAATTAAACGGGCCAAGCGCAGAAGCTTATAAATGGATTGATCTGGTTAGAAAAAGAGCCGGACTTAAAGGCGTGGTAGAAAGCTGGGCAAGTTTCTCTAAAAATCCGGCAAAGCCAAGTACAAAAGATGGGTTTAGGGAGATTATTCAGCGGGAGCAGATGATTGAACTGGTGTTTGAGGGTAAAAGAGTCTGGAGTATCAGGCGCTGGAAAAAGGCCGAAGAATATTTTAATAAACCCATTAGAGGCTGGGATTTAGAACAGGAGGACGCGGTTAACTATTATCGGGTAAGACAAATTGTGGCCCCTGTGTTCACTTCCAAAGATTATTTGTGGCCACTTTCAGAAAATTCGCTGGTGATTAACCCTAAGCTGGTGCAAAACCCGGGGTGGTAATTTTTATTTAAAAAGACAGTTATGAAAAAAATATTCTATTACTTACTTGTTCTGCTGGTTGTAACAGGTGTGTATGCCTGCTCCAAATCAGATTTTAACATTCAGAAACCGATTGAAAATGATGGAACGAAACCAGGTGTTGTTACTAATGTTAAGGTGCAAAATAACCCCGGAGGTGCAATTATTACTTATTCGCTACCAACTGATGCTGATTTGCAATATGTGCTTGCAGAGTATAACATCAATAGTACGACGGTAAGACAAGCCAAAACATCGCGCTTTAGTGATACCATTAGAGTAGATGGTTTTAATAAGGCAGGCACTTATGATGTCAGGTTATACGCTGTTGACAAAAGCGAAAACAGATCTGAAGTGGTGGTGGCAAAGGTAAACCCGGAAACACCGCCCTATCGGTCAATTAGAAGTACCCTTACATTGAAGGAAGATTTTGGGGGCGTGAGTATCACTTTTGCGAATCCGGGCGAGGCCAAAATCGCCGCGGTTATTATCACCAAAGATGAGAATGGAGAACTTGTTCCAATTGAAACTTTTTACACTGGAGTAAAAAATGGTGTTTTCTCTGCAAGAGGTTATGATCCGGTTCCGAGAGTATTTGGGGTTTATATAAAAGACAGGTGGAATAATAATTCGGATACGCTGTTTAAAACGGTTACTCCGTTATTTGAGGCAAAGTTGGATAAAAGCAAATTCAAACCCTATAAACTGCCTGACGATCAGCCAGCGGCATATGGTTGGGAAATGCCAAATCTGTGGGATGGGAAATTGGATGGGGATGGTTTTCACACGCTTCAAGGTGCTTTACCCCGCCCACATAGATTTACATTTGACCTTGGCGTAGTGGCTAAATTAAGCCGTTTCAAAATATTACAGCGTTTTGGTGGTTACGAATATAATCACGGTAATCCACGGTCATGGCGCATGTGGGGTACGGCTACGCTGCCCGATGCTTCCGGAAGTTGGGATGGATGGACAAAGCTAATGGACTGTGAATCGTTCAAACCATCGGGATTACCATTTGGGCAAACGACCAATGAAGATATAGCATATGCCAAGGGAACCGATGGTTTAGGTGAGGAGTTTAAGTTTCCTAGTTCAGCACCTGCTGTAAGATACATTAGAATGGAGATATTGAAAAACTGGGGCGGTACCGACTTTTTCCATGCAATAGAGATTACTTTTTGGGGAGATACACAATAAAAAATTACAGTCATGTTTAAAAAGGAGATAAGTTACATCGGTTTAATCTTGGGCATTGCAATTTTTGTATCCTGCCAAAAAGCTGATGATTATAAAAAATATCTGGTTGGCGGAGAAAAAGTCTATCCGGATGGGGTAACAAAACTTAAGGTTTCGCCCGGTAACGGAAGGATATTGCTTGCCTGGGCCAGAGGGGTTGATGCCAGAATTAAGAAGTATAGAATTATTTGGAATAATAAAACAGATTCTACTGAGTTTGACGCTACAGCATTTAAACCAGGCGATACGGTTAAACATCTTCTGGTAAATATGCCCGAAGCTAATTATACTTTTTCCATTTTCTCCATCGATGATCAGGGGCATAAATCCATCCCTGTTTTGGTGCCATCTGCAAATGTATATGGGCTTAAATACCAGGCTACCTTATTAAACCGGACCATTAAGACTGCTGTATATTCAGAAAGCGATAATGGTTTAGCCATTGTTTGGAAAAAACCAGATACGGTTAATGTTTCAACAAGTATATGGTATACAAATATGATAGGGGCGCAAAAGAAAGTTATGCTTTCTCCTAATGTGGATACTGCAAAAATAGCCGATTGGAAGATTGGAACGAAGATCTATTATCA
Organism: Pedobacter sp.; assembly: GCF_035566355.1. Taxonomy (GTDB): domain Bacteria; phylum Bacteroidota; class Bacteroidia; order Sphingobacteriales; family Sphingobacteriaceae; genus Pedobacter. The sequence goes on from NZ_DATMRL010000635.1 coordinate 6,794, forward strand.
GTCTTCTTATAAACCCAGCACAATGGCTATTGATTCGTTTTTGGTTCTTACTAAAGATTCTTTACGCCTTCAGAATCTGCCTGTTGGCAAAGCCCTTTGGAAAAAGGTTAATCTGCCGAATGATGTGGATGGAAACGCCTATGGATCCAATTTTGCCTCTATTTGGGATGGTCAGGCAGGCGGATACCCTAATATTTATCATACACAGGGGGCAGTTTGCCACATCATTTTACAATTGATCTTGGAGGGGTATATCAGTTAACACGTTTTGAAGAAATCGGCAGAACAGATTGCGCCTGTCACAACCCTGTTAAATTTGAAGTATGGGGAATTGCCGACATCACAAATGCGGCAACTACACTTCCTGGAAATGATAGTGGATGGAAGGCCGAATCTATTGCAAAAGGATGGACACTTCTTAAAGAAGTGGAAAGATCAGATGATGGAACAGCTCCATTTAAAGTAAATCTTCTGGATGGGATTCCTCCTGTAAGATATATTAGAATCCGGGTTACAAAAACACTTGATAATAGTGTAGAAAGCCATATGAGCGAAATCTCCTTTTGGTATAATCCTTAATTAACTGAATTATGCTTACTCACACAATTTAAAAATATGATACGAAGACTATTATTATTGTTGCTGCTTGCATCCTTAACTACAGCGTCGGTTACCGCTCAAAAAAGGATTGGTAATGAAACCCCGGAACAAAAAGAAAAAAGAATGGAATGGTGGACACAAGACCGTTTCGGTATGTTTATTCATTGGGGGCTGTATGCCCAGCCCGCAAGGCACGAATGGGTAAAACATAATGAGCGCATTACTTCAGCTAATTATCAAAAGTATTTTGACAATTTCAATCCTGATGAGTTTGACCCGAAAAAATGGGCGAAAGAAGCAAAAGCTGCAGGAATGAAGTATGCGGTACTGACAACTAAACACCATGAAGGGTTTTGTTTGTTTGACTCCCAATATACCGATTATAAAGCCACTAAAACAGCAGCCAGGCGTGATCTTGTTAGAGAGTTTGTAAATGCATTTCGTGCAGAGGGGATCAAAGTTGGGTTTTATTACTCCCTGATCGACTGGCATCATCCTGATTTCACAATAGATGCCCTGCATCCACAACGTCTTGATGGTGAGAACGCGGATTATACTGCGGTAAATAAAGGAAAAGACTGGAACAAGTATAAGCAGTATATGCACAACCAAATAAAGGAACTGCTTACTAAATATGGTAAAATCGATATACTTTGGCTTGATTTTTCCTACCCCGGCAAAAACGGTAAAGGAAAGGATGATTGGGGCAGTGTCGAATTGTTAAAGATGATCCGTAAACTGCAACCTGGAATCATAGTAGACCACCGTCTTAATCTTGATGAATATACAGATGGAGAGGATTTTGTAACACCAGAACAAGTAAGCCCTAAAGAACTGGCGCAGTTCCGGGGTAAAACATGGGAAACCTGTCAAACTTTTTCAGGTTCATGGGGTTATTTCCGTGATGAAAATACCTGGAAAACACATCGTCAATTACTTGACCTGCTCATTACTTCTGTAGCCAATGGAGGAAATCTGATTCTCAATGTTGGTCCAACTGCCCGTGGTGAATTTGATTACAGGGCAACCAATGCGCTCGATAGTATGTCGTACTGGATGCATGGAAATAGTAAGGCAATATACAACTGTACTTATGCACCTTTAGACTTTAAAGTTCCGGAAAATACTAAACTAACCTATAATCCGAAAACAAAACATTTATATGTGCATTTGTTTGATTATCCGGCAGATGGTAAACTGATCCTCCCGGCTTATCAGGGTAAATTTAAATACGCACAGTTTTTAAATGACAGTTCAGAATTGATGTATAAGCAGGCTGCAAATGGAACTGATGTGGAATTAACATTGCCGAAAAATAAGCCAAAGTATGAGATACCTGTTGTTGAATTAATACTTCAGTAAATATTGTGCATGAAAAAAATTATAATCTTCCTGTGTATAGCCTCTATTTCATTAAGAGGCTATACACAGGAATTTAGAGGCTTAAAAGAATTGATTGGCAGAAGAGTTCCCTGGCTGTTATCTTCGGTTTCTTTTAGTGTCATTTCTGATGAGGGTGGAAAAGATGTTTTTGAACTCTCGGGCCGAACAAACGGGATACATATTGCTGCTTCCACTCCAAGTGCCGCTGCTATGGGCGTTAATTGGTATTTAAAATATTACTGCCATCGAAGCATGTCCCATATGGGAGATAATTTATCACCTGTAGCTCATTTACCCAAAATAAAAGGTTCAATAAGAATCGTCTCGCCGTATAAATACAGGTATGCCTTAAACTATTGTACGCTCAATTATACAATGAGTTTTTATAAATGGAAAGACTGGGAGCGCGAACTGGATTGGATGGCTTTAAATGGATTTAATTTAGTCCTGGCACCGGTTGGCACGGAACTGATATGGCAGAATACTTTAAAGCAAATGGGCTTTACTGAAAAGGAAACTGCTGATTTTATACCGGGACCGGCATTCACTGGTTGGTGGCTCATGGGCAATTTAGAAGGTTGGGGAGGTGTGATGTCTCCAACCATGATCCATCAGCAGGCAGCCTTGGGAAAGAAAATTATTGAAAGAATGGGGTTAATGGGCATAGAGCCGGTAATGCAAGGGTTCTACGGTATGGTACCAACTACATTGCAATATAAATTTCCAGATGCCAGAATAAAAAAACAAGGAAAATGGGCAGGCAACTTCACCAGACCAGATGTTTTATTGCCAGATGACGAGCTTTTTACGAAAATGGCGAATATTTATTATCAGGAAACCAGGAGGTTATATGGTAAAAATATCAGGTATTTCGGAGGAGATCTGTTTCATGAAGGTGGTTCAAGCGAAGGCGTTGATCTGACGAAGACAGCCGGGCTGATTCAGCAAAATATGCAACAGAATTTTCCGGGTAGTACCTGGGTATTTCAAGCCTGGGGGAGTAATCCATCTAAAGAATTGTTAAAAGGCCTGGATAAGAATCATACCTTAGTGATTGAATTGGTTGGGGAACATCCTGCTCAATGGAAAAAAAGGGAAGGCTTCGAAGGAACGCCATTTGTATTGAGTCCGGTTAGTAATTTTGGTGAAAAGGTAGGTTTGTTTGGCCGGCTGGAATATTTCAACGCGGTGGTTAATGCTGCGAAAAATAGTCCATACAATCAGCTGTTTACTGGTATTGGTATTATGCCTGAAGGTATTAACAATAACCCTGTTGTATTCGATCTTTTGTCAGATCTCGGCTGGCAAAAAGATAGTCTGGTGGTAAAGGACTGGATTAAAAATTATGTTTGGTATCGCTATGGTTATACCAATGATGAGTTGAGACTTGCCTGGCAATTGCTATTACAGACGGTCTATAGCAGTCCTGTCGTCCATCCGGACGGACCGCCCGAGTCTATTTTTTGCGCGCGGCCGGGTCTGGATCTGAAATCGGCATCTACTTATGGTTCCTCAAAGCTATACTATGATACTGCTTTATTTAATAAAGCGGTAGTGATGTTTAAGAAAGCCGCATTAAGCACTCCAGAATTAAATAAGGTAGAGACTTATAGAACTGATAAAGTCGATTTTATGAGACAGGTTAATGCAAATGAGGGACAGCGGATTTATCAGCAAATGATATCCGCCATAAAAACAAAGGATTTGCAAAGATTCAGAAGCTCATATGCCCGGTTTGAAAAGGCTTTGTTAAAGCAAGAGGCTTTGTTAAACAGTAATCAGAAGTTTACTTTATCCCGCTGGCTACAACAAGCCTATGATTTTGGAAGTACCGCAGCGGATAAAAAAATGGCTGTTCGTAATGCAAAAATTCAAATTAGTTACTGGGGCCCAGATAATAATCCCGGTACCGATTTGCATGAATATGCAAATAAAGAGTGGGGAGGGATGTTAGCTTCTTTGTATTTGCAAAGATGGCGGAAATTTGCCAATGATGTGGTTAGGAAAATGAAAGGCGAGGTTACCTATCCTATTGATTATTACAGTATGGAATTAGATTGGTCAAATAAATCATAAGAAATGGAAAAGATACCCACACTCAAAGATATCGCTAAACGGTTAAATATCGATCCATCCACTGTATCCCGGGCACTCCGGGGGCATCCGAGTATAGGTCTTGTTACCACTATGAGGGTCAATAAAATAGCGAAAGAATTAAACTATCAGCCAAACCAGAATGCGGTATTCCTCAAGCAGGGAAAAACCTTTACTATAGGTGTTGTTTTACCCGATATTGCAGAAAATTTTTATTGCTCAACTCTGCGTGAAATAGAGCTTTATACCTTTAGCAAGAATTACAATATAATTTTCGGCCAGTCATTTGAAGAGCCAGACCGGGAAAAACAGATTGTAGAAAACATGAAAAACCTTCGGGTTGACGGTATTCTGATTGCTGTTACCAAATATACAGAAGATCAGGAGCAGTTTGATCAACTCAGAAAATATAATATTCCTGTTGTCACTTTGGGCAACCGGAATGGGAAACAACATGAATCGGCTTTAGCTATTGAGCACTTGTTTTCGATGTTAGAATTTCAATAACCGCCCCGTCCGACTTGGAAAGGCAGCATTCAGCTGTGGATTTAGAAAGTTGAAAAAAAATGAAGATCACATTCACCCTTTTTTAGGGTTCGAATGCCTTGATTAACATAAACAACAACCACAACTAATCCTAACTGACCAACAATGAAACCAAGTTTAAAGATTACATTCCTTTTGGGGGGAATGATTTGCTCCTGTTCCATGTTATCGGCGCAAAACAAGTTAAAAGTATCGGCCAATCTTCCAACCCTTCCTGAAGGGAAAAAAGTTTATTTGATTGACATTGTTACCAGAGTAACAGATTCAACCATCATTAAGGACCACAAATTTGAACTGAGCGCTAAAACTGATTCCAGTAGTTTTTATATCGTTCAGGTTGGACCAGAGTTTAGTAAAGAACTAGGTTTTTATATGCATATGGGCCCCGGTGAGGTGAACGTTTCTGGAAATGCAAAACGCCTTAGTGATGCAACCTTCAGTGGAAGCGAGTTTGTTGGCAGATGGGGGGAAATGATCAGCTATATGGAGAAATCATGTGGCATGAGTATGGATGAAGCACAAGACCTGGCTGTACAAATGGAAAAGGCCAAAAACATCGGTGATGCAGAAGCGTCTCAAAACCTTCAGAAAAAATATGTGGATTATATTGAGAAAGGAAAAATAGCTGCAAAGGACTGGTTGAAAAAATATCCGAATGATCCGGTTTCTGTATATGTGATCAATGGAT
>NZ_DATMRL010000636.1:0-3330 GCF_035566355.1 Pedobacter sp.
TAAACGTTTCAAGTGAAGTAGGTTCTTTAACAGTTCAAAGCAACCCTGCCTGGAGACAGTATGACAATGCAAAATTAACCGCGTATGCTTCTTCCAAAACAGCTTTAAACGCCTTTACCGTGATGTTGGCTTATGAATTTAGAGGCGCGAATTTTAAAATCAACAGCGTTACTCCTAGTTATACAGCAACCGACCTGAACCAATTCAAAGGACCACAAACAGTGGAACAGGGTGCCCGGACAATCATAAAATATGCAACGACAACTGAAGGAGCAACAGGGAAATTTTTTAAAGAAGAAGGAGAAATCCCCTGGTAATTAAACCAAAAACAAACTGCTCACAGTACGGTACCTTTATATAAAAATGATTTCATTACATCGTGGCAAACAAACAAGTTCAGCGAATTAAAACGATAAGCGAATTTCATCGGTTGAGGGGATTACCCAAACCTGAACATCCGCTAATCAGTGTGGTAGATTTTAGCTCTATCAGCCCTTTGCGTGAAAATAATCCAATAAGTTGGGTATTTGATTTTTATTCCATCTCAATCAAAAGAGGATTAAATGCTAAAATGAAATACGGTCAGCAGGAATATGATTTTGATGAAGGAATTATGTTTTTTATTTCACCCGGTCAGGTTTTTGGAATTGAGGCTAACAAAGATTCAGCATTAAAACGTTCGGGGTGGCTCTTACTCGTCCATCCCGATTTTTTATGGAATACGCCTTTGGCAAAAACAATAAAGCAATACGAATATTTTAGCTACTCGGTAAATGAAGCCTTGTTTCTTTCGGAGAAAGAAGAAACAACGATTTCGGGCATCATGCAGAACATTGAGCAGGAATATCATTCAAACATTGATAAATTCAGCCAGGACGTAATCATTGCCCAATTGGAATTATTGCTCACGTATGCAGAAAGATTTTATCACCGTCAGTTCATAACCCGGAAAATAACCAACCATAAAATGCTCACTCGTTTGGAAGATGTTCTGACAGAATATTTCAACAGCGATGCCTTATCCCAAAAAGGATTGCCTACCGTTCAATACATTGCCGGCAGGCTACACGTATCGCCTAATTATTTAAGCGAGTTGCTTAAAGTATTGACGGGACAAAGCACCCAACAACACATACACGACAAATTGATTGAAAAAGCGAAAGAAAAATTATCCACCACCGACTTATCCGTAAGTGAAATTGCATACGAATTAGGTTTTGAACATCCGCAGTCGTTCGGCAAGTTATTCAAGACAAAAACCAACCTTTCGCCTTTGGAATTCAGGCATTCGTTCAATTGACAAAACGTTTCAGGTTTAAAATGGGGATTGCACAATAGCACTTGTCGCAGTCCGGATAATCAATTAAATCATTATACCAGCAAAGTCGATAATTTTTTCAAATCTTCCGTAAAATGGTTCGGCTGTCGACAAGAAGTTGGAGAATCATTGTCATTCAATAGCCTTGTATTTCGTATATTAGAACTTCGTAAAAATTTACAAAACACCGCGCGTTCCTCCTGCAATGTAAGCTGGATTGATTAAAAGATTAATCAGCATAAAAGACATTGTAAAACTGACAGAAGATAATAACTAAAAAACGAATAACATGAAAAAAATAATCATTCCTATACTGCTTGTATTTTATCTGCAATCTTCCTTTTCACAAAACAACCAGGCTGATACCGGAGCTATTAAAGCATTAATTGCAAAGTACGTTGAATCCATTAATACTGGTGATTCTGTATTGGGCGCTAAGTTATTTTCGCATTCACCAGAAGTTTCATTTATACAGCCGAGGGGACATCAACATGGATGGAATGAAATAAGCTCACAGATATATAATTTTTTCGCGAAAACATTTACCAAGCGCAACTTAAATATTTTTAACGAGCATGTGACCGAATATGATAATGTAGCATGGGCTGAATTTTATTGGGTGTTTGATGCAACATTTAAACAAGGCAATATGCCAATGCAAACAAAAGGAAGGGAGACGCAAATTTGGAAAAAAACAAATAATGAATGGCATTTAGTTCATGTTCATTATTCTAATATGCCGTAAAAGGGGAACGGCAATGATTTTAAAATAAAATTTCAAACCGGGATACCACCAAAATTTTTAAGGATTGCATCCTATATCATAAATTAGAGTTGCCTGCAACCATTCTAAAATAATCCGTGAAAAGAAACGGCGTCTTCATATTGACAACACTTATTATTCTTGTGACAACAGGAATATTTGTTTTTGCACAAAGACAAAAAAGTACAGACATCCGGTTTGTAAGTTATATCGTGGACACCAAAAAGCAAGACGTTAAACTCTATTGGAAAAACGACAAACAGGAAAACTTTAAAAGCATTCAGAATTTAAAAATGTGGCTTGATAAAAACCATAAAAAGTTGCTGTTCGCAATGAACGCAGGAATGTACAAACAGGACAATTCGCCACAAGGACTTTTTATTGAAAACCAAAAGACAACAACACCTTTAGACACGACAAATGGAAATGGAAATTTTTATTTAAAGCCGAATGGAGTTTTTTATATCACGGTAGACAATTTGCCAGCTATTTGTAACGCGGCAAATTTTGCTGACAATGGAAAAGTAAAATATGCAACGCAATCAGGACCAATGTTGATCATTGACGGACAAATTCATTCGGCATTTAAAGAAGGTTCAACAAATCTGAATATCAGGAACGGTGTTGGAATTTTGCCGGACAATAAAATTATTTTCGCAATGTCCAAAAAGGAAATAAACTTTTACGACTTCGCTGATTATTTTAAAAGTATGGGCTGTAAAAACGCTTTGTACCTTGACGGACTTGTTTCACGAACATATTTGCCTGAACAAAATTGGATACAAACAGATGGAAATTTTGGAGTGATAATTGGCGTAACGACAGACCAGCACTAAAATATAGCTGCAGGTGCATTAGCAGTAAACACTAATAGAATAACAAAAAAAACATTCATTCAATGAAAAAAGAATTTTTATATGACTTTATCCGTCAAAATAAGTTCGGAGTCCTGGCAACTGTTTCCCCGGGCAATACCCCTGAATCAGCCTATGTTGGAATAGCGGTGACACCTGACTTGAAAATAATATTTGATACTGTTTCTGATTCGAGGAAATATAAGAATCTCCAGTTGAACCCTAATATTTCTTTTGTGATCGGCTGGGACAACGAAAAGACAATTCAATATGAAGGGACCGCAAAAGTTCCCCATCCAGCCGAGCTTGACAAATTGTTGCAAACATATTTTGAGATCTTTCCTGATGGAAGGGACAGAAAAGAAAATTGGAAGAACATTGTTTATTTCTGCGTT
>NZ_DATMRL010000637.1:0-14673 GCF_035566355.1 Pedobacter sp.
TCTATTTTAAAATGTACATCGCCATTAAATTCTATGATTTTCAACAGGGAGGATATATTTTTGGAACGTGAAACTTTGCCCTCATATATGCTATTGGGATCGGGTTTAAACTGATAAACCACTTCTACATTATACCACTTGGCCACTTTTGCCATAATGGCTTCCAGGTTCTCATCAAATTTGAAATAACCGTTTTTCCAGGCCACAACATCTTCCACATCTATCTTATTTGTAACCGCAATTCCCTCTTTGCCTACTTGTGCCTGCTCGCCGGGAACCAGCAGCTTTGTTGCTTTACCTTGCGACACTTTTACCGAACCTTCTATCAATGTGGTCCTGATGAGTTTTTCATCGGCGTAAGCCATAATATTGAAATGTGTCCCCAGCACCTCAACAACCTGATGGCCAGCCTGCACTTTAAATGGCATCTGAGCATTGTGCGCCACCTCAAAATAAGCTTCTCCAGAAATTTTCACATTCCTTTCATTCCCGGTAAAATGTAACGGATAAGTAATACGCGACAGAGCATTTAACCATACCTTGGAATGGTCGGGAAGAATAACTTGCCACTGTCCCCCCACTGGTACTTCAATAGTATTAAATTCTGGTTTGAGCGCTGTAGATGCTGTGCTTTCAGTAGCCTCATAAACCAATTGACCATTCGCGGTTTTGGAAATCCGGATGCCGGTCTGGCTGGCAATCTGACCGTTACTTAAATCCTCTAAACTGATTTTTTTACCATTAGCGAGTATTAAAACAGCTTTATTGTTTCCTGGGGCAACGTCATGAACAGCAACAGAATCCTTAATATATTTTTTTTGCTCAGCAAATTGAAAATAAAGTGCTACGCCAATGGCCAAGAATACTGAAGCCGCAAGTGTAAATATTTTTATTTTTTTATATACGTTAATCCTAGCAACCGGGGCTGCAGCCTGATGTATGCGGTCATAAATCCTGAATAATATTTTCTGTTTGGTTTCTATACGTTGGTCAGACGGCATGCCATCCGTATACCCCTCATTAGAAGCCTGATTCTCATACCAAAGATTAATTTCTTCAATTTCGGCATCTGTGGCTTGTCCATTTTTAAATCTGGTCATGATCCCCAGCAGATGCTTCTCGAATTCCTTTTGGTTATTGCTCATATAAGGTATTCGAAACAAACCCCAAAAGGTTCTACTCTAGAATTAAATAAAATCAAAAAAAACAATAACCTACTGATTATCAGAAATAAATATTCAAAAATCTATTTAGGCAAGAAGAGCAGACAAGCAATCAGCAATTTTATTGTACTGCCTTTAAATTCTTCTCTCAGCAGCACCATCGCTTTGTGAAGATGTTTTTTCACTGTACTAATCGAAATTGCCGAACGTTCTGCAATTTCCTGATGGGATAATTCTTCAAATCGAAACATCATAAATACTTCTCTGCATTTTTCAGGCAATTTTTTGCAGCTAGATAGTATCAGCGTTTTAAATTCTTTAATCTCTAACTGGTCATCCGGAGTTACAGGAGAAAGCGTTGTTTCCGCAATCAAATGATCCAAATGCTTATAATGCAGTTGCTGCAAACGATAGGCATCAATCACTTTAAACTTAAGTGCTGTTTTAAGATAAGCCTCCAGAGTAGATTTTGGATCTATTTCTTTACGGCGAAAATACAAGCTGACAAGTACTTCCTGAACAACCTCCTCAGCATCTTCTCTCGAACGTAAACGCTGATAAGCTGCATTCAATAATATTTCCCAGTACCGGTTGTAAATTTCAGTAAATGCATTCTCATTTCCCAGTTTAAGTTGGAGAATTAACTCAGCATCAGAGAATTGATCGCAATTTTTCATTAAAACTAAAAGCTATACATTTATAAATCATCTTAAATCACCGCAATCTTATGAGATGCATTATCGGCTAAAAACATACTATGCTCTAAAGAAATTCTATTTGGTTTCGGATTAAAATTATAATTATTTATTTGTTTAGCAAAACTAAACTTTGTTTATTATCAACAAAACAAATTCCAGTTAAATTATAGTTACCAAAACCAAGAGAAAGCACACCAACAATTTACATTTCTGCACCCAATCCAATCTGCAAACAAATCGGTCTGCAAACAAACCCTATCTAAACCAAATCAGTCTGCAAACAAATCCAATCTGCAAACAAACCCTATCCGCATCAAATCGGTCTGCAAACAAATCGGTCTGCACCCAAGAAAATATGTTTTCATGAGCGAACCTCAGAACCTGAAGCCCTTCGCGCAAGGTTCAGAGAGCTCAGAAAACATATTTTCTAGCACAATAATTGCATTGTTTCAGTATGATCAAAAAGCTCCCACTTCCTTTATGGACCATTATTTCTCCCCTGATTGCCTGGCTTGCTTACTTCGCATCCAGATTAAACCTAGGCGGAATGTATACCTTTTTCCTGGCCGCCGTGCTCATCGCTGCCGTATTAGCTGCAGTGCACCACGCAGAAGTTGTTGCTCACCGTGTTGGTGAACCATTTGGCACGTTATTACTTGCGCTGGCCATTACAATTATAGAAGTGGCACTGATTGTTTCTTTAATGTTGGCGGGTGGCCCAGATACCGCTACCCTTGCACGCGATACCGTACTTGCAGCAGTAATGATCATTCTAACCGGCATTATTGGCCTTTGCCTACTGGTTGGAGGTGCAAAGTTCAAAGAGCAAGTATTCAATTTGTCTGGAGTAAGTGCAGCATTGATCACTTTGACCGCAATCCTGGTGCTTACCCTTATTCTTCCAAACTATACAACCAGTAAGCCCGGTCCAGAATATTCCTTCACACAACTCTTCTTTGTAGCCATTATATGCCTGGTTTTATATGGATCTTTTATACTCGTCCAAACCATCAGGCACAGAGATTTCTTTTTGCCGCCCGACGCAGACGGGAATGAAGAAGTACATGCAGATCCACCAACAACAAAAATAGCCTTGTTTAGTGCATTTCTACTCCTTTTATGCTTAGGTATCGTTGTATTACTGGCCAAGGCCATTGCACCCGATATAGAAAATGCAGTAATCAGCTTCGGAGCACCTAAATCGCTGGTGGGTGTAATCATTGCAGCCGTCGTTTTACTTCCTGAAGGACTTGCAGCCTACCACGCTGTCCGAAAGAACAGATTACAGACAAGCTTAAACCTTGCCCTGGGTTCCGCATTGGCCAGTATTGGTTTAACTATTCCCGCAGTAGCCATGGTTTCGATTTTCACCGGAATGAGCATCACACTCGGAATAGATATGAAAGCTACGGTATTGCTGCTGCTTGCACAGTTCACCATTATGCTTTCACTCGCCACCGGTCGCACCAATATCCTGCAGGGTGTCGTCCTGCTCGTAATATTCGCCGTATACCTCTTCACTATCATAGCCCCTTAACTCAGAAATCTACTCTGCACCCTCACCGGTCTACACCCAATCCTGTCTGTACCCTCACCAGTCTGCGCCCAATCCGGTCTACACCCAATCCGGTCTGCACCCAATAAAATATGTTTTCATGAGCGAACCTCAGAACCTGAAGCTCTTCGCGGAAGGTTCAGAGAGCTCAGAAAACATATTTTACTTCACAAAACTCCCATCTCCCCGCCGTGTTCCCGTAGCCGATCTGCTCCGCGTAAACTGTTGCGGAGACCAGGCCACCTGACATAAAAAGTAACGGCTTTTATCACTCGACAAAACATTGGAATAACCCGTAACCGTCTGGGAAATCATGTTATTGTTGTTCTGTTGAAAAGCATCCATAACCACAAAGCTGACAGTTAAATCCTTTTTCTTCAGGCAACGTTTCTCAATATTGGCATTAAGCACAAAAGGATGCTGGCTACTTAATAAACTGCTGGCTCTTGTAATGTTCTGTGTTGCACTAAAGTTGATTTTAAGCTCTCCCGGAAGAAAAACAGCCCCATTGATCTGCCCATTAAATTCATTATTATACAAGGGGCGTCCCGGCTGCAGTGAATTAATGTTATTACTGGAACGATATACCAATGTCGAGCCAATATCCAGCCACTTTACAGGAGTAAAAGAGGCAATCAATTCATGATTCGTAATCAACTGATCCGTCTGTTCCCGGCTATTGTCAGCAAAATACACCTGCTGTCCCCATTCTACCCTACCATTAAATCTAAGCATCGTATTCATCCCGCTTAAGTTTTTTGACAACGAATAATAAGCAGCATTGTTATTCCCGCCCTTTACATTCAGATAATAGGTTTCTGTACGAATAGTCTTGGTTGCAGTATCTATCCGGACAAGCCTGTTTCCTGCGATGTCATTAGATGTTTTAGCATATGACAGGCCGGCAGAAATATCTATCCCGATTTTGGGAACAACAGAATTATACCGAAGACTCCACCTGTCAACTAAACCACTTTCCAGATCTTTGTTACCGATCACGACATCAAACGGCGTAGTATAGTAAGGCTTGGTATTCAGCTGCAATAACGTTGGTAAATGTACCTCCCGGCTATAAGTTGCATCGAAATTACCCAAATGCTTGCTTTTATATCTAAGCGTTACATTAGGTAAAAAAACAGCTGTACGCGAAGAAAGGTCCAGCTCCTTTAAGTGGAAACGGGTATGCTGCCAATTGATCTCATAATCGCCCATAAATTCCACTGAAAACAGCTCATTATAATTATAGGCCACAGACAAATAAGTAGGCAACTTGTAATTTAACAGTACATTATCATTACTGAGGTCATTTAAACGTGTTACTGCTCCTCCTGGTGTAACCTGGTCCCGGTAATTAACATCTATATTCTTGTCAAGCATAGGAACTGTTCTGAATATAAAGGAAAATTTCTTTAGCCATACATAGCTTAAAGCTGCCGACAGAGAATGATTAGCCGTAACATTCTTCTGCCGTTGTAGCAAATACAAGGAACTGTCTGCCTTTGTAAGATCTGTTCCATATATATCTGTATTATCATGGCCTGATCCATCCATGCTTCTACTGAGGCTGTTAATACTTAAATTTAGTTTTACTTTGCGAGAGCTAAAAAATGACAAACTGGAATTCAGGTTAATCGAAGGAGCATCTGAACTCCTTCCTGTGACTATCCGTTGTAAGTTTTCCAGAATACCAGTTTGATGGATTTCACTGAAGTTTTTATTCTGGCTGCCTGATGTATTTGCGCTCAATATGGTCATCATCGTAAAATCACGCTTATTTAACATCGCATCCAATCCCAGGGAATGATTCGTATTAGTATTGTCCTCTCTTCTCCGGGTACTTTTTTTCAAACTACCTTCTTTAAAAAACTCTTCCGAAATGCCCTCCGTCTCGCTCAAACTATGCGTTTTCGTAAAATTGTATTGCAGACCATAACTTAAAAGCCCCCACTTACTATTATACTGCAATCTCCCCAGCGAACTTTTTGACACCCCACCCGATCCACCTCCGGTTCCTCCTAAGCCTATTATCCCACGCATACTATTACTGATCGTACCTATGGGTTGGCCACTCATTATACCCAGCGGTTCCTGTTTACCGGCAACATTAACGCGCCATGACTGTCCGTCATCGAATGCCTGGGCATAGACATTCCCTGTATAACGGTCTTGTGTGCCCCCTTCCAGGCTCATCTGATACATCTTTGCAGCCGATTTATCTGCTTTGCTAATAATATTCAGCGTTTGAGATGAGGGATCTGAAGCCGATAATTTCGGCCCTGTTCCATCTGCATTATTCTCAACAATTTGTATGCGTTCTACAATGTCCGCAGGTAATTCCCTGATTGCAGCAGCCACATCCCCTTCAAAATACTTCTTCCCATTAAAAAGTGCCCTGTCAACAGGCTTTCCATGATAACTCAACATGCCATTGACGTCCGTACTGAAGCCCTCCATCCGCTTAAGCATATCTTCCAACCGCGCATAGTCTCTTACAATATAATCTTTTGCCCAAAACTCAATGGTGTCGCCCCTTTCCTGTTTCCCTCTTGCACTTGAGATTACGACCTCTTTCAATTGCACCAAATCAGACTTCATCACTACCGGGGGTAAAACCAGGATAGCTTTGGTGTCGTTAAGGAAATATTTCTTATAATAAGGATGGTACCCCGTCATATGTACCCCGATAGTGAAGTTTTCACTATGCACAGCGGGGAAATTAAACACCCCATATTCAGAAGTAACCATTTGTAGCGTATCCTTCTGCGAAACCAGCCGCACTGCAATTGATGGAATGGTTTTACCCAGACTATCTCTCACAACACCATTCACCCGTCTCACCAACACAGGTTTGGGCTTAGCAGGTAGTTGCGCAAAAAGCTTGGTGCCAGACATCAGCAGAAGCACAGCAATAAATAAAATCTTATACATGGAGTTATTTTAGATGGTAGGTAATAGTTAGTTTTGAATCGGTTCGGAGGTCCTCCACGGCATCTGCCGTCCCATTTAGCAAATCAAAACCGGCCAAATTCCCAAGTACTCCCAGGGCACCCAAAAGCTCTTGCTCGCCCGTTATGACAATCCGAATTATACAGGTACCCGCTGTAACCGGTAATAATTTCATAGGAATCGCCAATTCACAATCGGCACCGACGACTTTCGTTGTGCCAGATTCCTCGGAAGACAAATGCCTGTCAGCAGCTACCTCCTGTTTATCCCAAAATCTTCCAGAAGCCTGGATCCCATAGTTGTTATAAATGGTAACCGTGTCTGCTGAACTGCGACCAACAGTTTTCACCTCCAGGTAGTTCCACATCTCCTCTTTATTATCGCTATAATGTCCGGGATAAACAATTTTAATTTCCCTTTTATCTGCTTCCCCTCCGCTGAGCTCAAATAGAACACGTCCTGAAAGCGCCATTTTCCAGGCGTATCTTGGCCGTTTTAAAGCGATATATAAAAAATCATGATCATTATGTACCTGGTAATAGAGCTGAGCAGTTTTATCGTAGTTTCGCAAAGAACCACCCCATTCAGAAAGATTGCCATCTACAATAACATTTTCGGGTTCGGGTGATTGCGCCCGAATGACATGAGGAAAGCCGCAACAGAATAACAATGAAACACACAAATACCTATACGTAAGTGTAGTTAACCCTTTTCTTAGTGTGTTTTTCATATCAATGGTTCAACATATAATGACGATTATTTTATATATAGGCATTGAATTGTCAAAAAGGGTGAATAACCGATTTCTTTTTTAAACATCCGGTAATCGGATCATTGAAATCATTAGATATGAACTGCCATAATTTAAACGACTATTTGAAAATTTATAAATGCATAATCAGGTCAAACTCCTACCTTCAACAAAAAAAGATTCATGAAAAATTCCCCCTTAGCCAAGCTTATTCAAGGATTGCTGATGCTGGTTTCTGTAGTATTACTAACTTCTTTTTCTTCAGGAAAAAGAACGAAACTGAATATTATTTTTATAGGCGACAGCATTACTGAAGGGAGCGCATTACCACAGCCATCCCTGGAAGCACCCTCAATTTTAATTAAACAAATCCTGACCGCAAAAAAGCAATTTACATCTGTTAATATTTCAAATTTGGGCTTTAGCGGACATACCAGCTTTGACTTTTTACCCACCACTAATAAAGATTTCCCAAAGGTTATTGAAGCTGCAAATACACTAAACAAAGATACCTCTGCTACACTTTTGTTTTCTATTATGCTGGGAACTAATGACAGTGCCATATCCGGACCTAATGGATCACCCATCTCTCCAGAGCAATACGATCAAAATATTTCTAAAATAATCGACGTTTTATCAGATCAATTTCCAAAAGCAAAATTTGTAATTCAATACCCCCTTTGGTACAGTACTAATACCCAGAATAATGCCTCTTATTTAGAAGAAGGTTTAAACCGATTAAAAAGCTACCTCCCAAAAATAGACAACCTGGTTAAAAAGTATAATAAGCTAAGCCCGAAACGAGTATTTGCAGGGGATAAATCTGGCTTTGATTTTTTTGAAAAGAACCACATTGCCTTGTATAAACCAGAACAAGGCAAAAAGGGAACATTCTATTTGCATCCAAATGCAGATGGATCAAAAGAACTCGCAAAAATTTGGATCAAAGGAATATTAAAGGCGATCTAATCCACTCTGCACCCCCACCGGTCTGCACCCAAGAAAATATGTTTTCATGATCGAACATCAGGGCCTGAAGCTCTTCGCGAAAGGTCCAGAGAGATCAGAAAACATATTTTCACACCTTATTTCTTATCGATCAAGAAGTTCCAGTATTTTTTCACTTTGGATAATCATCATTCCCTGTCTATCCTCAGTTATACCCTCCTTAAGCCTATACGTATACTGCGGTATTCCCCCCTCAAGTATAGTCGGCATATACCGAAACTGAATATTAGGAAAGGACCTAAGTTCTTCGCCCACTTCAATAATATGCGTAGAAACCACAAACAAACAATTTGTGTACTCAGCAAAACCTTCAGTTACCGCTAATGTACCATCAAAAGCATCCTTTACATTCGTTCCTTTAAAAAGCTCGTCGAACATCAACATCAACCTTGCCCCGCTCGCTGCCGCCTCAGCCGCTTGTTTTACCCTAACCACCTCAGCGTAAAAGTGACTGTAGCCCAGGTTAATGTTATCAGCCACATTAATGGACGAATAAAGCCCTTCCCTCAGAGAGAATTCAAAGTGATCCGCAGCTACCGGAAATCCCATATGAGCCAGATAAATTCCAATACCAAGAGATTTCATCCAGGTAGATTTTCCAGCCATATTAGCACCTGTCAGGAACAAAACATTACTGTCTTCCTCTAATAGTAAATCATTTCCAATGGCCTTTTCAATGCAAGGATGACGCAGGTTCTTGCAACGAAAAATATTCTCTTCGGGCTCTAATGCCGTAGCATACCGCAAACCTTTTGCTCTTGCAACCATGCCAACAGCCTGATAAACGTCCAGTTCGTAGATGAATGATAAAACATTCCCCATGTCTGCAAGTAACTTCCCTTTAAGCAAATGTTCGTAAAACACGAGTGTACCTAAAGCGATTTCTGAATAAATATCCATTTGCAGGAGCTGGTCCATTTCGGGCCTTTTGAGCAATCCCTGTATTTCCTGTACCCGCGATTGGAAAGGTTCAGGAGCCCAGGACAACAAGGGTATAAGAGCGGCGGTTTTCTTTAAAACCTGAACGATCGCCTGAAAGCCCTGAATACTCTTTTTATATCGTTCATCCCGGGTTAACCGAGCCAATATACTCCTGGAAAGCAGACTGAAATAAACACGTATTTTATGGTTGTAAGTTTTGGTATCCAGATATTCCCTGAACACAGAAATCACCTGAACATCGTAATCAAACCTGAAATCATGTTCTTGAAAACATTTAAACGTTTCACTCCTTTCATTGATCAGCACCGTGCTGGATAAAGGATTATTGAACATCTCATCCAGCAGCTGTTCCCCGCCCCGCGTTCTGACCTGATTGAATAAGTGGTATACCGAACCAGCCCTGAATTTCCCAAGTAAGTTCAGTTCATCTAAAGTTTGCCTGTCTATCTTAAATTTGCTCATTTTTTCCAATATTTATCGGGCTTCATCACAGTAAATTCTTCCCTTTTTTCCATTCTTCAATATGTCCAGAATTCCCTCGCTACGTATAATTAACATACCATGCCGGTCATCTGTAACCCCACGCTCCAATGTATAAGTGTATTCTGGCGTAGTGCCCTTCATCCGCGTTGGCAGGAATAAAAAGTCTATGCCAGGTTCTACCCCCAATTGCTCTGCAGCCTCTACGATATGGGATGAAATGATAAAACGGCTTTCGGAATTCCGGGCAAAGCCAATAGCAATAGCCACTGTGGCTTCATGCGCATCTTTAACATTTGTTCCACGAAACAATTCATCGAAAATGACAAACAGCTTTTTTCCTTTATGAAGCTCGGTGGCTATCTTCTTTACACGCAATACCTCTGCATAGAAATGACTCGCTCCCATACCCAGATCGTCTGGTAAATTAATGGTGGTATACAATCCATCCATTATGGAAAACTCCATAGCCCGGGCAGCAACAGGAAATCCCATATGAGCAAGGAAGGTTGCCGTACCGATCGATCTTAAAAATGTACTTTTTCCCGCCATATTCGCCCCCGTTAGAAAAACCAGGCTAGAATGACCTTCCATCACCATATCATTCGCTACCGGTTTTTTCAGTTCCGGGTGGAATAATCCTTCCACACGCAAAATACGGCTTCCTTTTCCGTGCGCTTTAGGATAAGTAAACCCATATTTCAGGGCTATGCGCGCAATACTCAAGTATACATCCAATAGGTAAATGAGATGGAGCAAGCCTTCAATTTTCAATTGTCCTTTACTCCTGAAAAGTGCATCAAAAGCCGTTATTGCAGAATAGGATACCTTACCACTGCTCTTATCCCGCAAAACAGGCTGTAAAACATCCGATTCCAGAATTGCGATGATGGCATCCCTTTCTCCGGCAAAAGGAATTGAGGCTTTCACCACATCGATATCGACAAATACTTTAAGTTTCTGTGTGAGCTGGATGATAGAGACCACCCCGTTTTCAATATCCTTATCGTTTAATATTTGCTGTCGGGAAGCTCCTGCATCTTTGGTACTGGCCGTATATTTTTCGGCCATATCCAACAGAGAACCTTCAAAGGGAAATTCCAGTTTATGTGCTGAAAAATAAGCAAAAATATTACAACGGTAACGAATGGATTCCATATCCGATAATGGATTCCTGAACATTTCCCTTAACAATTTCTCGCCACCCCGGGTATGGGTATCATTATACAGATCAAATATCCCTGTTTGTTCCCTCTTGCCAAAAATCCGAAGATCTTCCAGGGTCTGCGCGTCTGTTTCAAGTTTCATATCAAGGTTATTTACGTTTACGGCGAAGCAATAGAATTGCACCCAGGCAAGCTATTACGGCTGGAAAAATCCATACAAATACGATTTTGATTATTTCTGCTGTTCTCAGAGAAATAGTCAATAGTACGTCTATGGGTGTTTTAGGAACAATATAAATAGGAAGACGGTTGTGATCCAACCAACTAAAAAGAGCTATTGAAAATAAACCTCCACCTCTTCTCAATTTGGACATAAAATCCGCATCTCCGGATACCGCAACCCGCTGTTCTTTTTGCTTGATCTCCCGCGAGAGGCTCAATAATGTAGAATAGCTTTTCTGTTTCGTATCCCCTGCAGAAGGATTATAAACAGGAGGAACTGAATCCACCACAAGCTTGCCAATTTTGTTAAAGGCATTACGGGAAGGATTTGTTTTCAGGATAGATTGAGTTTTAAATCCCGTGCCGGCATTGACCACTGCCACTTCAGAAACACCAGGCATAAGGATCTCCATCTCGGGCATTTTCTTACCACGTGCCAAATCTGCTCTTTGCATTATAAATTGATCAGATAGGCTTAACCCCTCTTTCGTCAATTGTGGTTTCACCATTTCAGGCGTTTCATTAGCTGTCAATTCTACCAGCGTTCCAGGATTCAGTTGCAGCCCCAATCCTGTAAGCACAGGATTCAGCATGCCTTGTTTTCCCGGTTCACCTAAAATTAAAGTATTACCGCCTTCTGCGATATAGCGTTTTATTTTTTCTTGTTTGACCAGGCTCAGATCTGTTTTAGGATCTGCAATCACCAAGGCGGCAATTCCTTTAGGAATTTCTTGTTGATCTAAATTTATACTATCACTGTCAAAACCAAGATTTGTCATTGAAAAACGGTTGGAAATATCGTTCAACTGGTAGTGGTATTCCCGCTCACCTGTTTTATACACACTCCTTTCCAGGTTACCAGAAGTAAAAATAAACTTTGGTCTGGTGGGCTGCTGAAGCCGCTTAAAAGCAGCAGAAACATTCATTTCGTTTGGCCAGAAATCAGGATCATCATAAGTCCGGAGAAAGGTCGAACGTCCTTTATATTTGAGTTGCATCACCACCCTCATACCTTCAGGTCTCAAATCAATCTCTTTGCGGATTTGCTCAGGGCTTTCATAATTAGAAGGATCAACTCTTTTTAATTTAGCTGTTATTTCTGCAATTTCCTTAAGGGACTTCTTCGGATACATTTTAAAGAGCATGTTATCTTTGTCTGCTACATCGTAGTAATTGACATACTTTAATTTGATCTCTGGTTTAAAACGAACATATCTTTCCCAAAATGAAATCTCATAATTTTTTCTGTTCTCAGGCAAACCGCCCTGATCTATACCTCCGCCTAATAAGTTCACATAAAGCGTAACCTCCAGAGGCTCTCCCTTTTCAAAGTCTTTGATCACCTTCTGGCTATTAGGGTGTATGGTATTGACTTCATTACGGGTCACATCCCAATAGCCCATAAAAGCGGGCCTTGATGTAATATATCCTATGGCCAGTACCCCAACAAAAACAGATACATATTGCAATGCCTTAGTTAGCCAGGGCTTTGATTCCATCGCCCCTTTTACCCGAAATAAAGTGAAAGACAAGAACATACCTATAATTAAAAGATAGTAAATGACATCACCCGAGGTAATCAGACCTGCAATCATTTTATCGGTACGACCATTGGCAGAAAGAAAATAAGTCAAATCACGGACAAAGTCATATTGTTGCCCAATCGTACCAATTGCTGTCAGTAAAAAAATGATTAAGAAAGTAGATATCGCCGATACAATGGGGTAGGTACTCAGGCTGCTCATAAAAAGACCGAGTGCGGTATAACAACATATGAGCAGGAAAAGTGCCAGCAAGGAAGAAAATATCAGGCCGGCATCCATATGAACAATTGAAAACATACTGCTGATCAGAAATATCGCTACAATTCCTAATAACATTAAGTTATAAAGTACAATGGCCAGATATTTCCCTAACACAATATGATAAGGTTTTATTGGTGACGAATAGAGCAATTTGATGGTGCCACTATTGATTTCCCGGTTGATCAGACTCATGGTCAATAGAGGAACAAAGAGATATAAATTACCGACTACACTTGAAAACAGTCCGCCCTTCAAGAGGATAATATTGGTAAGTGAGGCACCAAACCCCTCAAAATGCGGATTTGACCCAACAGCAACATCCTGATAGCCGGCCATCATAGCCAGCTGATTGGTGTAAAAATAGCCACACTGAAGCAAAAAGGCCACCCCAAGAAACCAGGCTACCGGAGAAAAGAACAGGTTGCGGATTTCATTGAGTGCAATTTTATAGATAAGTTTCATTTAGTTTATTTAATGGTTTAGGTTTATGGTCATGTAGGTTATGAATCAACATTAATTCTGTAGAGTTTGCGTGGAAAGTTGCTTAAACACATCCTCTAATCCACCTTTCTCCAGACTAATCTCTTTTAATCTCCATCCATTGTGTACACTACGCTCTACGATACGTTCTTCAACATTCTGTCCGTTATCAAAAAAGATCCGCAGTTTGCGCTCACTCATATATTCCACCCCTGTTATACCTCTAATCTCCCGAAGCTCGGCCTCTGCTGGTGGATTCTCCAGATAGACCAGCAAGCTGTTTGGCCTCAGATAATTGTTAAAGGCGTCAATCGTATCAGAAAAGACTACGCGACCTGCTTCAATCATAATAATCTCCCGGCACAGCAAATGAATTTCACTCATGACATGGGAAGAAAGCAATACGGTTCTCTCTTTACCAATTTCCTGAATAAGTTTTCGTACTTCAATCAACTGATTGGGGTCTAAACCATTAGTTGGTTCATCCATGATCACCAATTGTGGTTTATGAATAATAGACTGCGCAATACCTACCCGTTGTCTGTACCCTCCCGAAAGATTTTTAATCAGCCGGTTACTGAAATGGCTGATCTGACATTTCTCTTTAACTTCTTCTACTGCAACACTTATAACAGATGGATCCATAAGGCGGAGCTCAGCACAATAGTGTAAATATTCATCAACAGTAAGATCAGTATATAAGGGTAAGATTTGCGGTAGAAAACCAATCTCTCTTTTGGCCCGTTCAGGCTCCTTTTGTAAGTCGATCCCATTGATCTCAATACGTCCCTCGCTCTGTTTCAAGGCGCCGCATATAATATTCATTGTGGTCGACTTACCCGCACCATTTGAACCTAAAAGGCCAATGATACCGGTTTGGTTAATATCCAGGTTGATATCCCGGATGGCCCATGTCAGGGAATACCGATGAGATAAATTGCTTATTTTTAATATACTCATAATTACTTAATTACACTATTCAACACGTTGTTCACTTGATCTCCATAGAGCCCGACAGCAATGACCTTGCCTTGCGGATCAATTAGAAAATTTGTCGGAATATAGGTTACACCATATAGGCTTTGAGTCTGTTTAGCCGAATCGTCGACCAATTGTGGCCAGGACAATTTTTCATCTTCCAGCGCTTTACGCCATTTACTTTGGTCCTCATCAACCGATAGGCTGAGCAGCGTAAAATTCTTCTGACCAAACTGTTCATGTGCTTTTTTCAGGAATGGCATTTCATTCCGGCAAGGAGCGCACCAACTGGCCCAAAAGTCCAGCAAAACATATTTACCTTTATAATCAGAGAGTTTAACAGATTTACCACTAGCATCTGAAAGTGCAAAATCAGGAGCTTGCTTATTTAACAAAGCATTTTCTACTGCTGCAGGCATCTTAAGGTTCAGCATTAAAGTGGCCAGCCTCGACATCCGGGCTTGAGGTCCAAGTTGCTT
>NZ_DATMRL010000638.1:0-5048 GCF_035566355.1 Pedobacter sp.
AATCTGCAAGAATCCCTATTATTGCGGTAACAGGCACAAATGGAAAAACCACCACAACCCGGTTAATTGCCCACATGGTAAAGAGCAATGGCACCAGGGTGGGCTATACAACCTCCGACGGGATTTATGTCCAAAATACCATGCTGATGAAAGGAGATACCACCGGCCCTGTCAGCTCTGAGTTCATTCTTCGCGATCCAACTGTAGAATTTGCAGTACTGGAAACCGCCAGAGGAGGTATACTACGTGCAGGACTGGGTTTTAATAAATGTGACATTGGAGTGGTGACCAATATCCAGGAGGACCATTTGGGAATTTCTGACATCCATAACCTTGATGATCTTACCCGTGTGAAAGCCGTAGTGATCGGTGCGGTGAAAAGAGATGGCTGGGCAGTATTAAATGCCGATAATAAATACTGTATTAAAATAGCCAATGATGCAGACTGTAAAATCGCTTACTTCAGCATGGACGAAAAAAATCCGGCCATTGTTGAACATTGCAAAAAAGGCGGAACAGCTGCAATTTATGAAAACGGATATATCACTATTAAAAAAGGAGACTGGAAGATACGTGTAGATAAAGTAACACACGTTCCTATCACCTTTGGAGGAAGTGTTGATTTCATGATCCAGAATGTACTGGCTGCTACGCTAGCTGCTTTTCTTTGCGGTTATAAAATAGAGGACATCCGTATGTCGCTGGAAACATTTATTCCTTCTGCCGCTCAAACGCCAGGCCGAATGAACATCTTTAAATTCAAAGAGTTCCAGATTCTGGTCGATTTTGCCCACAATCCAGATGGTTTTAACGGCATCAAGGATTATTTAAAAACGATTGAAGCAACGGAACATGTGGGTGTCATTTCGGGTACCGGAGACCGCAGAGATGAAGACATCAAAGAAACGGCCCGGATCGCAGCTCAAATGTTCGACAAGATTATCATCTGCCAGGAAAAATACCTGAGAGGCAGAAATCAACAGGAACTGATAGACTTATTGCTGGCCGGCATCCATGAGATCAAACCAGACATGGAAGTAACGATCAACAACAATGGAGAAGATTGTCTCAGATACATTATCGCCACAGCCAAATCCGGATCGTTTATTACGATTCTGAGTGACACGATTGACAACGCCATACATAAGGTAACAGAATACCTGGATAAAGAATTCGGGGTTTAAAACATAAAAGGCACAGCAATCTACAGCTGTGCCTTTATAATTTTATAATGACCTTATTTAATCTTTGATCTTTCCAAGAGGAAAATACCCCAAATGAATATCATCAGCCGGAAGTCCGGGAGCCTTCGTTATCCGGAGACGATAGCTCTCTTTAATACTTTTTGGCAAAATATCCATGATTTCAAAAATATCATCTACATCCACTCCATACTTATCATCGATATGGGAGGTTGCACCTGAAAATCCGGTATGACGGTAAAAAGCACTCTCCTTTGCCTGTCGTGTGGCATCAGCCAGATTTGGAGCTACAACAACCATTTTGTAATGAGGTTCGTCAAATTCTCCTTGTTTGTACCCACCTAAATTGATAAAGAATAATTTTGGCGCCTGCTCCTCAGCAGCACTCTTTTCAACAATTTCTATGCGGTAACCATCCACCTCAGTCACTTCCCGCCAGGCATCTATGTGAATTTTTTCTTTTGCCTCCGGCCAGAAATCCAGGATACCTGGAATTGTCTCCTTAAGTGTTCTGCTTACCGTAAAGAAAACATCATGTTGTTCGGTGTGCCTCCCCGCAGGCTTACAGCCCAACATCATCATAAATAGTTTAAATGGTTCCATCATTTGAATTTTAAGATTTCGAGTAGATATCATTGATGATTTTTGCCAGACGGACCCCGCCTTTCAACAATTGCTCATTTATGGTATCTACATAATCAAAATTATAACGGTAGCTCAATTTTTCCTCTGGCTTTATATGATCGTAAATTTTATTGCAGATCATATAAGACTCATAAACGCAATCTTGTAAAGAAGTTGCAGACCAGGTTTTGAACTGCTCCGGCGTTGGATGGTTAATAGCGGCTGCATATTCTGTATAACTCAGTTGCTGATAGTCCACCAAACCTTCGTCCCAAACCTTATGCAAATTGGATTTCTGCCCAAACCAGGTCACATTAATTTTATTACCGCCCAGGTCTTCTTTTCTTGCGGTATGCATAGGCTGATGAAGGTCGCCAACCAGGTGTATCAGAATCCTCATCGCCATTCTTTTCTGATCTGCATTACTCTGCGGATTTTTCAAAATGGAAACCATCTCCGGAATCTTATTAAACACATTAGGCCCCTTTTCTGTATTCAGAAACTGATAGACACCCTGCTGGTCCAGACCCCCCGGTAAGTTGACGTAATGCCATGCATTCAGGTAATTGAAAGTCGTATCAGATTTTATAAAATCAGGCCAGTTGGCCGCCATAGCCATAGACTCTGGGCCCAGCACTTTTTGCACGCCTTTCCGTGCCTTAGCGGTCAGGTAATAATCTGCAACTTGTCCTACTACGCGATGGCCCGTCATTCCCCAGGCAGAAGCCTTTACAGGAAAATACGCCATTGCAGCAATCATCAAACCCGCTTTTATTTTATTTTTAATCGAATATCTCTTCATTTCTTATAATTCTTTTTGCTCGCAAATAATGCGTTCTTTAAGGTTTAAGTCCAGGTCTCTCTGATCACTGATGCTTTCCAGCTGTATACTTTCAGGCTTTGCAGATTTAATCAGAAAACTCTTGGAAAACCGTCCTGTCTGATAACAACCGGAAACCTTTTGCTTATAATTGGCCTTGGTAAAAGTACCGTCCAAAAACAGACTATCTGCCCGCACTGCATATACTCCTTTGGCGTATTCTTTCCAAACCCCACCGTTAAAGCAGGAATCTGAATAATAATTTACTTTGGAGTGCGTAACCATATCTACATAGAAAGAATCGCATGTAAATTTAAATTTGTGCTGCGTATAGTTGAGCAACCGGGCCGAGTTGGCAATGCTGTCCTGGTTCCATACCCCCTGAAGGAAGGCCTCTCCTTTTCCCTGTACATTAGGCAATCTTCTGCAGGAAACCATCACGCCAGTCAATAAAAGGAAAAAGAAGAGGTTTCTCATCATCAAACTTCCCAATTATTTTAAACTACCGACCATGTCTTCCGGTCTTACCCACTCATCAAACTGCTCACTGGTTAATAAGCCCAGTTCTACAGCTGCCTCACGAAGGGTTTTATTCTCTTTATGTGCTTTTTTTGCAATCTTTGCTGCATTTTCATAGCCAATATGAGGATTTAATGCCGTCACCAGCATCAGCGAATTTTCAAGGTGCTTTTTAATTTCCGGAAGGTTCGGTAATATACCAGCAGCACAATGATCATTGAAAGAGACACAAGCGTCACCGATTAAACGGCCCGACTGTAACACATTCGCGGCAATAACCGGTTTGAATACATTCAATTCAAAATGTCCTGTACTTCCACCCACACTTACTGCCACATCGTTTCCGATCACCTGCGCACAAACCATGGTCAAAGCCTCTGGTTGCGTAGGATTAACTTTACCTGGCATAATGGATGACCCCGGCTCATTATCAGGGATGATAATTTCTCCAATACCGGAACGTGGACCAGAGCTTAACATTCTCACATCATTAGCTATTTTCATTAAAGAAACCGCCACTCTTTTGTAAGCACCAGAAAGCTCCACCATCGCATCATGTGCAGCAAGCGCCTCAAATTTATTTGGAGCTGTGACGAAAGGCAGACCCGTCAGTTCAGCAATTTTTTTCGCTACTAAAACATCGTATCCTTTGGGTGTATTTAAACCTGTACCTACAGCAGTACCACCAAGAGCAAGTTCGCTGATCATGACAAGAGCATTTTTAATTGCTCTTATCCCATTCGTAATCTGCTGAGCGTAACCAGAAAATTCCTGGCCCAAAGTTAAAGGTGTTGCATCCATAAAATGCGTACGACCTGTTTTCACAATCGATGCAAACTCAACAGCCTTGGCACTTAAAGTTGCCTGCAGTTTTTCCAACCCGGGAAGTGTAACTTCTGAAGCTTGTTTATAGGCCGCAATGTGCATTGCAGTAGGATAAGTATCGTTAGAAGATTGTGATTTATTCACGTCATCATTCGGGTGGAGGACTTTCTTTGCATCGCCCAGCTCGCCGCCATTGATCACGTGTCCGCGGTAAGCAATCACCTCATTGGCATTCATATTACTTTGGGTACCTGAACCGGTCTGCCAGATCACCAGAGGAAACTGATCATCCAGTTTACCTGCAATAACTTCATCACAAGCTTTAACAATCAGGTCTTTTTTATCAGCCGCCAGAACACCCAGTTCCTGGTTCGCTAATGCTGCAGCCTTTTTTAAATAACCAAAAGCATGTATTATTTCCTTAGGCATAGATGCTTCAGGACCAATTTTAAAATTATTACGTGACCGTTCAGTTTGTGCTCCCCAATATTTATCGGAAGGCACCTGCACTTCACCCATGGTATCATGTTCCGTTCTAAAATTCATAATCTATATAAGTTTTGCTGCAAATTTAAGGTTTATCTTCATATGGAAATGTAATGAAGATGATAATGTTTAAAACTCTTTTACGTTAAAAGGAGTATTATTTCTTATTTTTCCAGCTTTTAAAAAGAACTTATCAATTCATGACCTACCGTAATATTCTGGCCGTGGCTGTTATGGCCACTTTTCTATTTACAAATTGCTCTTCTTCCAATAAAAAAGCCGCTGTTGATCCTCGCGTAAGAACCCAAAATGACGATAAAGCTGACAGTCTTTTACTCGTTTACAATCCTGCAAAGGGGGATAAATTCATAGCAGATTTCGTACAGAATTTACATAAGAAATATGGATTTAACGGCAATATGCTGGTGGCCAAAGACGGCAAGATCATTTATGAAAAAGCCATAGGCTGGGCAGACTATCTGCACAGAGACAGCCTGAAAATCAATTCAGAATTTGAACTGGCCTCCGTAACCAAAACTTTCACCAGCGTAGCCATTATGCAGCTCATCGAA
>NZ_DATMRL010000639.1:0-19938 GCF_035566355.1 Pedobacter sp.
CTGCCTTTAATCCTTGGACTGATCGGTGCCGTATGGCACTTTAAGCGCAATCAGAAAGATGCGGGTATAGTAGGTTTACTCTTCTTCTTTACCGGTATTGCCATTGTATTATATTTAAATCAGAAGCCATTGGAGCCGAGGGAAAGGGATTATGCCTACGCAGGCTCCTTCTATGCCTTTGCCATCTGGATAGGACTGGGCGTACTGGCTCTTCAAGACTGGTTATTTAAAAAGATCACCCCTAAAAACGGTGCTATTGCCGCAACAGCGGTTGGATTACTATGTGCTCCGGTGATTATGGCAGAGCAGGGATGGGATGACCACAACCGTTCTACTAAAATGGTGGCCCATGATATCGCTGTAGATTACCTGCAGTCCTGCGCACCCAATGCCATCCTCTTCACCTATGGTGACAACGATACTTATCCGCTATGGTACGCACAGGAGGTAGAAAACATCAGGCCGGACATCCGCCTGGTCAACCTGAGCTTATTTGATACAGACTGGTACCTCAACGGAATGAGACGCAAGCAAAACGAATCCGCGCCACTTCCGATCACGATGAAAGAATCTCAGTATGTTCAGGGTGTTAGAGATGTAATGTATTATCAGGATGCCAATATTGCTGGTCCTGTTGAATTGAAAGACATCGTAGACATTCTGTTATCCGATAATGATGAAGACAAAGTTCCCCTTCAAAACGGAACAAAAGAAAACTTCATCCCAACCAAAAACTTCAAATTAACGGTAAATCCTGCAGAGGTGATCAGTACTGGCACAGTAAGCGCAGCAGAGGCCGGTAAAATTGTACCCGCCCTGGAATGGAAATACAATAAAGGCTATGTAACCAAAGGTACACTGGCCATGTTTGACATTCTTGCACACAACCAGTGGAAAAGGCCTATCTATTTTGCAAGCACCGTACCTTCAGAGCAGTTCAATGGTTTAGACAACTATTTATATACTGAAGGATTAGCAATGCGTTTATTGCCTCTGAAAGCAGACAGTGCCGCTTCCAGCAGACAAGACCTGGTCAACACACCAGTATTGTACAACAATATCATGAACAAATTCAAATGGGGTAATATTAAAACCGCTACCTACCTGGATCAGCAATCTTCCGATGATGTATCGATCTTCGCTAATCTGTTCAATACCTCTGTATCCAGCCTGATCAAAGAAGGTAAGATCGACGAAGCTAAAAAGATCGTGGAGAAATATTACCAGGTGATGCCGGATAGATTCTATGGTATGCGTTCTATGATGGGTACTTATTTTATGGCGGAGAACCTGTATATACTGGGTGAGACTGCAAGAGCGAATGCCCTGATTGAAAAATCAGCAACCTATATACAAAAAGAACTCACCTATCTTGCAGATGTATCTGAAAGCAAGAACAGGTTTGTTGGAGGCCAGAATGTACAACTGGGTATGTCCTTCCTGAATCAAATGGCACATACTGCCGAACAGCATAAACAAACCAAACTGAGCCAGAACCTGAAGAACCAATTCAGTGCATTGGAATCCAGATTTGCACCATTCTTTCCCCAGGGCAACTAAACCCCGGGGGCTTTAAAAAAGAAAGGGCTGCAATGATCATTGCAGCCCTTTCTTTTTATACTGGTATTTTTTTATTCAGTAACTACACCCATAGCGCAGAACTTATCAATTCTTTCTGTAATCAGTTTATCTGTATTTTTCTTACCCAGTTCTTTCAGGTCTTTTAAGATCTGTTCTTTAAGGGTTATGCCCATCTGTTCAGGATCCTGGTGTGCACCACCCAGTGGTTCTTTAACGACACCATCAATCAGCTTATTGCTGTACATATCGGAAGAGGTCAGCTTTAAGCATTCTGCTGCACGCTCCTTGTAATCCCAGCTTCTCCAAAGGATAGATGAACAAGATTCAGGAGAGATCACCGAATACCAGGTATGCTCCAGCATATACACCCGGTCTCCAATACCAATACCCAGGGCACCTCCGGATGCACCTTCCCCTACAATAAAGCAAATGATCGGTACGCGAAGTACAGACATTTCCAGCAGGTTTCTTGCAATGGCTTCCCCTTGTCCGCGCTCTTCAGCTTCAAGACCAGGATAAGCACCCATCGTATCAATAAAGGAAATTACAGGCTTATTGAACTTTTCAGCAAGCTTCATCAGACGCAATGCTTTTCTATATCCTTCGGGGTTTGCCATTCCAAAATTACGGTATTGACGTTCCTTGGTGTTCTTTCCTTTCTGATGACCAATGATCATCACCGTTTGTCCGTTAATGGTCGCAAAGCCACCAATAATAGCCTTATCATCTTTAACGGTTCTGTCTCCGTGGAGTTCGATGAAATCATCACAGATCATTCCGATGTAGTCCAGCGTCTGAGGCCTTTCCGCATGGCGGGACAATTGAACTTCCTGCCAGCCGGTCAGGTTGCGGTAAGTCGCTTCCCTGGTTTCCACCAGCTTTCCTTCAAGTTCTGTTAAGGTAGCAGACATATCTACTTTGGTTTTATCAGCAACCTGTTTTACCTTCTCAATTTGCTGAAGCAGTTCAGCAATAGGTTTTTCAAAATCAAATGACGTTTTTATCTGTTCCATAAGTGGGCGGTAAAAATAGAGAAAAAAATCCTTAATTACTCAAAGCACTTTTACTAAAAATATGATATTCTCCAGGAGCGAGTGTTTTTGTATAGGTACTGCTGCTGAAATTTACCGGACTGCTGTTGCCTGATTCATACCAGTTTCCAGAAGTTCCCATATTTACACTGGCCGCCTGGGCTACCACATCAAAGTTACCCACCACCACAACAGTGTTGGTTGCATCTGTCAATTTAATATACTTTACAGCCCCAGATAAATTATAGCTGGCATTAGGGGAACTGAAAATGCTATTCTTCTTTTTCATCTGAATAAATGCAGCATAAGCATTATATAAAGCTTTGCGTTTTGGATCATCCGTATACTCCCAATGAATAGGTTTATTCCCGGTACGGCCATTAAAATCAATGGAAACATCATAACCCAGCTCCTCAAACTGCCAGATCATTTTTGGCCCCGGCACCGAGAACAGGAATGCCGCAGCCATTTCCTCTCTTTTTAAAGCCGTACCCAAATCCTGCACATTATAGCCTCCCGAAGCATTTCCATAGCTAATATTCTTAAACATAGTCCGTTCCTCATCATGGCTTTCCATAAAATTGACCAGGTTTTCTGACTTCGCAAAACCATGTTTCGCGAAAAAAGCCCAGGAAAAATCAGAATTGCCCAGCCAGCCCATCGTAGCTTCATTGACATTGTAATTGAGGTTGTTCCAGAGCATCATTCCCTCGCCTGCCAAAACAGTCTCTTCAGAGGCATCAGCAAAGTGTTCCAGAATCACATAGAAATTGTTTGGATCTATACTTTTGATATAATTATTGTATTCTTTCCAAATTGCAATCCGGCTGGCATCGTAAGCACTAAAGGAAGCATCATCAGTAGAGATTTTCTGTGTGAAGCCCTTGGACAAATCAAACCTGAAGCCATCAATTTTATATTCCTGCATCCAGAACTTCACCACATTTTTCACAAAAGTTTTCGTTGCTGCTTTCTCATGATTGAAATCAAAGCCAACATTATAAGGATGAGTGGGATCAACATTAAACCATGGGCTGTTCGCCGCAGGCTTACCATTTTCGAAATACAGCTGTACCATGGGGGATTGCCCGAAAGAATGGTTCAAAACCATATCCAGAATTACAGCAATACCACGTCCGTGGCATTCATCTATAAAATTCTGTAAGGCCGTTTTTGTACCGTAATATTTATCTGGGGCAAAATAAAAAGAAGGGTTATAGCCCCAACTCAGATTACCTTCAAATTCATTAACCGGCATGAGTTCTATTGCATTAATTCCAAGAGAAGCCAGGTAATCCAGTTTTTGTAAGGTGGAAGCATAATTATGATCTGCTGTAAAATCCCGCACCAGCAATTCATAAACCACCAGGTTATCTTTTGCAGGCCGTGTAAAAGTGGTTGTATTTTTCCAGGTATATACCGGCGGATTGCCCTGCATTACACTTACAATACCTGTTGTTTTACCTGCAGGGTAAGTTCTTAAACCGGGATAGGTCTTACTGTCTATATAAGTGTCGTTGTCTGGATCCAGTACTTTCTGACAATAAGGATCCGCCACTTTTAAAGTTCCGTCAACCAGGAACTGATAGGCATATTCTACATTAGGGTCTAGTCCGTCTATTTGTACCCACCAGGTATTGCCATCTGCGGTATTCTTCATGGCCGTACCCTGCCAGTTGTTAAAATCCCCCGTCAAAGAAACCGATTTTTTAAGCGGCGCATATAGGGTTACTATTGCCGACTTCCCATTATTAATAAAGGCGGCACCATCTTTCGCCCCTGAAGGAAGCCCGGTATCAACTGGTGTAACCGGATCTGTACCCGGGTTATTTTTTTTGCATGCCAAGGCCAATACCGATAAAATCAGTACCATAAACAAAGTTGGTTTCATTAGATTATAGTTTAGGTTTTTCTCTTACAAAAACATAACAGATCACAGCAGCAACGACCATCAGCACCCCACCTATCTGTACCGCTAAAAGACGGTCATTGTGCAATACCTCACGCATCAGCCAGCCAAATCCGAGGGAAGCTATGATCTCCGGTAGTACAATAAAGAAATTGAAGATCCCCATATAGATCCCAATCTTGTTCTTTGGCAGCGATCCGCTGAGCATGGCATAAGGCATTGACAAGATACTTGCCCAGGCAATCCCGACACCAGTCATACACAAGTACAACATGTTTTTATCCTGTACCCAGGCCACACTGATCAAGCCCATGGCTCCACAGAGAAGACAAAGGGCATGTGTGGTTTTCCGTCCGAGTTTATCGGCAATCTTTGGCAGAACTAAGGCAAACAGAAAGGTAACTACACTGTAATAAGCCAAGGTCAAGCTTCCGAAATCTGCACCATGCGCATACACAGGATCACTCGCATCTTTCCCGCCAAATACATTAACCGCAACAGCAGTGGTATAGTAAAACCACATCAAAAACAAACCTGGCCAGGTAAAGAACTGTACCAACGATACAATCTGCATCCGCTTGGGCATATTTAATAAAGAGTGCCAGATGTCTTTAGCACCAGCACCAAAACCCTTATTACTTTCCAGTACTTTTTCTTTATAGTCTACATCTGCAGGCGGATATTCTTTGGTTGTAAAAACCGTATACAGCACCGAAGCCAAAAAGAAAAAAGCACCAATGTAAAAAGAGAACTTTACATTTTCAGGGATACTGCCCTGCTCTGCCGTATTGGTCAGATGAAATATATTATTCATGAGCCAGGGCAATGCCGATGCAATACTGCCACCCAGCCCAATCATCATGCTCTGCATAATAAATCCTCTGTTCACCTGCGAATCCGGAAGTTTATCCGTTACAAAGGCACGGAAAGGCTCCATAGCTACATTACCCGCTACATCCAGGATCCAAAGTAATCCCGCAGCCATCCATAAAGCACTGCTGTGCGGCATAAAGACCAGGGCAATGGAACTGATAATTGCCCCTACCATAAAATAAGGACGTCTTCTTCCCCATCGGGGGTGCCAGGTCCTGTCGCTTAAATAACCAATCACCGGCTGTACCAGCAGACCAGTTAGTGGTGCTGCAAGGAACAACAAAGGCACCTGATCCGGGTTAGCCCCCAGATTTTCGTAAATCCGTCCCATATTGGCCCGCTGCAAGTCCCAGCCAAACTGGATACCGAAGAAACCAATACTCATATTTACAATTTGTACCAGGCTCAGTTTTGGATTTTCGATGATGGTTTTTATACTCATTTCTATGGTTTAAAATTCTATAATCTGTGCTGATACCGGCTCCACTTTCACCTCGACTGAGGTTCCGGACACGGGCACAACAACCTGTCCGCTGAGCAAGTCTTTTGCTGTTAAAACAGGTTTTTTATTCAATATATCCTGCTGGATGTCAATACGCGTTTGCAGGCTTTGCATTCTGTCGAAATTCACCAGGACCAATAGGCGCTGCTTGTCGGTATACCGAATATACCCATACATTCTGTTATTTCCATTTCCCTTCAGCTGGACTTCGTAAAAACCTCCCTTGGATATGGCTTCTGAACCAATACTGATCTGCATCAATTTCTGATAAAATGCCCGCAGCTTTACTTGTTCAGTATTCAGTAAAGCACCATCAAATGCACCATGATTCATCCATTTCTGGTGTTCGGGTACACCCCAATAGTCAAAAATAGTTGTCCGGTTATCATCTCCGCCAAAACCCTCTTTACCTTTTCCGGGTTCTCCCACTTCCTGCCCAAAATAGAGCATCACAGGCCCTCCGCCTAAAGTTGCAGAGACTACCATCGCCGGCAGTGCATATTCTGGTTGTCCGGCAAAACCTGCCGAAGCAATCCGTTCTTCATCATGATTTTCCAGGAAACGGAGCATCCGGTTTTCATAAGCCGAATTACCCAGTTTACGCGCAGCAGGAATAACAGAAACATCCGCTGAAGACTCATTCCTGATCAGTTTCTTTAATCCATCATATAAGCCTACCTTATCGTACAGGTAATCAAATTTTCCTTCATTAAAATAGGTTTCATAGGTTCTCGGATCATAGGCTTCTCCAATAAATACAATTTGAGGATAAGCCTTCTTTACTTCAGGAATCACCCAGTTCCAGAAGGCAACCGGCACCATCTCAGCCATATCACACCTGAAACCATCCACACCCTTGGCTGCCCAATACAAGAGGATCGCTTTCATTTTTGTCCACACCGGTGGCAGCGGAGAGAAGTGAGCTTTCATTTCACCCTGGTAATCTACCCCATAATTTAATTTTACGGTTTCATACCAGTCATCTGCCTTCGGCGATGCAGAAAACACATTGTTTCCCGTCGCTTTCGCAGGATCTTCTTTAAATTTATGGTCCATCAAAGGACTTAATGCTGTTGTTATGGTATCTGCCGATGCCGGAACCACTAAAGCTTGTCCTGGGATATAGTAAAAATCATTGGCTGCACTAAAAGCCTTTCTCACATCATCATAAGCACCAAAATCTATAGCACCAGTTGGTTTAACAGGAGAATGATAGCGGCGCGCCACATGGTTAGGGACAAAATCGATGATTACCTTTAATCCTTGCTGATGTGTCCGTTTCACTAAAGCCTCGAATTCTCCCATCCGGTTCTTTACATCTTTCGCCAGGTCAGGATCTACGTCATAATAATCCCGGATGGCATAAGGTGAACCGGCACGTCCCTTCACTACATCCGCATCATCCGGCTGAATGCCAAAAGCACTGTAGTCGGTCAAGCTGGCATGTGCAATCACACCTGTGTACCATACATAATTTACACCCAGTTCTTTAATTCCTGTTAAAGCTTTATCATTAATGTCATCAAATTTACCGCTACCATTTTGCGCAATTGTTCCATAAGGAACATTGGCTGTCCCCATATTACCAAACAACCGCGGCAACAATTGATAGATGACTATTTTCTTCTGATCCATATGCACATTTACGGGCCTGTCTGTTTTTTGTGCAAAGGAAGTCCTTGCTGTCCCAGACAAAACCAATATCACTATAATTAAGTTTTTAAGGATTACACGCATAATTCATACGTCATTGTTTTCTCTCCTTGCGGAATCTGATATACCTGGTCGAATACCATCACTTCTATGGTTTTTGCCGAGCCGTTTGTAATACTGATCTTTCCAGCTTCAATATTCACTTTCAAGGTCGTTCCACGGAAATTTACTGTAAATGCAAAAGATTTCCATTGCTTAGGTACAAAAGGATGGAACCGCAGCTGCCCATTTCTCACCCGCATCCCTGCAAAACCTTCTACAATACTCATCCAGGTACCGGCCATAGAAGTAATGTGCAATCCATCCTCGGTATCATTATTGTAGTCGTCCAAGTCCAGGCGGGCAGTACGCAGGTAAAACTCATAGGCCTTTTCCTCATCGTTTAACTTCGCCGCCAGAATACTGTGTACACATGGCGATAAAGAACTCTCATGCACGGTCCTGGATTCATAGAATTTAAAATTTCGGCGCAAAGTATCCAGGTCATAATTGTCTTCAAAGAAATACATGCCTTGTAATACATCGGCCTGTTTAATAAAGACAGACCTGAGTATCCTGTCCCAGCTCCATTTCTGGTTTAAAGGACGTTCGCTTGCGGGCAATTCACTTACCAGGATCTGTTCTTTATCCATATAGCCATCCTGCTGCAGG
The DNA here is from genome assembly GCF_035566355.1 of Pedobacter sp. Classification (GTDB taxonomy): domain Bacteria; phylum Bacteroidota; class Bacteroidia; order Sphingobacteriales; family Sphingobacteriaceae; genus Pedobacter. The sequence continues at coordinate 8,261 of NZ_DATMRL010000639.1, forward strand.
AAAACCTTTTCCTTTTCATCATACGGAAAATACATCTGATCGGCCACTTTCTTCCAGCCCGCAAATTCAGCTTCCTGCTGCAAACTGGTTTTGGCCACAATCCGCTTGTAATCTGCCGGCGAAGTTGTTTCCACAATCTTTGCCGCCTCAATAGTATAATTTAAACACCATGCCGCCAGCGTATTGGTATACCAGTTGTTATTAATGTTGTTTTCGTATTCGTTTGGTCCGGTTACCCCCAGCATCACATACTTATTCTTTTCCGTACTCCAGTTTACCCTCTGTTTCCAGAAACGGGCAATACCGATCAGTACTTCCAGTCCATATTCCTGAAGATAAGCCTCATCGCCGGTATGACGCACATAATTGAAGATGGCAAAAGCAATCGCACCATTCCTGTGGATCTCCTCAAAGGTGATCTCCCATTCGTTATGGCATTCTTCGCCATTCATGGTCACCATTGGATACAAAGCTGCTCCATGGCTAAAACCCAGCTTCTCGGCATTTTCAATCGCCTTACCCAGATGCTTATATCTATAGACCAGAAGATTTTTAGCCACCTCTGCCGGTGCAGTAGAAAGATAAAAAGGAATACAATAGGCTTCGGTATCCCAATAGGTAGAACCTCCGTATTTCTCTCCGGTAAAACCTTTTGGGCCAATATTGAGCCTGGCATCTTTACCTGTATAGGTTTGATTAAGCTGGAAAATATTGAACCGGATGGCCTGCTGCGCAGCCACATCACCTTCAATCAGGATATCACTTTCTTCCCATTTTGTTGCCCATGCCGCAGCCTGATCGGCCAGCAACTGTTCAAAACCTCTTTGAGATGCTCTGGCAATGGCCTTTGCGCTCTCTTCCTGAAGCAGCTCTTTTGCATAATTCATGGAAGACAGGTTGGCCGCTATTTTATAGATATCAATGCAGTCCTGCGTTTTCACTTCCACACTCACCGTGCAAGACAGGTATTTATCTTTTACAACCTCTCCTGTTGTCAAACTCAGTTGGGTGTGATTTTTCAAGACCGAAGTTTGTACTGCTGTACATACCTCGAAAGCTGTTTTTTTAGTGCGCAGTGTTAAGAAAGAGGTATCTCCTTCGTATGCTTCATGCACCAGATCCCAGAATTTTTCTTCATAATTGGAGTCCTGGTTTTTTACATCTCCGTCGGTGAAAGAAGAAATGCTTAATATACCTTCAAAGTTCAAGGGAATGATCTGATAATGCAAAGCTGCAATTTCATCGTCCGCAATGCTGCAAAAGCGTGTAGAGCGAATCTCCAGTTTTTTCCCACTGGCCAGCTCCGCAGTAAAAGAGCGTTCCAGATAGCCTTCCTTCATGTTCAGCAAACGTTTAAAGCCGCTTACTTTACACAGACTCAGATCCAGGGTTTCTCCATCCACATTCAGGTTGATCCCAATCCAGTTCGCCGCGTTTAATACTTTCGCAAAATAATCCGGATAACCATTTTTCCACCAGCCCACTCGTGTTTTATCTGGATAATATACCCCTGCAACATAATTTCCCTGCAAAGTCTCTCCGCTATATTGCTCTTCAAAATTGGCCCGCTGCCCCATACGGCCATTGCCAATGCTAAAAATGCTTTCTGATATCTTATTTAAATGAGGATCAAAACCTTCCTCTATGATGTTCCACTCTTCTGGCTTTATATAATTCTTCATCTTTATGCTTTATTTAAACCTGCTGAACAGGATCTTATCTTATGACTAGGGAAATAATTTCTTTCACACTGATCTGTGAAAGGTTTTTAACATATAAGTCTGCACCTTTTAGGTTCTCCTCCTCACCAACGCCTACAGATTTCATATGCCCGGCCAGGGCAGCTTCTATACCCGCCTGTGCATCTTCAAAAACAACACAGTTTTCTGCAGGTACGCCAAGTAATTCTGCCCCTTTTACAAAAACTTCAGGATCAGGTTTAGATTTAGAAACCACATTTCCATCTACAATGGCATCAAAAAAATGAGTAAGCTGCGTTCTTTCCAAAATGGTTGAAGAGTTTTTACTTGCAGAGCCCAGGGCAATCTTAATCCCTCCGGCACGTAAATTTTCCAGCAAATCTATCGATCCCGGCAATACCTCTGCTGCTGTCATTTTGTTAATCATGGCAACATACCATTCGTTCTTTTGCGTGGCCAGTACTTCTTTTTCCTTTTCTGTTTTCTCTACACCGCCCCAGTCCAGGATCATATCCAGGGAACGCATCCGGTTTACACCCTTCAGATGTTCATTTTGTGCTTCTGTGAAATCAAAGCCAAGTGTATTGGCCAGCTGTTTCCAGGCTTTATAATGATAAACTGCGGTGTCCACCAGGACACCATCGAGATCAAAAAGGCAAGCGATTTGTTTTTCAGGTAAATTGTTTTGCATTGCAGGGCTTTTATTGTAACTCCAGTACCAGCGATGACTTAGCAGGTACGGTTAAGGTTTGAATTGAACTGATATTTTCTCCACTCACGATATCCAGGGCAGCATGAGCTCCCTTCATCCGCTCGCTGAACCTTGAGGTGTTCAATTGTTTCACTTTATCTTCTGTATTGATGATCACCATAACGGTTTTTGCAGCCTGGTTCGGGTCACTGTACCTGAAGTAAACGTAAATTCCATCCTCAGGTACATACTGCATCATCTTTCCGGTTTGTAATGCCTCACTGCCTTTTCGGAAATTGGCCAGTTTGCTGAAGTAATTGAAAGCTTCGTTCTCTTTCTTCGTACGTCCCGCAGCCGTAAATTTATCCGTTTTATCACCTTTCCATCCTCCTGGAAAATCAGACCGTACCAGGCCGTCCGGGTTTGAATAATTTTTCATCAGGATCTCGGTACCATAATACACCTGTGGAATACCACGCATGGTAAAGATCAGAGCAAGTCCGGCTTTGTATTTATCGAAATCTTCATTTACCATAGAATAAAAACGGCTCATATCGTGGTTATCCATAAATATCACATTCCGTGTTGGGTCCTGGTACAGGAAGTCCAGAGAAAGTGTGGCATACAAACGATAGATACCATCGGTCCAGCCGGATTTGCCATTTAGGGCTTCATAGACTGCATCCTTAACTACAGCATCTGTAATACCCGGCAAATGGGTGTCGAAACCCCGGTTTACCGTATTTCCACCAGTAAAAAAGGCCTGGCTGGCTACGGAATTGACCAATGTCTCTCCAAAAATAGACAGGTCAGGAAATTCCGCTTTTAACTTTTGGGCCCAGTCGGCCATATATTCCGGATCATTATAAGGATAAGTATCCAGTCTTAAGCCATCTATTCCGGCATATTCGATCCACCAGATGTGGTTCTGGTTTAAGTAATTCTGTACATACGGGTTTCTCTGATTTAAATCAGGCATAGAAGGCACAAACCAGCCATCCAGCATTTTTTTACGGTCGGCTTCAGATGCATGGATATCCATTACCGGTTGATCGCGATAGCTGGTTTGGGTATAAACAGGCCATTGGTTTACCCAATCTTTCATCGGCATGTCTTTAAACAGATAATGACCTGTTCCGATGTGATTGTGTACAATATCTTTGATGACCTTTAATCCCTTTTCATGGGCTTTATCCACATAAGTTTTATACAACTCATTGCTGCCATAACGGGGGTCTATCTTATAATTATCTGTTGCCGCATAACCATGGTAAGAAGCATTGGCCATGTCATTTTCAATTTCCGGGGTCATCCAGATGGTGGTTACACCCAGGGTTTTTAAATAATCCAGGTGATCGATCACACCCTGGATATCTCCGCCATGGCGGTAATACATAGAATCCCGGTTAAGGGTGGTTTCCTGCAGTCCTTTCACGACATCATTTTTAGGATCACCATTGGCAAAACGGTCTGGCATCAGTAAATAAATCAAGTCTTTACTGGTTACACCCTGTATCCTTCCCCTACTTTGGTTTCTGTTCTTTAGTTCATAGATATACTGTTGTTTTTTCTTTCCGTTTTGCGCAAATACAATTGGAAACTTACCCGCTTTGGCCTCGGAGCTAATCTCCAGATCCAGGAACAAGTAGTTTGGATTTTCTACTTTATGCACCCCTGCCAGTTTAACACCGGGATAATTCAGCTGGGCATCAAGTGATGCGATCTGCTCTCCATGAACCAGCAGCTGAAGCTTAGGATTGTTCATACCAACCCACCAGAACATCGGTTCTATACGCTCCAGCTTCTGGGCATGGGCCCACAAATTTAAAATCGTTAATAAAAATAAAAGGGATAATTTCTTCATCTGATATTCGGATTATTGTAATTTAAATTGGGGATCTGCAGAGGGTCTTCAGGTGAGAATGACCGGTAAAAGATTTTTAAATTCCCCTGCAAATGACATTTGCAGGGGAAAGATTAAGTTAGTTTTTGACCACAGTAGCAGTAGCACTCACTGGTTTTCCGTCAGTTCCATAAACTGGAATGAAGGTGATCGTATAATTTCCTGCTGCGGCAATTGGAAGATTCCCACCTCCTAAGCTCAAGCTACCTATACTTCCACCAAAGTTAAACGTCCAATCATGCGCCATTCTGAATTTAAACTCACCAGCAACCAGATCAACGGTGATCTTATATCCACCCTTACCGTCGTTAATGTATTTCATATCGGTATCAGCATCCCAACCTTTTGGCGTTGCACTACCAATAATAGCCCAAACATTCGCATTTGTAATGGTCCAGGTCTTCGCATTCATGTCTACAGTCACCAGCTTAAGTCCAGCCACCCCTGCATTTAGGTTACCTCCGGAAGTACTCAAAGTACCGCCACCGCCATCGCCGTAAGAAACATCCCAGGTTTTCGCAGGTGTGATTTTGAATTCCAGTTGTCCGGCCGGGTAATTAATAATTCCCTGATATATGCCATTACTGGTTAAAGAAACCAGACTATCTGCAGTTGCAGGATTCCATCCTTGATAAGCACCAGGGGCATAGATCCATGCAGAAGCCAGATAAGGTGTCGCTGTAATGGTGATCACATTAGAATAAGTCACTGCATTTGGTGCGGGCACTGATTTCAACCTTACATCTACCTGGCCTGAGACCCCGATTTTTAACCCAAGCGCAAGCAACATGGTATTAAAATCGTTCACTGTTGGAGAATAAGTTGTCGTTGTGGCCACGATCTCCTTTGTCACTTTAAAACCCGTCCCTGCAAGTGCAAACTGTAGGGTCGAAGTTACAGGAATCTGATATCCGGTAACGGTCGGTGCAGGAAAAGTCAACGTAAGTGCCGGTTTTGTGGCGTTTGCCTGAACTAAATTCAAACTTGTTGCAGATGCAGTAAGTGTACCTGCAGGACTCACATCAGACACTGTCTTTGTTTCATCCTTTTTACAAGACCATAATCCAATCGTTAATAAAACAAGGGAAATGGATTTTAAAAAAATTGATTTCATATTTTATTGATTGAATAATTAATAACCTGTGTTTTGAACCAGATTCGGATTGGCAACCAGGTCCGCAGCTGGAATCGGATATAAGTTACGGTAGGCTGGAAGACCTGCTCCAGATTTCGAACCGCCTTTAAATGGCCATAAGTAACTTGCATCTGTAAATTTACCGTAACGTACAAGGTCCGTACGACGGTGTCCCTCCCAGTACAACTCTCTTCCACGCTCATCTAAGAAAAAGTCAACGGTTAGAGCCGATACATTTCCTGAAGCATTGCCATAAGCACGTTGGCGCAAATTGTTCACATATGTTAAAGCCTGAGACTGGCTGCCGCCTGCACCACCACGCATCACTGCCTCACCATAGATCAGGTATTGTTCAGCCAAGCGGAACAGAGGAAAATCCAGTGAACTGAAAGTTCCATTTAAAGATGGAGGTGTTACGCCAGTTGAAGTCACATTTTTAAACTTAGTTACTCTCAAACCATCTGTAAACACGGCAATATCATCTACCGTACGCTTATCTCCAAAGAAAATACCACGCTTATCTGCAACGCCATTTGCATCAGGGAACAAAGCCGGTAAGTTCTGACGGGTGCGATTTCCGCCCCATCCGCCTGAAGGTACACCATAAGAAGCTGGGTTCATGTCTGCATTGATTGCCGCATTAATAATAAAGGTCGTTCCACCATAATTGGTACCACGTACACCATCATAATTAATCGTCAAAATCGTTTCATTATTGTTTACGTTATTATCAGCAAGAAACAGGTCTTTATAATTTGCTTTTAAGGCGTAACCTGCGCCTATTACTTTACTGGAATAAGTAATCGCCTCAGTATATTTTGCAGTTCCGGTATAGATCTGAGCATTCAGATACAATCTGGCCAGTAAAGCCCAGTCTGCACCTTTATCTGCACGTCCATACTCATTGCTTCGTGGATCTGCAAGATCACCGTCAATGGCTTTAAGCTCAGATTCTACATAGGAGAACAGCGCTGCTCTGGTGGTTTGTTTTGGAGATGTTTTTCCAATGGGGTCATTCTCTGTTACAAATGGCGGGTTACCAAAAGCATCCATCAACACCCAATACTGGAAGGCACGCAGGAACCTCGCTTCAGCACGGTAGCGCTGTACATTGGTTGCGTCTGTACCCGTAATGTTACGGCTTGCCAGCTTCTCTGGGGTACTTTCCCGCAGATATTCATTGCAAAAGGTAATCTGTAAAATGGCTTTAGAATATAATCCTCTTAAAAATTGATTATCAGCATTCCAGGTAGAATTGTCCAGTTCTGGAATTCCGGTATCACCCCAGGCGCACACCGCCTCGTCCGTTGTCAGTTCCTGTGAAGTCCAGAATAACCTTAAAAAATCAGCAAAACCAGAGTTTAAACCACCAATATCACTATCATCAGACCCCGTAGGGCTGGTCAGTCCATAAGTGGCATATAATTTAACCAATTCAGCCTTATAACCAGCAGGTGTTGCATACACCACATCTGCAGTTAAGTCATTCGTTGGTTTTAAATTTAAATCGTTCTTTTTACATGAACTTAAAGACAGCAGCAAAACCACTGATGTCATTACTATTTTAGAGTAACTTTTCATTTTTATCTTGAATTAAAAACCAACATTTAAACCTAAAGTGTATGTTCTTGGCCTAGGGTATAATTTATAATCAATACCATCAGTCAGCTCCGGGTCAATACCTTTGTACTTAGAAACGACAAATACATTCTGACAGTTTGCCGTTACACGTAAGGTGGTATTTCTGTTCTTGAAGATCTTCCCTGCATTATAAGACAGCGCCACATTATCCATTTTTAAGAAGGACGCATTTTTGACATAATAGTCGCTTAGAAATGTATTGCTATTATTGGTAAAGCCCGTATTCAGGAAATCTACACTAGCGTTATTGATTACGCCAGCAGGACTCATAATGTTACTTCTTACACCAAAGTTCGAAGAAACATTATCATACACATAGTTACCAAAACTTGCACGCAGTGCTGTACTCAAGGTCCATTTGTGATAGCTGAACGAGGTATTAAAGCCAGTAGTCACTGTAGGATCTGGTGATTTATAGAAGTATTGGTCGCTGGAGTTGATTACACCATCTCCATTTAAGTCCTCATAAACACCTTCCAATGGTTTTCCATTCGCATCATAAACCTGTTTGTAAACGAAAAAGGCCCCTGGTATCTGATTAACCGCATTGTACTTAATGGTTATACCAGTTCCACCAGTAATATCTCCGGCACCAACTTTACCCGACGGATTTGGGTTCAGGGTTAAATTTGTAACTTTTCTCTTGTTGTAAGACACGTTAAAACCAAAATCCCATTGAATATCATCCGTTTTTATTGCAGCAAAATTCAAGCTGAACTCAGCACCCCGAACGTCCATATTACCTACGTTGGTAACCAGGGTATTGTTAAAATTGGTTCCCACGGGAATATTGATGAGGCTCAACAGATCTTTTGTCTTTTTATAATATACATCCAAAGCACCATAAATCCGGCCACCAAACAATCCATAATCCAAACCGGCATTATAGGTTGAGGTTGTTTCCCATTTCAAATCCGGGTCATAAGCAGAGGGTGCATAATAATCATAGAATTGGTTACCAATTTGATATTGTCCGGTTGTACTGTTGGCATAATACTTTGCCAGATAACTGTAGTTTCCAATTTTATCACCGTCTTTATTTCCGGTTACCCCATAGCTCAACCTCAGTTTCAAATCTGTCAATGATTTACTTTCCTTCAGGAAATTCTCCTGATTAATTTTCCAGGTCAAGCCAACAGAAGGAAAATAACCCCAACGGCCTGACTCTGCAAATCTCGAAGATCCATCAGCACGCATCGTACCAGATAAAATATATTTATCAGCAAAAGTGTAAACCAACCTTCCATAATAAGACAACAATTTATCACGCTCTACAGCATACGGAAATCTAGGTGTTGTGATCAAACCGCCAAGCGCATTGTAAGAAGCATAATTATAGGTGGTTTTGGAATTATCATAATAACCGTAACCAGCTGTTGCATCAAAACGGCTGCGGATACTGGGAACGTCTTTTATATAACTGAAATAGAATTCAGAAATTTTGCTACTTGAAGTACTTAGAGACTGAGTTACTGATCCGTTAGTTGAAGAATTCATGGCAGCATAAGCTGGAACAAAAATACTTCCTGAGCCATTAGAAACATCATACCCCAAATTCAAGTTGGCGTGCAATTCTGGCAGAAAGTGAAAGGAATAATCAAATTTCGCATTTCCATAACTCCTTTGCGCTTTACCATTATTATTTTTCAGATTGATTAAAGCCAGTGGGTTACGCGGCGCGTTGGGATTTAAGCTCCCGTCTGCCCTTAACCATTCAAAGTAGTTGCCAAATTGATTAGTGGCATAAGGGGATTGTGTTGGGTCGAACTGCAAAGCCGCACCAATAGCATCCGAATTTCCAAAACGGGATTCCGTTAAAGCTCCTTTTAAATTCAGATCAATTTTCAAGTGATCGGTAAATAATCTTGGAGAAATGGTAATCCCACCCGATGCACGTGAAAATTTATCGGTCAACAACAAACCCTGCTGATCTAAATAACCCCCGGAAACCCGGTAAGGTACACCATGGAAATTTCCAGACATGCTCAGGTTATTATCTGTTGCAAAAGCATTTCTGTAAATAAGATCCTGCCAGTCGGTATTGGCATTTCCCAATAAGGATACAAAAGTTTTACCTGTTGCATATTCTGCATTTGGATTATCATTTACAAAAGACCTGATTTGGTCTGCAGATAGAACACTCGCTCTTTTAGCTACTGTGGCTACAGAATTACTGGTACTGAAGTTGATTACAGGTTCACCAGAACCACCTTTCTTTGTGGTGATCAAAATTACCCCGTTAGAAGCTCTTGATCCGTAAATTGCCGTAGCATTTGCATCTTTTAAAACTGTAAAGGTTTCAATGTCGTTAGGATTAATTAAAGACAAAGGATTTGGTGCATTGTCAATCGTTGTACCACTAAACGGAACCCCATCAACTACAATCAGCGGGTCGTTGCTGGCATTCAGTGATGCGCCACCGCGAATACGGATCTGACTTCCTACTCCGGGCTGGCCACTACTGGTAATTATATTCACCCCTGGAACTTTACCCTGGATCAATTGCTCGGGTGTTGTGGCCGGTCCCTTTTGAAAATCTTTGGAACTTACCGTCGTAATGGAACCGGTAAGATTCTTCTTTTCTGCAGTACCATAACCAATCACCACCACCTCATTCAGGTTTTGGGCATCCGGCTTTACTGAAAAATCTGAAGTTGTATTTCCAGACACAGAAACCGTTTGCAACGTTGGCGTATAGCCGATATAGCTTACTGTTACCTCAAACGAGCCATTAGAAAGCCCTGTTAAGCGGAACTTCCCTGCGGCATCAGTTACTGTACTTTTGCCCAAACTTTTGATCTGAACAGACGCGCCGGGAAGAGGTAGCCCCGTCTCATCCAATACTCTTCCAGCTAAGGAGCTGGTTTGTGCCTTTGCTGCGAAAGTTGACAAGACAATTAGCAGGAGTAAACAAGGCTTAAGGAGGTAAAAAACTTTCATATTCTGAACTCGTTTTTAAGTGTAAATATTTGGTTAACAATCAGAGTGTATAACACTTAGGGTAAATTTACATTAGGCATCGAGAATTCAAAATTTTATATTTTATTTTTTTTCAGCACCATATTTTATACTAAAAACAACTCCAAAAAACCTCAAAAATTCGCAATTCAATTTAATCAAAAAATACACACCAAATATTTTTACTTCTGAAAATCAATTATTTACAAACAAAAATCAGGATTTAAAGTGTAATTGATACACTAAGCTGTTTTTAATAGTATTTTCGGGAACGATACCGGGAACGTTCCCGAAAATACTGACGATTAAACCACAATGGTCAGCATAAAAAACACCAAATTCTGCGCGTTTTAACAAAAACATCAAAAAAACTTAACAATAAGTGGTGATTTTGAGGGCTAAAAAAACATCATTTTTAAGCCTTTTTTTCAGTCGATTTTCGCTTGATTAATTTAGAATCCAGTACCACTTTTTTATTAACATCTACCGACTCCGGAGACTCCAGCATTTTGAACAAAAGCATGGCGGCTTCTACCCCTATTTCGGTAGCTGGTTGGGTAATTGTGGTTAAGGATGGATTGAGTAATGGGGCGATCTCCAGGCTGGAAAAACCGATCACCTTAAGATCGTCAGGGATTCTGATATCCAGATCATAACAGGCATAATAAGTAGCAAAGGCCAAACGTTCTACTGAGGTAAAAACCCCATCTGGCTTCAACTCTTTCAGCATTTTCTTTAAAATGGTATTGTTCTTTTTATAACTGTTGCTGCAGTCTACAATCAGGCGGTCATCAAAAGAGATATGATACTTCTCTAACGCATCAATATAGCCCTGCATTCTGGTCTTACCTATGGATAGGTTTTTATTGATCACCAGGTAAGCAATTCTGGAACAGCCTTGTTTGATCAGGTGTTCCGCAGCAGAAAAGCTGCTGTCGTAATCGTTGGTGATGACACGGGGGGTTACGATATCTTCATAAACACGGTCAAAAAAGACAAGAGGCAGGCGTTTCTGAGCCAGCTCATTTAAATAAGTATGGTCATTGGCCTCTCCGGATACCGACATAATAATTCCATCAGCCCGGCCGTTGTGCAGGTGGTGGATAAAAGAAACCTCTTTCTCATATTCATCCTCTGTGGCATAGATCAGGATATGATAGCCCTTCTCTCTCGCAATACGTTCTATTCCATGAATGGCCTGGGAAAAAAAGTTATTGGCAAGTTCGGGCACGATAACCGCAATTGTCTTGCTGCGTTGCTCCCGGAGGTTACTCGCATAGTGGTTGGGCTGGTAATTAAGTTCTTTGGCTTTCGCTAGTATCCTTTGTTTCGTTCCCTTGCTGATATCACTGTTGTCTCTAAACGCTCTTGAAACTGTTGAAGTAGACAGGTTCAGTGCCCTGGCCAATTCCTTTATATTGATATTATGCATGCGTCTTCTTCATCCCCCGGTTTGCTATTTACTTATTTAGAGGTAAATATAGTAGAAAAGTTACCTGGCAATAAAAAATAATGTGATATAATTTTTAGAAACCAGGAACAAATGGATGCTGCAGGGATAAGCCAGGTTCTTCACAAGAAAAGGACATCTCCACACCTTGTACACACCTCCGTCACACTTTCTTCACAAACAGGTACCTTTTTGTGAAG